>NZ_KV833281.1:0-18579 GCF_001837615.1 Corynebacterium sp. HMSC070H05
TCGCTGACTGGGATTAAGTTACACACACCCAAACATAAACACAAACCCGCAGGTTACTGCGGGTAAATGCCTAGTCGTTAACACGTTCTACATGACCCCCAAGCCTGTTGAGGTTCTCAACAAACTCCGGGTAGCCGCGGTCGATGTGGTGCACATCGTGAACTGTGGTGACGCCGTCTGCCACAAGACCAGCCAAAACTAGACCGGCACCTGCACGGATGTCCGAAGACCACACGTCGGTTGATGACAGGCTTTCCACGCCTCGGATCATTACGTGATGGCCGTCGACGTTGGCGTCGGCACCAAGGCGCATCATTTCGTCGACAAAGCGGAAGCGTGCTTCGAAGACATTCTCAGTAATGACGGAAACGCCGTCTGCCACTGCAGACAGGGCGATCGCCATCGGCTGGAGGTCAGTTGGGAAGCCCGGGAACGGCAGCGTCTGATAGTCGACGGCTTTCGGGCGTTGACGCATTTGCACGCGGAAGCCGTTGTCGTAGGTCTCCACCTCGGCACCCGAGAGCTTCAACTTCGCCAATGCGAGGTGCAGGTGACCAGGCGCGACGCCGGTAACGGTGACATCACCCTGCGTCATGGCCGCGGCATATGCCCACGTGCCAGCGACGATGCGATCGCCGATCACCGTCCGTTCAGTGGGGTGTAGTTTCTCCACACCGTCGACGGTGATACAGGATGTGCCGGCGCCAGTGATATTCGCGCCCATTGCGTTGAGCATGTCGCAAAGATCGACGATCTCGGGTTCACGGGCGGCGTTATCCAGGGTCGTACGACCTTCCGCAAGCACTGCTGCCGTGACAATGTTTTCGGTAGCGCCGACCGACGGGAAGTCGAGCTCGATTGCGGCGCCGCAGAGCTTCTCAGCACGTGCAACAACCGCGCCGTGTTCGATATGGGTCGTCGCACCGAGCTTTTCCAACCCTGATTGATGCATGTCCAGAGGGCGCGAACCGATGGCGTCGCCCCCTGGGAGCGCAACGTACGCCTCAGTACACCTTGCGACGAGAGGCCCCAGCACCGCCACAGAAGCGCGGAACTGTCGGACCGCGTCAAAGTCGGCATGTGGGGACAGTTCAGCGGGTGTTGTGATGCGTACGACATCGCCTTCAATCTCCACTTCACAACCAAGGCCGACGAGGACGTCGCCCATGAGCGGGACGTCGAGAATCTCAGGGCAGTTGCGAAGTGTCGTCGTGCCCTCGGTCAGCAGCGCTGCTGCCATAAGTTTGAGGACACTGTTTTTCGCACCCCCGACGTGCACTAGGCCTTCGAGTCGCGTTCCACCTGTGACCAAAAAACGTTCTTTCACGCCCACAACAGTACCGAACTCTGCGGGGCGCTCCAGAACGTCAAGGGTTAGGGAAGCGCGCCAATACGGCGTGCCGCGTTCACCGCTTCATAGCGGGTGTGAGCACCAAGCTTGCGCATCACGCTTCGCAGGTAGGACTTCACCGTCTCAGCACCGATACCCATCTCTTCGGCCGCCTCAACGTTGGTGTGGCCCAGCGCCACACAGGACAGCACGTCGAGCTCGCGGGCGGAGAGCTTCGTCGTCTGCTTCACGCGCACTGGGGAAACCAGCTGCTCGCAAAGCTGCTCAAGCTCCTTGCGCAGGTCTTCGTCGTCTACACGATTGGTCAACATGCGCAGCTTCGAGTGGGTGGAGCGCACCTGCTCCCATTCGGCACCGCTCATCTGACGGCCGCCCTTGGCGCCTGCACGGTCACCTACACCGTCGCCAGAGCGAAGCGCTGCGTTAATCGCAAGCTCCTGCTCGAGGCAGCGTGCAGTCATGGTGACTTCCTCAATGACCTTCTCCCCGAGGCGGACAGGCGAGTGGACACCAACATAGAGAACGCCACGGACTTCGCGGTTGACAATGACCGGCACCGCCACGATCGAGTGCAGTCCCTCATCTTGAATCTGTTTGTCGTACTCGTGCGAAATGGTGTTCGCACGCGTGTAGTCAGAGACACCCGCGGCACGGCGAGTGTTGACTACACGTCCGCCGACGCCCGTCCCGGCGTCGAGCGTGAGGTTCTGCAGCGCAGGGGTTCGCAGTCCGATCCACTGGGTGATCTGCAGTCGGTTGTCCGCGATGAGTGTTCCGTACATGGCGACAGGGATGCCCGTCGTGGTCTTCAACGCGGTGAGTGCCGCACGGATCGCATCGTCGTCGTCTTTGATGCGCTGCGCGTCCATCGTCATACCTGTTTGCCTTCCACGAACCGGGGTCACCCGTTTGGGCTCACCCGGAGTTGAACTTGGCCGAAAATCTTCACCATCATAACGCGCGAACGGGGGTAGCAAAATTTAGCCCCGCCGATATGGAGCCACAGGAAAGTCGAGCCCAATCGGGCAAGTCGCAATTTCAAACCCTCCCCCGTACCTATCGGTTCAGTAGATCTATACCGTCCTGTCTAGCGTGGCGTGTATGCTGTCTGGCAGCAACTCCAACAATCAACGTGTTTAAAGGAGCATCATGGCGAAGATTGCAAAGAACGTCCTCGACCTCATCGGCGGCACCCCGCTCGTGGAGCTGCAGGGCATCACCGAGAACTCGAAGGCTCGAGTTCTTGCGAAGCTCGAGTTTTACAACCCTGCGAACTCGGTCAAGGACCGCATCGGCAAGGCAATCGTCGAGGCTGCCGAGGCCTCCGGCGAGCTCAAGCCTGGCGGCACCATCGTCGAGGCAACCTCCGGCAACACCGGTATCGCACTCGCTCTCGCGGGTGCAGCGAAGGGCTACAAGGTCATCCTGACCATGCCGGAGACGATGTCCACCGAGCGTCGCGTGCTGCTGCGCGCGTACGGCGCGGAGATCGTGCTTACCCCGGGTGCCGCTGGCATGAAGGGTGCTGTGGAGAAGGCGAACGAGCTCGTCGAGAAGAACGAGGGCGCTATCCTGGCCCGTCAGTTTGAGAACGAAGCAAACCCGAAGATCCACTACGCCACCACCGGCCCGGAGATCTGGAACGACACTGACGGCGAGGTTGACTTCATCGTCGCTGGCGTTGGTACCGGTGGCACGATTTCGGGCGCTGGCAAGTACCTCAAGGAGCAGAAGGCTGATGTGAAGGCCGTCGCGGTTGAGCCGGCTGCTTCCCCGCTGCTGTCCAAGGGCGAGGCTGGCCCGCACAAGATCCAGGGCCTCGGCGCAAACTTTGTACCGGGCACGCTGGACCGCACGGTTGTCGACGAGATCATCGCTGTCAGTAACGAGGATGCCGTGTCTACTTCTCGCGAACTGGCGATCAAGGACGCGATCCTCGGCGGCATCTCTGCCGGCGCGAACGTGAAGGCAGCCCTTGAGTTGGCCTCCCGCGAGGAGAACGCGGGCAAGACGATCGTGGTGATCATTCCGGACTTCGGCGAGCGCTATGTCTCCACGATCCTTTACGAGGACATTCGCGACTAATCTGCTTATCGACGACTCCCCTCCCCGCCACCACACCATCGCTGGCAGGGAGGGGAATTTTTATTGTCGGCCCAAATGAACAGGTTGGTACACTGCACGCCATGCTTTCTATGGCCAAATCTGTGGTGTCGACCATCCGCGAAGATCTAGCCAACGCCCGCGATCATGATCCTGCGGCGCGAGGCGATGTTGAGAACGCTGTTGTCTATTCCGGGTTGCATGCCATTTGGATGCACCGTGTCTGCCACGTCATGTGGAAGCGCGGCTGGAAGGGCGCGGCACGTGTTTTGGCGCAGGCCAATCGTTTCCTTACCGGTATTGAGATTCACCCGGGCGCGACGATTGGGCGCAAGTTTTTCATCGATCACGGTATGGGGATCGTGATTGGGGAGACCGCGGAGATCGGTGACAACGTCATGCTCTACCACGGCGTGACGTTGGGTGGTCAGGTGCTTACGCAAACGAAGCGTCACCCGACGGTGTGCGACAACGTCACTATTGGCGCTGGCGCGAAGGTGCTCGGCCCCGTGGTTATCGGTGAGGGTTCCGCTGTCGGCGCGAATGCGGTTGTGACGAAGGATGTGCCGCCCCATTCGATTGCCGTGGGGATTCCGGCGAAGATTCGCCCCCGGAAGACGGATGAGCGGGCGCGTTTGGTGGACCCGGACTGCTACGTCAACAAGGGCGACTACATCATTTAGTCTTCGGCCGCGACGAGGTCGGCGTATTCGGGGTTGCTTTCGATGTAGCGCTCAACCGCCGGGCAGGTGGGGGTAACCAGCATGCCGTCGGCGCGGGCGTCGTCGAGCGCGTATTTCATCAGAGGCTTGGACAGGCCTTGTCCGCGGAACTTCGGATCCACCACGGTGTGTGGCAGGTCCCGGACACCGTCTTGGTCAGTGTAGGTGGCGTAGCCCGCGACCTCGTCGCCGACGAGGATTTCGTACTGGCCTTCTGCCTCGTTCTTGCGCACAGTGCTTTCAGGTGTTGCAGACATGGGCCCGACTATAGCGCGAAACGCCCCTTCCGCATTATTGCGAAAGAGGCGTTTCTGATGTGGCCAGAGCCAGGATCGAACTGGCGACCCCACACTTTTCAGGCGTGTGCTCTACCAACTGAGCTATCTGGCCAGAACCTTACGGTTCTGCGACCCTGACGGGACTTGAACCCGCGACCTCCGCCGTGACAGGGCGGCGCGCTAACCAACTGCGCCACAGGGCCAATATGTTGTTATTTCGCACTCACCTCAGTGTGTTCACACTGTCGCTTGCACGAGTTGATACATTACACAGACCTCACCATGGCAGACAAATCGCCTGCTCAATCACTATTTCAGGGCGTTGCTTTGCGACGATTGCGTGCACGGCATCGTCGCAAAGCAAAACGCCCCGAGGAAAACCTCGGGGCGTGATGGCGACCCTGACGGGACTTGAACCCGCGACCTCCGCCGTGACAGGGCGGCGCGCTAACCAACTGCGCCACAGGGCCGTACCCCCAACGGGATTCGAACCCGTGTTGCCGCCGTGAAAGGGCGGAGTCCTAGGCCTCTAGACGATGGGGGCGCTGAAAAGACAGCCCGCTCATCATAAGCTAGGTACGCCATTTCCTCCAAATAGCCTGCTAGCCCGGCAAAATGAGCAGACTGAATGCCATCACAATCATGCCGACAATCATCCCGTAAATCGCGGTGTGGTGTTTGCCGGTTTGGATTGCTGTGGGCAGCAGTTTGTCCAGGCTGACGAAGACCATGATGCCGGCGATTGCAGCGAAAGTGATACCGAGCGACTGTGGCCCCAGGAACGGCTGGAGAAGCAAATACCCCACGATGGCACCCAACGGCTCCGCTAGGCCCGACAGGGTGGCCCACCAGGCGGCTTTGCGGCGGGATCCAGTGGCCTCCCGCAGAGGAACCGCGACCGCGATGCCTTCCGGGATGTTGTGGATCGCAATCGCCACCGCGAGAGGGATAGCAAGGGCTGGATCCGCGAGCGCTACGGCAAACGTGGCAAACCCTTCCGGGAAGTTGTGGATGGCAATGGCAACGGCACTGAGGACACCCACGTTGCGTAACTGTGCTTTACTGACCCCACTTTCCGAGGGTTCTTCGTGGGGGTTGATCTCTTCGGGCACGAGGCGGTCGATAAGCGCGATCAGCCCGATTCCCGCGAAGAAGGCGACGGTACCCCAGAGTTCCGCACGAGGGCTGCCTGCTTCAACGAGCCCCTCGATTCCTTGAGGCAGCAGCTCGACAAACGAGATGTAGACCATCACACCGGCCGAGAACCCAAGCGCCCCAGCGAGAAAACCCGCGCCCGGAGCACGTTTCAGGGCGACGATCAGCCCGCCGAAGCCAGTGGATAGCCCGGCCAACAACGAGATCCCCAAGGCGATGCCGACGGCTGTGGGCGTGGCGGTACTGATATCCATACGCGCAGGTTAGCTGGTTCCACCTTGTGGCACTCGCAAACCCATCAACCCGGCACAGAAGGGGGCCCAAGAACGCGAAAAGCCCCGGCGTTAGCCGGGGCTCACGGTGGGCCCTGTGGGGATCGAACCCACGACCTGCGGATTAAAAGTCCGTAGCTCTACCAACTGAGCTAAAGGCCCGCGGGGGCTAAGTGTAGCCCCCATGTGCGCGCGTGCGGTAATCGCCCTGCACGCGCGCCGGAAGGAGGTTTTAGTTCTCCTTCAGCATGGTGCCAGTCTCCTGGATGCGGGTGTGGAAGTCAAAGGCGTGGCGCAGGTCGTGCGGGGTTGCCTGGTACTTGCACTTCGCGGCGAGCTCGACGTACTCCTCCAGCAGCGGACGGTACTGCGGGTGGGCGATGGAGATCATCTTTGCCACACGATCACGCGGGGCGAGGCCACGCAGGTCGGCGACACCGTACTCGGTGATGAAGACCATGGCGTCGTGCTCGGTGTGGTCGACGTGGGAAACCATCGGCACGATTGCGGAGATGGCGCCATCCTTGGCCACGGACGGGGAGATGAACGAGGAAATGTAGGCGTTGCGGGTGAAGTCGCCAGAGCCGCCCAGGGCGTTCATCAGACGGGAGCCGTTGATGTGGGTGGAGTTGGCGTTGCCGTAGATGTCCGCCTCGATCATGCCGTTGGAGGCGATCAGGCCGGTGCGGCGGATGACCTCCGGGTGGTTGGAGATGGACTGCGGGCGCAGGATGATGGACTCGCGGTAGCGGGATGCCTCGTTGTTCATCTTCTCTGCGTACTCGGGCGACAGGGAGAAGGAGGTTGCGGAGGCGACGGTCATCTTGCCGGCGTCAATCAGGTCGACCATGCCGTCCTGGATGACCTCGGTGTAGGCCTGGATGTTCTCAAACTTGGAGTCCATCAGGCCTGCCATCACGGCGTTCGGGACGTTGCCCACGCCGGACTGCATAACGTAGCCGTCGTAGGTGAGGCGGCCGGCCTTGACTTCGTTCTCCAGGAAGTCGAGGAAGTTGCCTGCGATCTGCTCGGAGACCTCGTCCGGTGCCTTGAACGGTGCATTGCGGTCAGCGTCGTTGGTCTCGATGACTGCGACGACCTTCTCCGGGTCGATCTCGATGTAGGTCTTGCCGATGCGGTCGCCGGCCTTGGTGATCGGGATCGGGATACGGTTCGGCAGCGGCGGCACGAGCCAGATGTCGTGCATGCCCTCGAGCTCCTCGGACTGCCAGGAGTTGACCTCGATGATGATCTTCTTGGCTGCGTTGAGGAACTCCACGGAGTTACCAACAGAGGAAGACGGGACGATGTTGCCCTCTTCGGTGATGCGCACTGCCTCGACGATGGCGAGGTCAACGTCACCGAAGAAGCCCTGCTCGACCATCATGCCGGAGTGGGACAGGTGAATGTCCTGGAACTTCATCTCGCCAGCGTTGATCTTGTTACGCATGGTCGGGTCAGACTGGTACGGCATGCGGTAACGCAGCGCGCCTGCCTCAGCGAGGACGCCGTCGCACTCCGGTGCCGTGGAGGCGCCGGTGTACAAGTCGATGGAGAAGTCCTGCCCCTTCGCATGGGCGGCCTTTGCCTTCTCTGCAATTGCGGCCGGCATGGCCTTCGGGTAGCCCGCACCGGTGAAGCCGGAAGTACCAACCTTGTCGCCGTGGTTGACAAACTGGACGGCCTCTTCGGCGGTCATGACCTTGTCACGCAACTTGGCGGAAGCAATACGATCGCTCATGTGATCTCCCTCAATCCTGTTAAATCCGTTCAGGTAACACCCCCACCATATTGTGACCCATCACTCATTGCCATGAGGGTGTGTGGTCTCGTCGCAAAGCAAATGCTTATCGACGCCCAAATCACCCCCGAACGGGCGTAGCAACCACGATTGGACGGGGCGACAACGGGCGTGAACAATAGGCAGAACTATGACTACCGCAGCCCCCGCCTTAACTATCGGCGGCATCGATCTGAACTCCCCCGTCATCCTCGCGCCGATGGCCGGGGTGACCAACATGCCGTTTCGTGTGCTATGCCGGGAGATCGAGGAGGAACTCACCGGCACATCCTCGGGGCTGTACGTCTGCGAAATGATCACAGCGCGCGCAATGGTGGCTCGCAACGAGAAGACGATGCACATGACCACCTTCGCGGATGTGGAAACGCCGCGGTCGATGCAGCTGTACACGGTGGACCCCAAGTTCACGTATGAAGCTGTGCGGATGATCGTCGAGGAAGATATCGCCGATCACGTGGATATGAACTTCGGCTGCCCAGTGCCGAAGGTCACGCGCAAGGGCGGAGGCTGTGCGATCCCATACAAGCGCCGTCTGTACGGCAACATCGTCAGCGCCGCGGTGCGCGCTGCGGAAGGCTCCGGCATTCCAATTACGGTGAAGTTCCGCATCGGCATTGACGCAGACCACCACACGCACCTGGATGCCGGACGCATTGCTGCCGAATCGGGTGCCGCCGCCGTTGCCTTGCACGCCCGCACTGGTGCGGAGCGTTACTCGGGCGCGGCGCACTGGGACGAAATCGGCCGCCTTGTGGAGCACATGGACGGTACCGGCGTGCCGGTAATCGGCAACGGCGACATCTTCGCCGCCGACGATGCGGCGAAAATGATGGAGCAAACCGGCTGCCACGGCGTGGAGGTCGGCCGCGGCTGCCTTGGGCGCCCGTGGCTGTTCGCGCAACTGGGCGCGCAGTTGCGCGGCGAGGAGATCCCGCCGGAGCCGACCCTGGGCAAGGTAGCCAGCATCATCTACCGCCACGCAGAGCTGTTGGCAGAGCACGACGGTGAGCACCACGCGTGCCGCGACATCCGCAAGCACACCGGCTGGTACATGCGTGGTTTCCCGGTAGGCGGGGAATTCCGCAAGTCGCTTGCCCAAGTGACGTCTCTTGCGGAGTTGAAGGAGCGCCTCGCCCCCATCGCGGATTCTGAAGCAATGGCCGAGCATGCGGATGACGCGCGTGGCCGTCAGGGTTCTGCCGGCAAGATTGCCCTGCCGGAGGGGTGGCTGGATGATCCGGAGGACGACACCGTGCCGGAAGGTGCAGAAATTGAGAATAACGGTGGTTAACTGCGAGCGCGTAGCATGAAGCGCATGCTGAGAGCCGCCTACCGAGAGACTCTGGAGGCCTTCAACCAGGACCTCATGACCATGTGCGACACGGTGCGCACCATCATGGAGCACGCGTCGAAGGGCCTTCTTGAGCAGTCACTCGATGACGCCGAAACGGCCCTGACCCTGATCGACGAACTCAAAGAAATCGGCGAACGGTGTGAGGAGCGAAGCATGCGCTTGCTCGCGCTGCAGAACCCTGTGGCGACTGACCTGCGTCAGGTGCTGGCTGCGATCCACCTAGTGGAATATTTCGAACGCATGGGTTCGCTCGCCCGCAACATTGCAGTCCTGGTGCGCCAGCGCCACCCCGCGTCGGTGTATCCGCCGCCGCTGCACGGCTACGTCGAGGAAATGACCCGGTTGGTGGCTGCGATGGGTGCCACCACCCGAGCATTGTTGGATGATCCGGATCCGGATGTGGCAGTTGAGCTGCACACTATCGACGAGGGCGTCGACGACATGCGCGCGTTCTTAAGCACGTTGGTCTCCGACCGGGAGTGGGAATACTCCACTCGCGAGGCCGTAGACCTGTCGATGATTTCGCGCTACTACGAGCGCTACGCGGACCGCTGCGTAGATATTGCCGGCCAGATGGTGTTTCTGGTCACCGGCCTGAGGCCTGAGGCGTACTTGCGCCAGCGGGACGAACCTGATTACGAGAATCTGGAGAAGTTCGCCACCATCGAGCGCAAGTTCCGCAAGCCTTAGCCGAAGCGGCCGGAGATGTAGTCTTCGGTTTCCTTCTGCTCCGGGTTTTCGAAGATGGTGGTGGTGTCGTTGAACTCCACCAGGTGGCCCGGGCGGCCGGTGGCTTCGAGCGAGAAGAACGCGGTCTTGTCGGACACGCGGGCTGCCTGCTGCATGTTGTGGGTCACGATGACAATCGTGTACTGGTCCTTCAGCTCGTGGATGAGATCCTCCACTGCAAGGGTGGAGATGGGGTCGAGGGCCGAGCAGGGCTCGTCCATAAGCAGCACCTCAGGACGCACCGCGATCGCACGAGCGATGCACAGGCGCTGCTGCTGACCACCGGAGAGGCCGCCACCCGGCTTGTCCAAACGGTCTTTCACTTCGTCCCACAGGTTCGCGCCGCGCAGGGACTGCTCCGCGACTTCCTTGAGCTTCTTCTTGTCCTTCTCCCCCGCCAGGCGCAGGCCCGCGACGACGTTGTCCTCGATGGACATTGTTGGGAAGGGGTTTGCCTTCTGGAACACCATGCCGATGGTGTTGCGCACGGCGACCGGGTCGACGTTCTTGCCGTAGATGTCGTGGCCATCGAGAAGAATCTGGCCTTTGACGGAAGCGCCGGGGATGACTTCGTGCATGCGGTTGATCGTGCGCAGCACGGTGGACTTACCGCAGCCGGACGGGCCGATGAATGCGGTGACCGACTTGGCGGGGATTTCCATGTTGACGTTCTGCACGGCGTGGAAGTCGCCGTAGTAGATGTTGACGTCGTTGAGTTCGAGCTTGGTGGACATCTGTGAGTTCTCCTGACTGGGGACGCGGGCGGGATTGTTACTTCTTGACCGAGAAGCGCTTCGCGATGAAGCGTGCGAGCAGATTCAACGTGACAACGAGGATGACCAGCGTCAGTGCTGCGCCCCAGAGTCGGTCGTTGGCCGGGCCGGTGGCGCCGGACTTCCACATGTCCAGCATGTACAGCGGCAGCGAGGACTGTGGTTTGTCAAACATGTCAAACCAGTTAATTGCCGGGGTGGAGCCGACGAGGATGAGTACCGGCGCGGATTCGCCCATCACGCGGGCGATTGCCAGCATGATGCCGGTGACAATGCCGGACAGTGCGGTCGGCAGCACGATGCGCACGATGGTCTTCCACTTCGGCACACCAAGTGCGTAGGAAGCTTCGCGCAGGTCCATCGGCACAACGCGCAGCATCTCTTCGGTGTTACGCACAACGACCGGCACCATGAGCAGGATCAGTGCGAGGGAGACAGCGAAACCGGAGCGCTGCTGGCCCAGGATGGTGATCCACAGGGCGTAGACGAACAGTGCTGCAACAATCGACGGCACACCGGAAAGGATGTCCACCATGAAGGTGGTGAGCCTGCCCAGGCGGTTTCCGTTGGAGTATTCAACCAGGTAGATCGCGGTGAATACACCGATCGGGATGGAGATCAGCGACGCGATCAGAGTTTGCATGAGCGTACCGATGATCGCGTGCAGCGCACCGCCGCCCTCCTTGGACGCGCGGACACCGACCATGTCGGAGGTCCACCACGCCGGATCCACGATGACGTGCCAGCCGCGGGACACCACGGTAAACAGCAGCCACAGCAGCGGGACAAGTGCGAGGAACATGCAGAACCACATGAGTCCACCCATGATGGAGTTTGTGGTTTTGCGGCTCGAGGCGATGTCGATGAATGGGTTTTCGGGGCGGGCTGTCTCAGCCGGCTTGGATACTGCAGTAGACATGTTTCGCTCCGCTCCTTATTTCTTGTTGACGATCGCACGCGCGATCGAGTTGACGACGAAGGTCAGCAGGAACAGCACCAGACCTGCTGCGATGTAGGCGCCGGCGGACACCGGGTTGTTGAACTCGGCTGCGGCGTTGGCGATGGCGGTTGCGAAGGTGGTGCCGCCGTCGAAAAGCGAACCGCGGAAGTCGTTCGCCGGCGCAACCGCCATGTACAGCGCCATGGTCTCACCCAGTGCGCGGCCAAGGCCGAGCATGGAGCCTGCGATGAAGCCGGACAGACCGAACGGGATGACGGTCATGCGGATGACCTCCCAGCGCGTTGCGCCGAGGGCAAGTGCGGACTCGATCTGTCCCGGAGGGGTCTGTACGAAGATCTCGCGGGCGGTTGCCGCGATGATCGGAAGGATCATGATGGCGAGCACAATGCCACCGGTCATGACGTTGCGGGCCGTGGAGAACGGCGGGGAGTTTTGGTAGGTGGCGAACAGGAAGAAATCGCCACCCCAGCCGTTGACCCACTCGTAGAACTTGCCCAGCTTCGGGCCGAGCACCTGTGCGCCCCACAGGCCGTACACGATCGACGGCACGGCGGCGAGCATGTCCACCAGGGTGCCCAGCGGGCGCACGAGGCGCTGCGGGCAGTAGTTGGACAAGAACAGTGCAACACCGAGGGCGACCGGCATCGCGATGATCAGCGCGATGATGGAGATGGTCACCGTGGAGAAGAACAGGTTCGGAATACCGAACTGCATCGCGTCCAGGTCTGCGGTCTGCCACGGGCCACCGTAGGTGAAGAAGCCGAGCACGCCGCCGTCGTTACGCATCAGCGGTGGCAGCGCCTGCGCGAGCAGGAAGATACCAATGGCAGCAACGAGGACGGTGATCAGCGTTGCAGATGCTGTGGAGAAGATTTCGAAGAACCGGTCTCCGGGGCGCTTCACGCGTCCGGAGGTCCGTGCGGTGCGTTCCGCTACCGCAACGTCATTGTCAGCCATGTGCTCGGATCCTTGGGAAAGATGGAGGGAAACGGGGTGGACTACAGCAATTGACCCCCGATGTCATTGAGCTCAGTCGGGGGTCGTCGGCCGGTTGGCCTTACTGGATGGCGCTGATCGCCTCGCGCAGACGCTCAGCGTGTGCGCCGGTGACCGGGATGAAGCCCTCAGCCTCGAGCTCTGCATCCTGGTGGTCGAGGGCGATGTTGAGGAAGTCCTTGACCATCTTGGAGGTTGCCTCGTCGTAGCCCGCGGAGCAGACGATCTCGTAGGTGGTCAGCACCAGCGGGTAAGCGCCGGCGGTGTCGGTGGCGAACAGGGCGTCGGCGTCGACGACCATGTTGTGACCCTCAGTCTTAAAGGTCAGGTTGTCCAGGGTCTTCGCCACGGACTCGTTGGTCAGCTCGACCGGGCCGTTGCCGAAGTCGATGTTGGCCTTCTTGTCAGCGAAGCCAGCTTCGACGTAGGTGATGGAACCGTCGGTAGCGGAGACTTCCTGTGCCACACCGGAGGAGCCGTTGGCGCCGGTGCCCACTGCGTTCGGGAACGCCTTGCCGGAGGACTCCCACTTGCCGTCGGATGCGGCTGCGAGGAACTTCTGGAAGTTGTCGGAGGTGCCGGACTCGTCGGAGCGGTAGAAGACGTTGATCGGGGTGTCCGGCAGTTCAACGCCCGGGTTAGCCTCTGCGATCTTCGGGTCGTTCCAGGTCTTGATGACGCCCTGGAAGATCTCGACGATGTTGTCCACGGTGAGGTTGAGCTCGTCGACACCCTCGAGGTTGTAGGCGATAGCAACCGGGCCGATGACGAACGGCAGGTGCCATGCCTCGTTGCCGCCACAGCGCTGTGCAGCAGCCTCAACCTGGTCGTCCTTCAGCGGCGAGTCAGAGCCGGCGAAGACAGCCTGGTTGGCAATGAAGTTCTTCTGGCCTGCGCCCGAGCCGGAAGGGGTGTAGGCGATGGAAGCGCCCGGAACCTCTGCGGAGTAGACGGAGGCGAAGTAGTCGATGGCGTTCTGCTGGGAGGATGCGCCCTCAGCGAGGATGTCACCCTGCTGGCCGTAGAGCTCGTAGTCGCCCTTTTCGGCCGTTGCGGTGGATTCCGCTTCGGTACCTGCTGCACCTTCGGTGTCGTCGGAGCCGCCGCAAGCGACGAGGGTGGCGGAGGAGGCTGCTACGACGCCGATGACTGCGGCGGTGCGCTTGAAGTTACGAATCACGGGGAACCTTTCAGGTATTTAACTGTTCGGTCCGGAACACCAGGCAGATGTCCGATCACTTACGACACAAAACCTAGACAGCGCCGGTTAATCCCTGGTTGCTGATTGGGTGAACTATTGGTGAACTCGTAAAATCCTGGCTAACACCGCAGGTCAAGCGCTACTTTTTGGAGGCCGGTTTGTAGACCACGTGGCGCTCGCGAGTATCAAAGCCGAGCTGGCGGTATCGCTTTACCGCCGGCTCATTATCCCCTTCGACATAGAGGATGACCTGCGAGGATCCGCACTCCGCAAGGTAGTTCAGCCCGGCTTGAATCAGCGGTCCCCCCATTCCCTCCCCCCGGTGCTTCGAGGAGAGGCCGACGACATAGATTTCGCCGGTGCCATCCGGGTGTCGTTTGGTCCAGTGGAAGCCCGCAATCTCATCGCCGGCGATGAGGAACCACACGCCGTCGGCGTCGAACCAGTCGGTGTCCATCGCCCGGTGCAGCTGCGCGATGTCCCAGCCGCCTTGTTCGGGGTGCCAGGAGAACGCGTCGTTGTTCACCTCGAGCCATTGCTTATCGACGACCTCACGCCCCCACCGCGACACCAACTCCGGGTACTGCACGAGCTCGTAGCCCTCGCACACTTCCGCCTTCATGTCAGCATCCAGCGCAGTCCCCATGACCAGCAGTTCTCGCACTGGCTCCATCCCGAGGTCGCGTGCCATCGCCTGCGCTGCGGGCAGGTCGCCGTGAGCCCAGAAGCCAGCGTCGGCGTTGCGCTCCAGCACTCCCTGGACCAGCGCGCGGCCGTAGCCGTGGCGGCGGCGTTCAGGATGGACGGCCAGTTCGGTGGAGCCGTCTTCAGCGATGCCGGCAACCGCAACGGTCTTATCGCCGGTTTTGGCGATGAGGTGGGTGTGGTTGAGGGTGTCGTCGAAAAGCCCGCGCTCGAACGCCTCGGAGAACGCGGCGACGCCGTCCTCGGATTGGGCGGCATCCAGAATGGGGCGGACGAGGGTTTCCGGCAGGGTGGCGCTTACGATGTCGACAGTCATGTCTTAGAGGGTACGTCGGAGGGCGGAAACGATGCGGGCACGTGTGAAAGCGGCTGTCGCCGTAGCGGCGGCGCTGGCTGTGCTGGCTGGCGCTGACACGGTCGTAGCCGCGAACGTGGAACGCACCGTCGCCCAGCCCGGCTTCCAGGCGTCCGTGGGTGGTTTCCCGTACACGGCGTCGCTGCTCACCGGCAACGTCTCACGTGTGAGCGTGGAACACCTCGATGCCGCCGTCGATGGGCCAGGCGTAGCGACGACCGGCGTAGACGTTTTCGACCTCGCCCTCGACAACCCACGCGAAGCGCTTTCGGGCGAGTTCGAATCGGGCACGGCACGCCTTGTGCGCCGCCGGGTGCGCCTCGACGGCGTCGGGTTCGGAACCCTCCTCGGCATCACGGACCTGGACATCGCGAACCCATACGACATCTCCCCCGCAGGCGGGGCCGCAAGCGAGGCCCGGCTCACCGGCACGGTTCCCGGTACAGAAGACCCGGTGACGGTTGTGGTTACGCTGCGCCTGATCGACGGCATCTTCCAGATGCGCCCCAGCAAACTTATCGACGACACCTCCCCCGAAACCCAGGCCGCGTTCACCCTCGATCTAGACACCCGCACCCTGCCGTTGGACGGGCCAGCGGACCGAGTGCAGCTGCGCGGCGGTTCGATTGAGTTCTCGCGCGACCGCATCAACACCGCCTTTGCCCCGGCGGACCTCAACCCCATGGGACAAGCAGCTACCCTTGGACACCATGAGTGAAGAAAAGAACGTAGAAAACACCGAGAACACGCCGAAACCGGCCACCTTAAGCGGCAACGACGCCGTCAACCTTGCGTCCGAGCAGTCCAAGTCGACCGCGCACCGCAATATCCCGACGTTCGACTTTGAGGATTTCCCGCTCGAGGACGACACCGCAAACCTGCGCTTCGGCCCGAGCCTGCACGACGGCCTGCTCGCACTTTTGCCGCTGGTTGGCGTGTGGACCGGCTCCGGCCAGGCCAACGACAACGGCGATGAGTACGCCTTCGGCCAGCGCCTTGTTGTCTCCCACGACGGTGAGAATTACCTCCGCTTCGAGTCGCGCATGTGGCGTCTCGACGAGGACGGCAACGCCACCGGCGCCGACCAGCGCGAGGTCGGCTTCTGGCGCATCTCTCTCAAGGACGAAATCGAGGTGACCCTGACCAACTCCCGCGGTTTGGTCGAGATCATGTACGGCGCGCCTGTCAACGAGCGTGCATGGCAGCTCACCAGCGCCTCCACCATCGCAACGGAGACCGGCCCGGAGTCCCACGGTCCGGGCAAGCGCCTCTACGGCCTGATGCCGAACAACAACCTCGGCTGGGTTGACGAGCGCGCCGTCAACGGCGAGATGGTGCCGTACATGTCCGCAGAGTTGAAGCGCATCGCGGGCTAGCCCCGGTTAGCTCAGCGCCGCGGAAATCAGCTCCTTGATCTCGGCTTCATTGTCGGGAGCGGGGAGCTTTTTGCCGTCCAGGCGCTTTACCCGGGTGGCGATGCGCGTGGAGCTCACCAGCCACACCGACTCCGCCTTGAACAATTCGTTGAGGTAGATGTCCTTCGCCTTGCACTTCCACCCCTGCTCGGCGGCGTATTCAAACAGGGCGGCTTGGGTGGTGCCGGCCAGCACGCCCGGACCCGGTGCCGGTGTGCGCAACCTCCCGCCCTTCTTCACCATGACCACCGACGAGGTCACCCCCTCGAGCACGCGGCCGGTGTCGGGATCGATGTAGATGACATCGTCCGCACCTTCGGCTTTCGCCCAGCGCAGCGCCGCCATCGACGCCGCATAGTTGAGCGTTTTCGCACCTTCGCGCATCCACGGCGCATCGCCCGTGACGGTGTAGCCGCGCGGGGTAGTGAGCACAGAGACGCCGCGTTCGCGTTGTGCCAGGGTGTCGTCGTCAAGCGGGCGTATGGTCAGCCAAGCAGTTGCAACGCCGGTGGTTTCACGGCCGCGTGAGAGCGTCCATACGCACTTCGCTTCCACGCCTTCGGTGCCGCCGCGCTCACGGCAATAATCGGCGACCGCCTCCTCGGTGGCGCGCTCCCAGTGGGCCGCGCCCGGCTCCGGCAGATCCATCAGTTCCGCCGACCGGGCGAAGCGCTCGAGATGCTTCTCCAGGTTGAGCGGTTTGCCATCTCGAATGAGGATGCTTTCAAAGATCCCATCGCCGCGCGTGACCACCGCATCGTCCCAGAACACGTGGGGCATGTTGGTGTTTTGGCGGCGTACGGACCCGCCGTACGGTTCGACGAGGTAGATCACGGGCGCAGGCGCGAGCGGTGCAATAGACATAATGCCCCCTATGATAGGCGCCCATGGGTTACGCATCGGTTCTTTTGGCCAAGCCGGGTGCTGCGGAGCTTCCGGGCGATTCGCTTCTCGACGCCACCGGCGTCGCCTGGCACTACGGCGATCCGTTGGGGGAACAACGCAAGGCCACCAGAGATACCGTCGCCGTCGACCGCTCTAACCGCGCCGTCATTGCGGTGTCCGGCCCTGATGCGCCGGGGTTCCTCAACAACCTGCTATCGCAAAAGCTTGACGACGCCACCTCCGGGTTCACCGCCTCCGCCCTCGACCTCAACGCACAGGGGCGCATCCTGCACCACGCCGATATCGCCGTAGCCGATGACGTGTTTTACCTGGACACCCCCTCCTACCAGGCAGAAAGCCTGCTGACCTATCTGCAGCGCATGGTGTTCTGGTCCGAGGTGACCGTGGAGCAAACCGATCTTGCTGTGGTCACGCTGCTCGGCCCTGCTGCTGCCCAGGTTGAGGGCGCCGTGTTCACCCGCGTGATTGATGGCTGGGGTGGGGCATGCCGCACTGACGTCGCTATCCCCCGCGAGCAACTCAACGCGATCGCCGAACAGTTTCCACTGGCCGGTCTGATGGCGTTTACCGCCCTGCGCGTCGCCGCCGGCGAACCGGAGCAGCGCGCCGACCTCGACGAGCGCTCCATCCCCCACGAAGCCCCCTACCTGATCAACCGCGGCGACCACATTGGCGCGGTTCACCTGGAGAAGGGCTGCTACCGCGGCCAGGAAACCGTTGCCCGAGTGGAAAACCTCGGCCGATCCCCGCGCCTGCTGGTCAAACTCCAGCTCGATGGCTCCGCCCCTGAAGAACCAGTGCCCGGTGCGGAGATCACCGCCGGCGGACGAAACGTCGGCCGACTCGGCACCGTCGTACACGATGCCGACGAAGGCCCGGTGGCTCTCGCCCTAGTGAAGCGTTCCGCGTTGGAGGTTCCCCTCGAAATCCAGGGCGCTGCAGCCTCCGTCGACCCCTCCTCGTTGCCACAAGATGAGGGTGAACGTGCGGGCCGCAAAGCTGTTGATCAGCTTCGTCGTGGCGGCATGACGCCAAAATAACCGCAGGTGGGACACCTAAGGGGCATTTTTAAGATACTCAAGCTATAGTGTCCTACAGGAAAATAACGAAGAATCATAAGAGGCCGCCCACACATGGGCCGCCCAGAACCACCTCAAGGGGGTCACGCCATGGGCCGCGGACGCGCAAAAGCCAAGCAGACCAAGGTTGCTCGCCAGCTGAAGTACAACACTCCTGAAATGGATCTCGCCTCGCTCCAACGCGAGCTTGCAGGGAAGACCCCGGGCCGCAGGTGGGATGACGACGACTCCGAGGTGGACGACCAGTACGCCGACTACGCCAACTGGGATGAGGACGACGACCGCTAGTCCACCCTTCACGTAAAAGTGCACCCCGCTCGCTCGGGGTGCTTTTGCGTTGCCTGGGGCCTTCTGCGCTTCTGCTCGACGGTCCTGGCCTGCTGTTTTCCCTGGTCGTCTAGCTCTGTGTTTGTGCAACCAGAC
>NZ_KV833282.1:0-73268 GCF_001837615.1 Corynebacterium sp. HMSC070H05
ATTGCCCCTACCAACTACACGGAAACGGCACGCTTCACTAACTTGTGCTGGCCTGCGCTGGGTTAGAACCCCAGGCCCGGCATCATGTTCATCACCGCGAAGCCGATGCCGATCAAGGCCAGGATTGCCACGATCGGGGCGACGATCGCCGCGACGTTGACGTCCTTCTCAACAACCGGAGCCGGCTTGTCCTTCTGCTCAGCCTGCTGCTCGTGCTCGGCTGGCTTCTCGGCGGGCTTCTCGGCCTCAGGTGCTGGCTGCTCTGCCGGCTTCTCCTCCTCAGGCTGCTCCTTCGGAGCCGGGTCGTTGACCGCTCCTTCCTGCGACGGAGCCGAGGCAACACCGCGGGCACCGATGCGCCAAGCGTTGATGGCCAGTGCTTCCCAGTCCGCCGGAACCTCGCGCACACCGAACGGGGTGTCGAGCAGGTACGGCTTCTCCGAGTAGTTGAAGTAGTCGAACTGGTAGTCGTAGTTCATCACCGACTTGTAGGCCGAGGTATCCAGACGCATGCCCTGGATGTCCTTGACCACCGCGTGCGCACCCTGGTGGCGCAGGCCGAGGGTGTGGCCTAGCTCGTGCAGGATGGTGTTGCGCAGCATCTCTTCCGAGTTCATGAAGCGGTGGTTAGCCACGAAGAACGAGGTGTCGTTGACCAGCGAGGCGCCGGACGACAGGTTGTAGGCGTCGATCTGGTCGCCGATAACACCGATGCGGAAGATGTTCTGGCGCTCGCCGAGCATCTCGTCGATGTTGTTCAGCAGCTTCGAACCCTGGCTTTCGTTCTCGAAGTAGTTCTTGACGTACTTCAGGGTCTCACCGCCGCGAGCCTCGTAGCCGGGGATGTTGTTGAAGGTTTCGCCGGCGTCGACGTGGAGGTTGATGCCGTGGTCGTCGAAAAGATCAACCATCTCCTGCAGGGACTCGGCCTTCACGCCGTATTCCCTGGTGTTGGCGTTGGCACAAGCCTCGGACGGCTCGACGTCGCAGCCGAGGGTCTTGTACTCGGACTCCATCCAGTTGAGCTGGAGGAACAGGTCCGGGCGGCTCGGGTCCGCACCGTAAGCAGGCAGGTTAAGCACGGTGCCGTCCTCGAGGACAACGCCGTTGCGCTCCCAGAGGTCGGGGATGCCGTCGCCGTCGGAGTCGATGAGCTCCGCGGAGATCGCTTGATTATCGACGACAACGTCAGCAGGCTCTGCAGCCTTAGCCGGAACAACTCCACCGAAGGCGACGGTGGCGGCGAGGGCTGCTGCGAGACCGGTACGAAGTGCTGCGCGCATTTTCCTGCTCCTTACTTATCTGCGGTGTTTGCGGTAAACACCGCATTTCCTTTGCTGCCCTCGAGTTTATGCACCAAGTATGCGCTGGTAAACCCGCCGAATTTTCGGCCCTTTCGAGGCCGGATTGTTCAACGTTTATTTTGGATTGTTCAACGTTTTCACCCCGTTTATCGTGCGGATTTTTCATCAATCCGAGCTGATTTTAGGGCTGTCGCGCCGGGTTGTTGAACGATCTTTTGCGCTCCGGTTCGGTTCGTTCAACAATCCGGAGGAGCAGCATACTATGCATTGTTTTGTATATGTATGGGTATACAACTTCGAATCTGGCCCTCACCAGGAGTTTTGCCTGTCACGCTCGTATAAAAACAGGTTTTGGCGCCGTCTTGGGGCGCTGCTGAGTGGCGAAAAGGCCAGGTTGGGCGGATTGTTCACCAATTTGTGCAGGCCTCCTACCCCCGCAAATTACCCCCGTTCCGCGAGGGTGTCGTTGAGGTGTCGTTGGAGTGCGGTTGTTGTGCCCTGATCGTCTAGCTCCCGTTCCGGCGAACCAGACGATCACGCTGATACTGAAAACCATCGCCAACATCACCTGGGGATATGTGGAGGGTGCAGGCGGGTCGTCTAGTAGCAATGCACAAGCAGCTAGACGATAAGCATAAAAACACGCAACAACCTGGCGATTTGGCGGTTATAGCAGTGCTCTGTAATATTCCTATTCGTTCCCAGGGCCTATAGCTCAGTCGGTTAGAGCGCATCGCTGATAACGATGAGGTCGCAAGTTCGATTCTTGCTAGGCCCACAGCCCGAAAGGGCACGGGGCATTAGCTCAGTTGGTAGAGCACCTGCTTTGCAAGCAGGATGTCAGGAGTTCGATTCTCCTATGCTCCACAGGAACACAAAGGCCAGGTCCTCCCGGGGACCTGGCCTTTGGCGTTGGTGGTCACCAGGGGCCCAGGCAGCGGTTGCTGCGCGGTAAGCTCCCGGAAAAGTCTGCAAATAGAAAGCGCCTGCGTGAACTCTTACCTTTCCCGTTACGACACGATGGCGGATCGTGCGGCTGCTCAGGTGATTGCGCAGTATTCGACGAGTTTTTCGTTGGCTACGAAGGTGTTGGCACCGGGGGTGCGGCGCGATATTCGTAATTTCTACGCGGTGGTGCGTATCGCAGATGAGATCGTCGACGGCGCCGCGCAGCAGGCCAACGCAGACCCCGAGACCCTGCTTAACGCCTACGAGGAGCAGGTCCTCCAGGCCCCTAACCAGCGCTTTCACACGGATCCGGTGCTGCACGCGTGGGCGAATACGTATCGGCGTTGTCGCCTCAACGCGGAGCACCTCGAGGCGTTTTTCGCGTCGATGCGCGCGGACCTTAACCCGCACGTTTTTTCCCCGGCGGAGTTGGAGACCTATATATATGGGTCGGCCGAGGTGATTGGCTTGATGTGTTTGGACATTTTCTTCCCAGAGCGCCAGACACCCCATCCCGAGAAACTTCAGCGTGGCGCCCGCGCGCTTGGTGCGGCGTTCCAGCGCATCAACTTCCTGCGCGATTTCGGGGAGGATCAGGACAGTCTCGGGCGGGCGTACTTTGGGCGCATGCTTGACGACGACACCAAGCACGCCATCACCACCACCATCCACACCGAACTTGACCAGGCCTTAGAGACGATCCCGTTGCTGCCCCGCGGGGTGCGTGGGGGAGTGGCGGCCGCGGAGGCGCTGTTCCGTGAACTCACGGAGATCGCGGAGCGCACCCCGGCCGCGCAGTTGACCCAGCAGCGCATCAGTGTGCCGCAGCGCCGCAAGGTTGCGCTGACGGCGAAGGCGATTGCGAGGACAGGGCTGTGACAACTGCGGTGGTGATCGGCGCGGGGGCGGCGGGTTTGGCTACCTCGGCGCTGCTGGCGCGGGAGGGTTACGAGGTCACGGTGGTCGAGCGCCTCGGCTCGCATGGCGGCCGCGCCGGCAACGAAACCGTCCAGGGTTTCCGCTTTGACACCGGCCCGAGCTGGTACCTCATGCCGGATGCCTTCGACCACTTCTTCGCACTCTTTGGCAAGCGCACCGAGGACGTGCTGGATCTCAAGCCGCTCACGCCCGCATACCGGCTCTTCCCCGAGAACCACGACCCGATCGATGTGGAGTCGGGCCGCGACAACGCGATCCGGCTTTTCAACAACATCGAGCCCGGCGCCGGCGCCCAACTGGCCAGTTACCTCGACCGCGCCGCCGAGACCTACGACTTGGCGCTGCGCTACTTCCTCTACACCACCTTTTCCACGCTGAAGCCTTTTGCCAAGATCCGCGGCCAGTACGGCAAGTTGCTGCGTTACCTGGTCGAGCCGCTGGATCGCTTCGTCGCAGGCCAGTTCAAGGACATGCGCCTGCGCCAGATGCTGACGTACCCTGCGGTGTTTTTGTCGTCGCATCCCGCGCGCACGCCGTCGATGTACCACCTGATGAGCCACACGGACCTCACCCAGGGCGTGCTGTATCCGCAGGGTGGGTTCGCGGCGGTGATGGATGCGCTCTACGAGCTGGCGCTCGAGCAGGGCGTGAAGTTCCGCTTCAACGCGGACGTCGCTTCCATCACGTACAGCGGTGGGCGGGCCACGGGCATTTCGCTTATCGACGACACCCTCATCCCCGCCGACCTCACCATCTCGTGTGCCGACCTGCACCACACCGAAACCCGGCTGCTGCCGCCGAAGCTGCGCACGTACGACGAGTCGTGGTTCTCCCGCCGTGACCCGGGCCTGGGCACCGTGCTGGTCATGCTGGGTGTGAAGGGTGAGATCCCCGAGTTGGCGCACCACAACCTGCTGTTCAGCGAGGACTGGGACGATGACTTCGCCACCGTCTTCGAGGGCAAACCTGCGGTGCGGCCGTTGGGGGCGTCGCAGTCGATCTACGTGTCCAAGCCGAGCGCGACCGACCCCGGCGTGGCGCCCGAAGGCGACGAGAACCTGTTCGTACTCGTGCCCGTCGCCGCCGAGGAGACGATCGGCCACGGCAACATGTACCGCGATGGGGCCTCCCCGCAGGTGGACCTGATTGCAAACGCTGCCATTGCACAGATCGAGAAGTGGTGTGGGGTTGAGGGCCTGGGCGAGAGGGTCGTCGTTAAGCAAACGCTCGGTCCTGTAGACTTCCGCGACCGCTACCACGCGTGGTCGGGTGGGGCGATCGGGCCGGCGCACACGCTGAAGCAGTCGGCGTTTCTGCGGGGCGCGAATGCTTCGAAGAAGCTGGGAGCGCTGTACTACGCCGGAGCCACGACCGTTCCTGGGGTGGGCGTGCCGATGTGCTTGATTTCCGCTGAAAATGTGCTGAAGCGCCTGCGCGGCGACAAAAGCCCAGGCCCTCTCCGCGCCTGAAATGGGCTTTGTTGAACAATTGCTCGGATTGTGGTGAAAATCACCTTGTGGTTTTCTTCCTGAGTACTGTCTAAACGTCCAGTTCAGAGGGTCAGGTTTCTAAGTTTTTGGTGTTGATCTGGCGTTTTGGCTTTCTGTAGGGGGTTTCGGACTATTCTCCAAGCCGATATTGCGCTTAAATATGTAGTTATCAGTTTGGAGATCCGTGTTCAGGTGATCTCAAGGCTGCTTCGAATATCTCCTCCGAGTTGTAAGGAATGAAGCCGTTGAAGAACGCACATCTGAAGAAGCGCGTCCTGGCCACCCTGGTTTCCGCCACGGTGGCTTTTGGTGGCGTAACGGTCGTAGCTCCGACCGCTGACGCTGACGAGCGAGTAACTAGCGAATATTCCGCACTGCCGAGCGACGCTAACAAGGCTGCACTGCAGTACAACAAGGGTGCCAAGCTCAAGGGCCGTATGGACATGCTCCAGACCCAGTACGGTCCGGGCTGGTGCATCGACGCTGCGCTGCCGGGTCCGAGCCTGGATACCCAGTACGAGGTCCGCAAGCTCGACGGTGTTTCCGGTCTTTACGGCTTCAACCTTGTTTCGGGCGGCAGCTTTGATATCCACCCGGACATTGAGAAGGCTTCGATCAGCCTGACCAAGTTGATGCTGGATGATTACTACGCTGGCCGCCACGAAGAGGTCCGTAAGAAGGCCCTGGCCATGCAGGCACTGGTGTCCAACAACCAGGAAGTTCTCGACCAGATCCGTGGTTACATTACTGGCGACATTAAGCCGCGTTGGGCTGCTTATGGTTTCGGCTGGTCCAACAACCCGCCGAAGCTGACCGCCGCAGAGTTTGAGAGCTGGACCGGCTTCAGCATCCGCCGCACCGCCACCGCAACGGTTGGTCAGTCGGATTTCTACCTGGTGAAGAACTCCGCGAAGTTCAACGCGCTGAAGGTGAACCCGGGCGAGTACGTCACCGTCCTCGTTCCGCTGAACTACAACATCTACCAGGATGTTCTCCGCGACCCGACGAAGCAGCGCATCCTCATCATCGCGCAGCCGGGTCTGGACAACTACCAGCCGGACGTGATCCGCGAGACGGTCACCAAGACCGTTTCTCCGCAGGAGACCAAGACCGTGACCTCGACGGTGCAGTCGACCGTCACCGAGACGGAGACTGTGCGTCCGGGTAACGCAACCGTGACCAAGACGGTGGCCGGTACTACAACGAAGACGGAGTACATCCAGCCGATCGTCGAGAAGACCGTGACTGAGACGCCGGAGGAGCTCACGGTTACCTCCACCCGTCGTCCGGATGTGGTCACCGCAACCGCGAAGACCACCCTGCCGACCAAGGTCGAAACCGAGACGGTGACCGCTCCGCAGAAGACCGTCACCGTTGAACAGGTTGAGCCGGTGACTGTCACCGAGACCACCACGGCCCGCGCAACTGACACCGTTGAGGGTGCAACCGAGACGGTGACCGTCACCAAGCCGGCCACTACCGTCGTCGAGACCGTGAAGCGGAGCGGTGCCCCGCGCACCGAGACTCAGACGGTGACCGCTGAGCCGTCCACCAAGGTTGTTGAGACCACCGTGGTGAACAAGAACTACAAGACGGTTGAGCGCACCTCCACTGTTGAGCGCTACACCCGCCACTTCACCTACGCCTTCGCTTTCGAGGGCACCGACAAGACGCAGATCATCGACGTTGACAAGCTCGGTGACTGGAAGCTCGAGATTATCGACGACTCCAACGGCCTCGTTGATATCCGCAAGGTTGAGCGCAACGGCAAGTACGTCATCGAGATCGTGCCGAAGCGTGAGGGCAAGGGCACCGTTCGCTTCGTCATTACCGACAGCGAAGGCAACCGCCACGAGTACACGGTCAACATCGTCAACGAGAAGACCGAGAAGGTCACCGTCAACGACGTCACCGTGAACAACCACTTCTTCAACGTGGGTGTCTCCAACATCGACCAGACCATCACCGTCCCGGCTGGCTGGGACTACAAGGTTGACGGCCCGGGCGAGCTGGTGAAGGTTGAGGGTTCCTCCAACCAGTACAAGCTGAAGGTTAAGGATGGGGTGACCAAGGGCCAGATCAAGGTCACCGTCTTTGAGAAGGTCAACGGCAAGCCGACCGGTGCCGAGAACAACTACATCTTCATGATCGACACCACCACTGGTGGTTCCACCTACACCCGCGTCATCGGCAACCTCAACTCCTACATCCTCGAAATCGAGGGTGTTGAGGAGAAGCCGGAGATCGTTGAGGGCGCTGACAAGATTGAGAAGATCGAGAAGCGCGGCGACTCCTGGGTTGTCACCCCGAATAAGGACGCAACCGGCGATGTTGTGATCAAGGCCGTTGACAAGGAAGGTAAGACCTACACCTTCAACCTGAAGATCGAGCACGGTACGAACGTTTCCGTGGACAACGTCACCCGCCTGATGGACGAGGGCGACACTGTCACGATCGACTACGGCGACGACACCTCCGATCTGACCAAGGAGCCGGTCTCCCAGTCCGGTACCTGGGAGTGGGACGAGCAGAACCCGTGGAAGGTCACGAACGTCACCAACGGCACCCTGGTCTTCAACGTGTACAAGGAGACCGACAACGGTCGCGTCCTGATTGGTACTTACACCATCGTCGCCAAGGTGAAGAGTGACACCAAGTACCCGACCGCCAAGGTCACCCAGGATGTTCTGGACCGCAACACCGTCATCCTGAAGCTCGGCACCCCGGGTAACGAGTTTGAGGTCAAGGAAGGCAAGGGTCTCTTCGACAAGGAAGAGGATGAGAACGGCAACTGGAAGGTCCTGCCGAAGGTTGGCACGGACGGCAAGATCGTCATCGTCGAGAAGTTCGGTGATGACGAGCTCGTCGAGTACACCATCAACGTCACTCCGAGCGAGATCAAGGAGGTGCGCAAGAACGTCACGTCCGGCCAAACGATCGGTATCTCGGGTGACACGAAGGTCACCAAGGGCAATGAGCTGCTCGTTGGCGGCGACATTATGGTCAACTCCAAGAACAAGTCCCTCAAGTTCGTCGACGGTGCCAACGGCGAAGTTGTTGTTGAGGTCCTTAACTCCCGCGGTATCGCGCACGAGCGCCACACCTACGTCGTGACCCCGCAGGGTGCACGTGAGGAGAAGTTCGAGCTCACGCCGAAGTCCGAGTCCTCGATCACCATGAACTCCTCGGAGTTCACCTTCGAGGTCAAGGGCGAGGACGTCATCGACGTCAAGCGCGAGGGCGACACCCTGCTGGTCACGCCGAAGGACGGCAAGACCGGAACCGCGACCGTTGAGGTCAAGTCTGGCAACACCGTTGTTGAGCGCTACATTTACACGGTTGTTCCGGGCAAGAACGGCGGCAACACCGCGTCGTCCGACGACTACAAGCTCAGCGTTGACGGCCGCTTCACCATCACCCGCATCAACGACAACACGATCGAGATCATCGAGGGTGCAGAGTGGGTCAAGGAGGTCAAGGAAGACGGCAAGTGGAGCCTCGTGCCGAAGGGCCCGGAGTCCATCGGCAAGACCGTGAAGGTCATCGAGCGCCGCGGTGATGTTGTGGTCCGCCGCTACAACATCGAGGTCCTCCCGGAGGGCAAGCAGCTGAACTTCGAAGAGTTCCGCACTGTTCTGTACAAGAACATCAAGGACTCCGTCGACTTCGGCGAGAAGTACACCTACAAGGTTGTTCACGGCAAGGATCTGGTGACGGTCACCGAGCCGGAGCCGGGCAAGCTCGCCATCGAGGCACAGCCTGGCAAGCGTGGTCTGGCACAGATCGAGATCCGCGATCCGGAAGGCAACCTCGTCCGCGTCGTCGATGCTGTCATCCCGGACACCTCGGAAGGCGAGCTTCCGAAGCCGCGTCCGTCGATCAAGCCCAACCCGGGCAAGGAGGGCAGCTACATCGTTGACTTCGAGGGTGGCTCGAACAACGTTGAGATCAACATCTGCACCGGCGACGGCAGCTGCACCATCGTCCCGAACAACAAGGTTGTGGACAAGGGCAGCCACCTTGAGGTCGATCCGGGCAAGGTTCCCGACGGCAGCAAGCTCGTCGTCGTTCCGATTGAGAACGGCGTCCGCAGCGATAAGCGGGAAGACTACGTCGAGATCGACCTTGGCGTTGACCTCCAGGGCAACAAGACCGAGAAGGGCTCCTCTGAGCTCGACGGCAAGTGCATTGCCTCCATCGTCGGCCTGTCTGCGCCGCTGCTGCTGGCCATCCCGCTGGGTATCCTCTCCCAGGTTCGCATCCCGGGTCTGGAGGGTCTGTCCGCTCAGGTGAACGACGCCATCCGTCAGGCGAATGACCAGATCCAGCGCGGTCTGGGTATCTACAACGAGGACCGTTCTCGCCGCGCAGCTGGCTTCCAGGGTGCGTTCAACGTCGCCAACCCGGAGATGCTGAGCCTCGCCGCTGGTTCCCTCGGCGCAATCACGCTCGGTCTGTTCCTGATCGACGGTGTGCTGCGTGCCTGCGGCCAGGAGGAGATGACCTCGTCCTACAAGATCGGTGAGGCCACCGGTCAGGAATGGATGATGTACGGTTCCTCCGGCAAGAGCTCCAAGGACCAGGCTGAAAAGCCGTCCGAGGAAGCTGGCGCAAAGGACAAGAAGGACGAATCCAAGAAGTAAATCGTTCTGATCCCTGAAAGCCCGAAGCCGACTTGGCTTCGGGCTTTCGGCGTTCTTTGAGGATTTGTTGAACAATTGCTCGGATTGTGGTGAAAATCACCTTGTGGTTTTCTTCCTGAGTACTGTCTAAACGTCCAGTTCAGAGGGTCAGGTTTCTAAGTTTTTGGTGTTGATCTGGCGTTTTGGCTTTCTGTAGGGGGTTTCGGACTATTCTCCAAGCCGATATTGCGCTTAAATATGTAGTTATCAGTTTGGAGATCCGTGTTCAGGTGATCTCAAGGCTGCTTCGAATATCTCCTCCGAGTTGTAAGGAATGAAGCCGTTGAAGAACGCACATTTGAAGAAGCGCGCCATGGCTGCGCTCATTTCGAGCACCCTGATTGCCGGTACCGCAGTGAGTGTTGCGCCTGACGCGTTGGCACTTACCTACACCGGTTCCAGCGCGCAGATCGTCGGTGCTTACCAGTCGCTCAGCGAGCAGGAACTGCGCCAGTTCTACTCTGATGGTTACAAAGACCTCCGTAACCAGCCGTTCGACGTCAACACGTTCGTTCTGCCGAACGAGGTTGCGTCGGGTTGGTGCATCGACTGGGGTATCGACAACCCTTGGAACAATGAGATCGGTGGCTACGAGGTCCGTAAGCTCACCGGTGCCTCCGGCCGTTTCGGCGATGGCTTGGGTATTAACGACGACGTGCGTCTCGCAGCGATCAACGTCACCAAGTCCTTGATCAAGGACTACGAGGAGTACCAGAAGAACCCGTCTTCGAACCTCGTGTACCAGATTCAGACGAAGAACCGCATCCTCCAGGCACTGCTCTCCAACAACCTCGGCTCGCTGAATGAGATCCGTGGCTACTTCCACGAGAACCGCCTGAACAAGTACCTCTTCTCCTCCCTGACCGGCTTCGACATTATCTGGAAGCGTCAGGACGTTCAGGGCGACGGCACCCCGAACTACGTTCTGGTGAAGAACGCGAACTTCCAGACGGTGAAGGAGAACTACACCGAGGGCGAGTACGTCACCGTTCTGGTTCCGAAGAACTACAACCTCAACCTGAACCCGAAGAAGCACTGGACCTTCCAGCGCATCATCACGATCGTGCAGCCGGGCCTGCCGGGCCCGAAGCCGCCACCGGTGAAGGAAACCATCGAGGAAACGACGACGATCCCGCAGGATCCGACGACCGTAACCACAATCGAGACGCTGCCGGCGACCAAGACCACCGAGACGGTCACGGAGAGCCCGCGTACGGTAACCGCCACCTACACCCACCCTGAGGTGACGGTGACGGAGCGCAAGGAGCTCCCGACCGCGTACACGACGGTTCGTACCACCCGTCCGCGCAAAACGGTCACCGAGACTGAAAAGGCCGATCCGGTTGTCAGGACGACGACCGAGGTCGTTGGCGGCGAGACCGTCACCAAGACGGTTACCGAGACCCCGGCTCCGAAGACTGTCACCTCCACCGTTGAGGGCGAGCCGACCACTGTCACCGAGACGATCAGCGACACCCCGGTCGTCGTGACCAAGCCGGCTACCACGGTTACCGCAACCCACTGGTCCACCCCGACGCGTACCACCGTTGTGGACGTTCCGGGTACGACGGTTACCACCACGAAGACCGAGACTCCGAAGCCGGTCACGACCACCAACACGGTCACTCTCACGGAGAACTACTACACCGAGAAGGTGTACGAGTCCGTTAAGGAAATCCACGAGTACTACTACTTCGCTGGCTTTACCAAGAAGGACAAGTCCAAGGAGATCGAGCTGCCGGGTGGCATTAAGGGCTCCTGGACCTTCGAGGTCACCAAGGGCCGCGACATCGTCATCGTGGAGCGCACCGAGGATGGCAAGCTGATCATCACCCCGAAGCCGGGCTTCGAGGGCGAGGGCGACGTCGAGATCCTCATCACCGATGAGCGCGGCAACCAGTACATCTACCGCGTGAAGGTGTCCGACACCATCACGGTGAAGACCCAGACCAACGTCACGGTCAACAACTTCTTCTACACCCTCAACCCGAACGGCGAGAACCGCGTCAAGGTCATCCCGCTGAACCCGGGCGACAAGATTAAGAAGCGCGTCTACATCGATGAAAACGGCGTGGAGCACAAGGTTATGCCGGGCAGCATCGATGTTGCTGATGACGAGCAGGGCGTGAAGGTTGAGGTCACCGACACCAACCTGCGCGGCCAGGTTGTCGTCACCACGGTCGACGAGAGCGGCAACGAGCGCGAGAACATCGTCACCATCGAGAACACCACCTCGAAGTTTGATGTTGTTCGCGAGATCCTGAGCACCTCCACGGCGATCGTGGAGCGTCGTGGCGGCAAGTACAAGATCGTCGAAGGCAACGATTTGGTGGACATCAAGGAGGGTGACAACGACACCTGGGTCATCACGCCGAACAACAAGGACCGCGAGGGCAAGGTCGTCGTTGTCTTCACCGACAAGAACGGTGTCGAATACAAGTACACGATTGACATCAAGAAGGATGTCAACTCTGGCCCGCGCATCCGTAACTACGAGATTCAGAGCAACGGCTCGGTCAACATCGAGCGCAGCAACGAGTGGGACATCAAGGTCATCTCCGGCGACGTTGATGTCAAGGAAGGCCGTGGCAAGCTTGGCGAAGATGACGCCGAGCAGGACGTCTGGACCGTGAAGCCGCGCAATGGCTTCACGGGTGAGGCGATCATCCACGTCATCGACAAGAAGACCGGAACCCTGATCGGTGTTTGGAACATCCAGGTCAACCCTGCTCAGGACTCTGATGGCTTCGACTTCAAGGAGCTTGAGCCTCGCAACATCGTTGACCGCGCGGTTGTGGATCTCACCCTGGGCTACAGCATCAAGGACGCCGATGGACGGGCTTCGAACCGCTTCACCTTCGATGTTGACCAGAAGTTCGACTCCTTCGACAAGATGCTCGAGCACTACAAGACTGTCTACAAGGACATCATCGACTTCGATAAGTCGAAGATTGCCGAGGACGGCGACTGGAAGCTCGTCTTCAAGCCGGGTGCAAAGGGCCAGGTCCAGGTACTCGAGACCGCGCTCAACTTCAAGGACGACGCCAACGGCAAGTACGAGAAGATCACCAAGTTCACCTACAACGTCACCCCGGCTCCGGTCCGCAACCTCGAATACGATGTCACCTCCGACAACGTGCTCGAGCTGGAAGGCACGAACCTTCGTGTTGTCGATGACAACAAGGACGAGGCCAAGAAGCTCGTTGTTGACGAGAACTCGCTGCCGACGGGTGATACCAAGTCGGTGAAGATCGAGTTCAACCGCAACGCCGACGGCAAGATCGTTCTGGAGAACCTCACGGACGAGGGCTTCGTCTTCGAGCGCTACACCATCAACGTGACCCCGGGCCGCGACGCTGAGGTCAAGCCGCTCGTGCGCGAGATGGCTTGGAACGCAACCGCACGCATTCCGGGCGCGAAGGATGACGAGGCTGTCATCACCGAGGGCAAGGACCTTGTCAAGATCGAGCGTGATGAGAAGAACGATCAGTTCATCATCACGGGTCTGCCGGACAAGACTGGTCTGGTCAAGATCCAGGTCAAGGACGCCCGTGGCGTTTGGGCCGAGTACCACCTGAACATGGTCGCTCCGAAGTCGGGCGAGTCCACCTACACCGTCTCCACGAACTCCGAGTTCCGTGCGACCCTTGTCAACGGCAAGAACAGCTTCCTGCTCGTTGAGGGCGGCGAGTTCTTCCAGGAGCCGAAGACCACCGATGGCGAGTGGATCCTCAAGCCGAAGGCTGACGCCGCAGGCAAGACTGGCGTCGTTGAAGAGCGCGACTCCAACGGTTCTGTGCTGAACCGCTACACGGTGAACGTCGTCCAGGGCCGCGTCTCTACCAACCGTCAGCAGCGTTCGGTGATCCCGGTTACCGGCTACACCGACATCCCGCCGATGAAGAATGGCGGTAAGTTCTTCATCACCTCGGGCAGCGAGTACGTGACCACCAGCACGGTGGAAGGCAACTTCCGAGTCACGGCGAAGCCGGATACCGTCGGCCAGGTCATCCGCGTTGAAGAGCGTGACGGCGAAGGCACCGTTCTGCGCACGATCCTGCTGGACATTGTTCCGGTGGACACTGCAGAGTCTGGTGTGCTGGTCTCCAACGGCAAGTCCACTGGTACGAACAAAGATCTGCCGGAGATCAAATACACGAACAACCCGACCACCGGCACGATCACCATCACCCTGCCGGATGGTGTGAAGAGCTTCGTTCCGGTTGAGAACGGCGGCAAGGTCAAGAGCGTCAAGGAAAAGGACGGCAAGGTCGTTGTCGAGACCGATCAGGGCGCACCTGGCGACAGCCTGAAGTACGTCCTGGTTGACAAGAATGGCAACCAGTCCTACGTCCGTACCCTGAAGCTCAATGTCAAGGTGACCGGTGAGACGAACAACCAGACCACCAAGGGCTCCTCTGAGCTCGACGGCACGTGCATCGCTGGCATCGTCGGCATGACCGCGCCGCTGCTGCTGGCTATCCCGCTGGGTATCCTGTCGCAGGTTCAGATCCCGGGCCTAGAGCAGGTCTCCGCCCAGGTCAACGCGGCAATCCGTCAGGCGAACGACCAGATCCAACGCGGTCTGGGCATCCACAACGACGACCGTGCACGCCGCGCGGCTGGCATCCAGGGTGCGTTCGCTATCGAGAACCCGCAGATGATCGGCCTCGCAGCCGGCGCTCTGGGTGCGATCACCCTGGGTCTGCTCGCTGTTGACGGCGTCATGCGCGCATGTGGTGCAGGTGAGTACACCTCCTCCTACATGGTGGGCAAGGCGACCGGCAACGAGACCCTGATGAAGGGCTCCTCCGACAAGATGCCGGAGTCCAAGGACAAGGGCACCGAAGAGAATAAGCCCGCTGAGGACAAGTAAACCCGCAGTGAGCTAGCCCGCCAGGCGAAAGCCCGGCGGGTTTTCTCTTGCGCATTTACTTTGCGACGACCCCACGAACCACCCGGTCAAGCCACCCCAACGCATAGTCGTAACCCGTCTGGCCACCCACCTTGAACCCACCGGGGATGTCGGTGAAGCCCAACTTGTAATACGACATGTGCCGCGGCCCGAAATCGCCAGCACGCTGGGCCGACGACACCAGCACAGCATTCTGGGGATCCTCGTAAGCGGCGCGCAGGCCGGTCACATCCAGCACCTGCCCGCACAACGCCGCCACCGCACCATGCGTCCACGCCTGGCGGCCCTCGGTGCCGGTTGGGGTGCGGGGGATCACGCCGAGGCGATGCAGCTGCCAACTGAACTGCTCCACGGCATGGATGGTGCGAAACACTTCGAGGGTGAGATCGAGCCAGGCGGTGGTGTCGTCGTCAAGCAATTGCGCCGCCTGATCGCGCAGAGGCTCAAGCGCCTGGAACAACCACGGCCAGGTCACGCCCTCCTTGGCCAACTCCGGCAGTGCGGCGAGCAGCGCGATGGCGGCTTGTTCGGCTGGGGGAGTGGTGCTGGTGCCCGCCGCGTGCTGCCCAAGGGCGGTGGCGGCGGTGGTGGCTTCGATGATGATTTGGGGGATGAGGGTGGCGTCGATAAGTGAGAGGCCCGACTGCTCAAACGCCTCGGGCACCGGCAGCCCCTGCGCGCGTAAGTCGCGGAAGCGGGCGACGCGGATGCCGGTGATGGCGTTGAAAGGGCCGGGTGTGACATCGCGCATGGCCACATCCGCAAGCGTGCGCAGCGGGCTCGTGGGGTCGGTCGCGCACGCCATGTCCGCGCCGTTGCACAGGGAGAGCACCTTGCCCTCCAAGCCGGTAAACGGCGTGGTGCGGGTGCCGGCGAGGCCCTCGAACGCGGGGTTGAGCGTCGTGCCACCGGTCTGGACTGTCTCCCCGTTGCGGCCGCGCACGCCCGCAGGTGGTTCGGTGTAGAGGCGCGAAGGTTGCTGCGGTGCCGGGTCACCCAGCGGCGCGCGGGCGGGGTCGGCGAAGAGAAGGACGGCGGCGATGTCATCCGCACCCACACCCCGCACGCGACCGGCGGCAACCTCCGCCGCCGCATCACCGACCAGGTGGGCGCCCTGGGAGTAGCCGATCAAAATGAACCTGGTGCCGGGGCAATGCCGGGCCACGGTCTCCATCTCCAAGGTGGCCACGTCCCGGCCGTAGCGCACCGACTCCCCATAAGTGGCCGCCTCGGTGCCCTCCGGGACGTTGCCCGAGGTACCGAACACGCTGAAGCGGCCCAGCGACGCCGGGTACTTCACCTGAAACGTGGACACCGTCCGGGCGCCGAAGCGGGTTTGGAGGTCGTCGGCGGGGGAGGAGGCGTCGTCGAAAAGCGACTCGCGCGCGGACGGATGCCACGAATGCGAAAACCCGGACCCCGCCGCCTGAATCACATGCACGGGGTGGCACCGCAACTGCAACGCCTGCGCCTGTGGCACCGCGAGCGGCACAAGCGCAGCGGACAGCAGGATGGCTAGGGGGCGTCTCACACCGTCAACTCAGGGTGCAGGTCCTTGAACGCCATCGTGCGACGCTTCCGCAGCGCGAAACACGTAATGGCGATGGACAGGGCTGCCACGAACAACAGGACCGTAAGCGCAGTCCACAGACGCGGGTCATACGACGGCGCACCGAACAGGGCGTAGCGCACCAAATCCACCGAATAGCGCATCGGATCCCACGTGTGCACCCACTGGATAAACCCAGGCTGCACCTCCGGCGGATACAGGCCGTTCGACGCCACCAACTGCAGCGACATCAACGCCATCGTGGCCAAACGGCCAGGCGCCGGGCCCAACGTGGTGTTCAACGCCATAATCGCGGAGATAAACACCCAGGACACGAACACCAACACGCCGAACAGCGCCAACGGGTGGTGCGGCTCCACCTTCAGCACACCAACCTGCACCACCCACAGCGCCACAGACTGCGCAAAGCCAATGATCACGGAAGGGATCATCGTGTACAGCATCACGCGGAACGCGCTCACGCCCGAGTCGATGGCGCGGCGGCTAAACGGCTTCATGATCATGTAGGTGATCAGCACACCGAACCATTGCGACAGGGCCAGGAAGAACGGGCTCAAACCCTTACCAAAGTAAGTCACGCTGTCGCCCGTGTGCTGCGGGGTCACCGGATCCGCGGCGGCGTGGATCGCCTTGTCCAGGCGTTCGCCTTCCCACTTCGGGGCTTCCTTGGCGCCGTCCGCAAGTTTCATGGAGAGCTCGCCGGTGCCGTCAGAAAGTTTCACCAGGCCGTCGTTCAAATCGCTCAGGCCCACCACCAACTGGTTCGAGCCGGCCGCCAACTTCGAGGTCGCATCCGTCGCCGTATTCGCAGCGACGACCAACTTCGACGTACCGTCCTTCAGCGTCGTAATGCCGGCCAGCAGCGTGCCCGAACCGTCCTGCAGGCGGGCCAGACCCTCCGCAAGAGTGCGGGCACCCGCTACGGCGCTATCCACGCCGCCGCGGTACTGCGCGGTCGGATCAGACAACTGCGTGGCCAACTCGTGCGCGCCAGCCTGCAACTGCATCAACTGGCCAACCAGGTCGTTGCCCGGCACCGCCTGCAGCGGACCAGCGTTCAACTGTGCCTTCACGCCACGAGCTTGCGCGGCCAACTCGTTCGAGCCCGGGATAGGGGAGCGGTCCAGATCCGCGATCACGCGGTCCAGGTTCGCATTGACGTCAGCCAATGCCGCCTGCGCCTGGTTCAACGTGCCAGCAAAGCCGGTGAGCTTATCCACGCCACCGGCGATCTTCGTCGCACCGGCACCCAACTGCTGGGTACCCGCCTGCAACTGATCCAGGCCGTTAGAGAGCTTGGAGGCGCCGCCGGATGCGGTGGTGATGCCGTCATTAAGCTGCGCCGCACCGTCCTGCAACTTGGCCACACCGCCGTCGAGTTTGCCCACCGCACCCGGCATCTGCTGCACCTTGTCATTGAGCTGCTGGATACCGTCGTTGAGCTTCGTGCCGCCGTCGTTGAGCTTCTGCGAGCCGTCCTTGGCCTTATTCGCACCGTCGTCGAGCTTGCCCGCGCCATCCGCGGCGTCCTGCACACCCTGCGACAACGTATTAATGCCGACGAACAGCTGGTCCACCACCTTCTCACCAACCGAGTTCGACACCGCAACCGCGACCGCCTCACCGGCTTTATCACCCAACACCGTCGGGATGAAACCGTTCGTCTCATTCAAGGTGATGTTGATCTTCGCCGAATGCGGATCCTCCGACTTCACACTGGTCACAGCCTCAGAGAAGTTCGTCGGAATCTCCATACCCAGGTAATACGTGCCGTTAGCAATGCCCTCCTTGGCCTCCTCGGCACTGACCAACTGGAAATCCAACGGACGCTGCTCCAACAGCTCGTCAACCACCTGGTCGCCGTTCTCACCCTCATCCGAGTTCACCAACGCAACCGGCAACTTGTACAAATTGCCCAGTGGATCCCAATACGACCACACAAATAAACCGCCGAACAGCAACGGCAGCAACATGATGGCAACAAGGGCAAGCGGTGGGAGCTTGCCGTTCAAAAACTTCCGAAAATCGGTTCCGATATGCAGGCCGCTCATAGCCCCTCCTCATTGACCGTATTCACCATCACGGGAAGGTGGACCGCGACGCCGCGGAGGTCGCTAAGAAGCAACTTGCGCAACTTCATGTCACGGACCTGATCGATGTCGTCGACAATGAGCAACTTCGCCTCCGGACGCGAAATCAACGCAAGCAACACGCGCAGACGGAAGCGCTCCAGCGGAGTAATGTCGCCGACCTTGGCCAGCAGATCCAGCTCCTCCAACTGCAGCGGCTCCAACCACTTCTCCACGTACGGATGCGCCTTAATCGCCTCCGGGCTGCGCGGGGTGCGCTTGAAGAAACTCTGCGACCACGCAATCTGCTCCCGCACCGCATCCCGCACGCGCACCAGACGATCAATCGAGTCGATCTCCGGTACGCCCGCCAACGCGACATCGCGGAAGCGGTCGTGGTGGGTGGTGGGTTCGCTATCAAGCAGAATGGTGCCCTCTGCAGGGCGGAAGCGACCCGCCAGCGCAAGGCTGAGCAGCGTCGAATCGGACTCGCGCGCCGTGTTGAGCAGGGTCAAACCGCGGCCGATGTCGAACGACTCCGGCTCGTCACCACTGCGCAGCGCAAGGCCCTGTACCGACAGGATTGCAGACATTCGGTCCCCTAACCGTAGGGTGGACTATCACTTAACTCGTGATATGGTGCTCCCCAATTCAATCACTGTCAAACCCAGAGTGGGGAGTGCCATGCGTGCAGACGCCCGCAAAAAACGCGACCAAATCATCACGGCCACACTCCAACAGATCCAAACCCGCCCCAGCTCCGAAATCACACTCGAAGGCATCGCCGCCGACGCCGGAGTAGGCATCGCCACCCTCTACCGCCACTTCCCCTCACGCGCATCGCTTTACGACGCCTGCGCCATCGTCTACATCGACGACCTCCAAACCCTCCTCAACGGCACCCTCGCCGACTTCGACAACGACCCCCAAGGCAGCTTTGAACGCTTCGTCTGGGCCATCGTCGACTCCGGCGTCGGCATGCTCGCCACCGCCCTTGCCGCCGAACCCTCCGCTGACGGCCCCCGCATCATCGTCGAACGCCGCGAGACCTTCATGCACAACGTGCAATTGCTTATCGACGAAGCCGTGCCCCACAACATCGTCGCCCCCGGCCAAACCGCGCTGCAGCTCGCCACCGAACTGATCGTGGCCACCCGACCGCTTGCCTCACCCCTGGCCGATCTGCTCCCCGACGTGCGCGATCGCCTCGTCCGCCACCTCATGGCCGGCTGGCGCGCGAACGTATAGGCGTTCGGGAACGGGGCTGGGCCCGGAAGGGACGTGGCGCTAGTCCTCCAGGCGGTGGCGACCTGCGGAATCGTCAGAATCGTCGGCCGAACGTGCTTCGCGGTCGTCCTCGGTAGTGGTGGAGTAGACCAGCGTGGAGGTCCCACCAGCGCCAGCACCGCCAGCACGACCAGCGCCGCCCTCGGCGACCGAGACGAGGTCGAGGTCGGCGGGGGAGTCGTCGCGAAGTTCAGCGATTTTTTCCTTGAGGAAGAACTCCCACGCAGCCCATGCGCTACCTGCGGCGACGGCGCTGAGCGTCGACCACTTGATCACAGAGCCGATGGTGCCGAGCACGCTGCGGCCTTCGTCCTTCTTCTCCTTGGCGTGGTCTTTAAGGAAGGCGAGTTGGGCGGCGCGCAGGGGAGCGTCGGCGTCGAAGGCGGCGCGGCGGCGGTCGAGGCGCTCGTGGGCCTGGCGGGTGATTTCGCCGGCTTCGGCGCGGGCGGCGCCGTAGAGCTCCTGGAGTTGGTCGCGGTCGAATTTGTCGGTGAGGTCGGAGAGGTCGCCGTCTTTAAGCGTGTCGATGAGGGACTGGTAAATGTCGCGCTCGCGTTTGTCGTTTTGGTCGCGGAAGTACTTCAGGCCTTGGTTTGCGAGGGCGTAGGCCATGCCGATGGTCCTGAGGTTCATGGGTGCTCCTTTGTTCGATTGGTTCGGTGTCTAGCGTAGCGAAGCCCCCACAGAACGGCTCCGTACCAAGCGTTACGCAAAAATGAACCAAGCGGTTCAGTTTGCGGTATTTACATTCACGGAAACCAGCCGCATGACCTGCGCAAACGGGCAAAATAGACAACCTTGATTGTGGCGCGGAAACGGGCAACATAAGTTTCAAGTCACCGTTTAACCACGGTGCAACAAGTCCCGATGACAGCCAGCCGAGAGAAAGGTCCGCCATGTTCGAAGCCTCCCCTTCGACCCGGCTTTCCGCCTCGGCACCCATCGACCGCGAGGGCGCTCCGGTGATCCGCCGCCCCCGCCCGAAGCGCCAGCGCACCGCGTTGAGTTTCGAGATCATTCCGCCGCGCCCCTCCGACAGCGTGGCCAAGATGGACGAACTCATTGCCGGCCTGGCCGCCTACAACCCGGATTACGTCTCCGTGACCAGCTCGCGTCGCAGCGAGTGGCTCGAAGGCACTGCCTTGGTGATCTCCCGGATTGCGGAAACCACCGACCTGCGCCCGATCGCACACCTGGCCTGCACGGCGGGTACGCGCGAGGAGCTCACCGAGTGGATCCGCACGCTTATCGACGCCGGCGTGCGCGGCTTCCTCGCACTCCGCGGCGACCTGCCCGAAACGGGCATGCCGGAGCACCACCTGCAGTACGCCACCGACCTGCTCAACCTCATCGAGGAAGTGCAGGAAGAGGAGGCGTTTCGCCTCGCCGCCGGCAAGCTCGCGCTGTCGGTTGCGTGCTACCCGAAGGGGCACGAGGAGTCGCGAAATTTCGACCATGACCTGGATGTGCTGCTGACTAAGCAGCGCCTGGGTGCCGATTTCGCGATTACACAGCTCTTCTTCGAGGCGCAGGATTACCTGGACTTTGTCGAGGTAGCACGCCTGGCTGGTGTGCGTATCCCGTTGATTCCGGGGATTATGCCGATGACTTCCCTGAAGCGTGTGCGCCGGATGGGTGAGTTGTCGGGGTTGGAGGTGCCTGAGGTCGTCGAGAAGCAATTGCTCGAAGCTGACGACGAATACGAAACCGGCATGCAACTCACCGCCAAGCTTGCGCGGGAGATTTTGGACGCCGGCACCGGCGGACTCCACGTGTACACCCACAACAACCTGGCCGTCACGCGGGACTTCTTGGACCGCATCGGCATCCAATAGATAAAGGACAAACCATGACCACCTTCCCCAAGGCAACCATCGAGGGTTACCCGCGCATCGGCGCGAACCGCGAGCTGAAGCACGCGCTTGAGAGCTACTGGGCAGGGCGTATCGACGCCGACACGTTCCGCTCCACCGCCCGCGCCCTCCGCGTGAACAACTACAACCATCTGCGCGACCTCGGCCTCACCGAGGATTACGCCATCCCCGCCGACGTCGCCCTCTACGACCAGGTGCTCGAGACCGCCCTGACCGTGGGCCTCGTGCCGGGCGGGGTGGATCTGGACGAGGAGTTCGCGCTCGCCCGCGGCAACGCCACCCGCGTGCCGCTGGAGATGACCAAGTGGTTCGACACCAACTACCACTACCTCGTGCCGGAGATCGAGGCAGGTCAGGAGATTAAGGCCGTGCCGGAGCGCATCCTGCGCATCGTCGAGGAAGCCGCCGAGGCCGGCCACAAGGTTCGCCCGTTCCTCGTTGGCCCGGTCACCCTCATTGCGCTGTCCAAGCCTGCTGAGTGGTCGCTGCTGCCAGCGCTTGTCGACGCCTACGCCGAGGTATTTAAGGCCCTCAAGGACGCCGGCGTGGAGTGGATCCAGATCGCCGAACCGGCCGTGGTCGCAGACCTGTCCACCCCGGACGCCGAGATTGCCAAGTACCTGCGCTCCGCATGGTCCGACCTGCTTGGCCGCGAGGACCGCCCTTCCGTGTACCTGACCACCCCGTACGGCTCCGCCCGCGAGGCCCTGCCGGTCCTCGGCGAACTCGGCGTGGAAGCACTGCACGTCGACCTTTCCCCGTGGACCCTCGACGCCGACGCCGGCTACCCGGAGCGCATCCGCACCACCATCCCGGAGACCACCCACCTCGTCGCCGGCATCATCGACGGCCGCAACGTCTGGGCCGCCAACCTGCGCGAACGCACCGAGGTCCTCGAGTCCCTCGGCCGCCCGGTATCCGTCTCCACCTCCACCTCGCTGCAGCACGTGCCGCACACCCTCAAGGCCGAGCGCAACCTGCCGGTCGAGGTCGCACCGTGGCTGTCGTTTGCTGACGAGAAGCTCGCCGAGATCCAGGCACTTGTCGCCGGCCCGGAGGCCGCAGCCGAGGCGTTCGCCCAGTCCGACCGCGCTGTGCGCACCCGTGCAGAATCGACGACGATTCACAACCAGGCGGTTGTGGACCGCGTCGCAAAGCTGCCGGAGGGCGAAGTCAAGCGCGAGCCGGCCTTCGAAGAGCGCATCAAGGTCCAGCGCGAAGAACTGAAGCTGCCCACCCTGCCAATCACCACGATCGGCTCCTTCCCGCAGACCCAGGAAATCCGCAAGGCCCGCGCCGACCACCGCGAAGGCACCCTTTCCGACGCCGACTACAAGGAAGCCCTCAAGACCGAAATCAAGCAGGTCATCGAACTGCAAGAAGAGATCGGTCTCGACGTCCTCGTCCACGGCGAAGCCGAGCGCAACGACATGGTCCAGTACTTCGCCGAACTCCTCGACGGCTTCGTCGTCACGGAAAACGGCTGGGTCCAGTCCTACGGCTCCCGCTGCACCCGTCCGCCAATCGTCGTCGGCGACGTCTCCCGCCCCAACGCCCTGTCCGTCGACTGGTCCGCATACGCCCAGTCCCTCTCCGACAAGCCGGTCAAGGGCATGCTCACCGGCCCGGTGACCATCCTGGCCTGGTCCTTCAAGCGCGACGACGTGCCGCTTTCGGTCTCCGCTGACCAGATCGGCGTCGCCCTTGCCGACGAAGTCGCCGACCTCGAGGAAGCCGGCATCAACGTCATCCAGATCGACGAGCCAGCCCTGCGCGAACTGCTGCCACTTCGTGCCGACGACCGCGCCTCCTACCTCGACTGGGCCGTCCGCGCCTTCCGCCTCGTGTCCTTGAACGCGAAGCCGTCGACCCAGATCCACACCCACCTCTGCTACTCGGAGTTCGGCCAGATCATCGACGCTGTCGCCGGCCTCGACGCCGACGTCACCTCCATCGAGGCAGCCCGCTCCAAGATGGAACTGCTGGAAGATATCGACGAGACCTTCCACTCCGAAATCGGCCCCGGCGTGTGGGACATCCACTCCCCACGCGTGCCGTCCACCGAGGAAATCGCGGGCCTGCTGCGTGCCGCGCTCAAGAATGTGCCGACCGAGCGCCTCTGGGTCAACCCGGACTGCGGCCTGAAGACCCGCGGCTACGCCGAGGTCGACCCGTCCCTGCGTAACCTGGTCGCCGCCCGCGACGAGGTCGTCGCCGGCCTGTAGGTTCTGGGGTTCTGGCCCCTCCTCCTCCCGCGCGCCAGCCCCGCGCCCCCGCTGTGGAGTTTCCAGCGAACTAGTTGTAGCGAACCGCCCAAAATGTGCGATTCGCTGGGTGTAGTTCGCTGGTTTCTTCGTTTCAGGGGTGCGGCGCGGCGCGCTTTACGGGAATCGGGATTGGCGTTGCCTTGGACGTTGCTGGGTCGCGGCGACTTGCGGCTCACCGCGCTTGTCTGCCCGTGCTTTCGCCTCCCGTATCCGGCGGACGCATTCCTCCGGATTCCGGAGTATCTCCCGTGTGAAAAATCGGATGACCTCGTATCCCTGCTCACGAATCCAAGTTTCGCGCTTGAGTTGAGAGAGGACGGCATCGTGAGGCTTGTTCTCGAACTTATCGAGGCCATCGATCTCAATAACGAGGTTTCCCCAGATCAGGTCGACTCGGAAATCTGGTCCGATCCACAGTTGCATCTCCACCTCAATACCGTTTTCGTGGAGGATCACACGCAGGAGGGTCTCGTACGGTGACTCTGACCAAGGAGACGCAAGTTCGAGTGCCCGCCGTGCGTTCGCAATCCCTCGTTTTCCCTTGAGACGGGCAATTTTCGCTTGGATGGTCTCCCATCGTCTCCGCTTTTCTTGGAGGGTGCCGAAGCTTAGAAGCCAGTCCATCGCGACCGCGCCCTGACGCACGCCGTGAAACCGCGCGATGTCGATCGCGGTGCGCTCTGGGCTTGTCACCTGTATTTTTCGGTCCGCACCGATGCAGTCGGTCCGGTGGATGCAGTAGACGTCCGATTCAGGGATCCGCATGTGACGGTAACGCAGACCGTCGGGCCAGTCTTTCGTGGATGGTGGCGTACCGTGCGTTTGTGCGAGCTCGATGACTTCCTTGCCGTCCGGGATGGTCCACATGTTCAGTAGGCGGGCGGCCGAGCGACTCACCAACACCGAGCGATGGGCCGATGAACCTGCTGCGTAGCAGCGTAAGTACTCGCGCTCGTACGGCCGCAGCGCGTTCCACGCTTCGAGGCGCACGTATCGACGCGATGCAACTTTTACGCATGCTTCCGCCTCGGCGACCGCCTGGCCGACGAGCAATTGCGTCAACTTTTCCCCAACCATATGACCCCCCGGTTTATGATGCTGGATTAAAAGTATCCGCTGGGGAGCCGATGCACAAGAGCAACGTGCTAACCGAGGCCTCCGATCGAGTTTCCAGCGAACCAGTCCCAGCGAATCGGCAGTTTTCGACGATTCGCTGGGATTGGTTCGCTGGGTTTGCGATCAAAGTCCTGGACCGCCCAGGACAGCCCAGGACACCAAGACAGCCCAGGACGGCTCGGCACGCTCAACCGCCGACCCGGCGAACGCCCTCGGACGATTCCGCGTAGTCTGGTCGGCATGACTCAGAAGACACAAACGATGACGTTGCACACGAACCACGGCGATATCGTGATTGACCTGTTTGGCAACCACGCGCCGAAGACGGTTGAGGTAATCACTGGCCTGGCGACGGGCGAGCAGGAGTACGCCACCAAGAACGCCCAGGGCACGACCGAGGGCCCGTTCTACGACGGTGCGATTTTCCACCGCATCATCCCGGGTTTCATGATCCAGGGCGGCGACCCGACCGGCACCGGCACGGGCGGCCCGGGTTTCCAGTTCGCGGATGAATTCCATCCGGAGCTGCAGTTTGATCGTCCGTACCTGCTGGCTATGGCGAATGCGGGCCCGGGCACGAATGGTTCCCAGTTCTTCATCACCGTGGACGCTACCCCGTGGTTGAACAACCGCCACACCATCTTCGGCGAGGTCACGGATGAGGCGTCGAAGAAGGTTGTCGACGAGATCGCGAACGTTCAGACCGGTCGCATGGACCGTCCGGTTGAGGACGTTGTGATCAACTCGGTCGAGGTCAAGTAAGAAGACACGCCCGAGACACGCCTCGATCAGCCCCTGCCAGTTGGCGGGGGCTTTTTCGTGTCCGAAGTACGCTGAGGGCCATGTTCCCCAACGCTTTGAAGAACACGTTGAAGAATGCGCCGGCCACCTCTGTCATTGCTGCGTTGTGCACGTTGGTGTTTGTGGTGACGGCGGTGCAGTCGCGAAGTGTGATGGACGTGATTTGGGATTCGCCGGTGGGGGAGCAGATGATTCTGTTCGGCCCGTTGGTGTACGACTGGGGTTATTTGCGCACGTTGAGCGCGGGTTTTCTGCACCTGGACATTACGCATCTTGCGTTGAACATGTTCATGTTGGTGTTCATTGGCGCGGAGGTGGAGCGCTTTGTGGGGTCGGGTCCGTTTGCGGTGGCGTATTGCGCGGGGGTGCTGTGGTCGTCGATTAGCGTGCTTGCGTTTAATTTCACAACGCCGACGGCGGGCGCGTCGGGGGCGTTGTACATGCTGATGGCGGTGCTCATCGCAGTTGCTTATCGACGATCAACTGACCTGCGCGCCCCACTCACCCTGGTGGCGGTGAACGTGGTGTATTCGCTGATGTCGCCGACGGTGTCGCTGTGGGGGCACCTGGGTGGGCTGGTCGCGGGTGCGGTGATGGGGTGGTGGCTGACCTCGCCGAATGTGCGCACGCGGTGGGTGGCGGCGTGTTCGGCGTTGGTGGCTGCGGTGCCGGTGGTGTGGGTGTTGACGTTGCCGTCGACGATCCCTGTGTACTAACCGGAGTTATCCACAAGCGTTATCCACAATGTGGAGAACTACACGCGTGTTGTTCCTCGAACGACACGTCGAACAGCGAAAACGACACGCCGAAGTTACCTGGGATTTTCGAATAATCCCCAGCACATCCACGGTGCCTGTGGAGTTGTGCACAGAGTTATCCACAGGTGTGGATAGTTAGTGTTCGAATAACGGGAGAGCAATGTCGCTGCCGTTGGTTAGGATCAAAGCCAAAAGGAAGAAGGTGATTCTCATGAAGCTGAAAGTGCGCCGCTTTACCAATGCAGAGCTGCGAGCACGCCAACGCGATTTGCGCGCGAAGTTAACTGAATCGTTGGGGATGGCGTTGCCATCTGATGACGTACTGAAGGAGCTTGCCTGGTCAGGCGGGTTCACCTACGAACAGCGAGACATCTACGACGAGTTGCGCAGGGTGGAGTCACTTCTCGGGGAGCGTTAAGCGTGGAGAAAGAGGCTGTAGGACCTCGGCTACAACGTGGAGCCGCCTTCTGGTGGCGACGTAGAGAAGCGTAGAAAACGTACTTGGTAGCCACCGTCGAGGCTGCTTACGAATGTTTCGGCAACCGGTTCATGCGGAAGTACCTACGCTGGGCGGGGTACACGACAACAACAGCGAACTGAGGAGTGAGCATGGCTGAGAAGAGTAAGGCGGAGGAGATCGTCGCTAAGGGCGAGCGTCCTGCGGGCAAGGGCCGTACCACTGAGTTGAGTGGTCAGCCGGTTGCGTCGGAGAACATTTCGGTGACGCAGGGTCGTCAGGGGGCGAATGTGCTTAACGACGTCCACCTGATCGAGAAGTTAGCCCACTTCAACAGGGAAAACGTCCCGGAGCGTATCCCGCACGCGAAGGGCCACGGCGCGTTTGGCGAGCTGCACATCACGGAGGATGTGTCGCAGTATACGAAGGCGAAGCTGTTCCAGCCCGGCACCGTCACGCCGATGGCGGCGCGTTTTTCCACGGTTGCGGGCGAGACTGGCTCGCCGGATACCTGGCGTGACGTGCACGGTTTCGCGCTGCGTTTTTACACGGAGGACGGCAACTACGACATTGTGGGTAACAACACCCCGACGTTCTTCCTGCGCGACGGCATGAAGTTCCCGGATTTTATTCACTCGCAAAAGCGTCAGCCGAACTCGGGCTTGCGTGACGACGAGATGCAGTGGGACTTCTGGACCCGCACCCCGGAGTCCGCACACCAGGTGACCTACCTCCTGGGCGACCGCGGCACCCCGAAGACGTCGCGCCACCAGGATGGTTTCGGTTCCCACACCTTCCAGTGGATCAACGAAGAAGGTACGCCGGTGTGGGTGAAGTACCACTTCAAGACTCGTCAGGGTTGGGAGTGCTTCACCGACGAGGAGGCCACCGAGAAGGCCGGTACCGATCCGGACTTCCAGCGTGCGGACCTGTTCAACGCGATTGCCGAGGGCGACTACCCGATCTGGGACGTCAAGGTGCAGATCATGCCGTTCGAGGAGGCGAAGGATTACCGCTTCAACCCCTTCGATCTGACCAAGACCTGGTCGCAGAAGGATTACCCGCTGATCCCGGTCGGTTACTTTGTGCTGAACCGCAACCCGAAGAACTACCACGCGCAGATTGAGCAGCTTGCGCTTGATCCGGCCAACCTGGTGCCGGGTGTGGGTCTGTCGCCGGACCGCATGCTGCAGGCGCGCGTGTTCGCGTACTCGGATCAGCAGCGCTACCGCATCGGTACGAACTACAAGGACCTGCCGGTCAACCGCCCGATCAACGAGGTGAACACCTACGCCGAGCGCGGCTCGATGGCGTACTTCTTCAACGAGGAGAATGAGCCGAACTACTCGCCGAACCGCACCGACAAGGGTGCCGGCTACCTGGACAACGGCGAGGATTCCTCCTCCAACTTCACCGATTACGGCCAGGCGGAGAACCTCTATGTCAACCCGGATCCGGAGGGTACTGACCTTGTGCGTGCTGCGTACGTCAAGCACGCGGAGGACGACGACTTCGGCCAGGCTGGCACGCTCTACCGCGACGTGTTCGACGACGGGGAGAAGGAGCGCTTCGTTCACAACATCACCAACAAGATGATGGCGATTAAGAACAAGGACGTCGAGGAGCGCGTTTACGAGTACTGGGGCAAGGTCGATACTGACCTTGAGACCAGGGTTCGTGAGTCGCTGGCGAAGAAGCGCGCGGCACAGAACAACTAACGCACAGTAAAGCCCGTTGAGTCAACAGACTCAACGGGCTTTGTCAGCTTCGCGGTTTTAGAAGGGTTTAGAAGGTACCGCGGACCTGGCGACCGAAGTCAGAGGTGGTTGCGTCGAGGGAGGACACCTTCTGGTCGTTGTACAGGGAGGTGTCGCCTGCGAGGCGGCCGGTCTGGGTGACGGTCAGGGTGTTGTGGAGACGGCCTTCCTTGGTGTTGCCGTCGCCGAAGGAGAAGCCGGCGAGCAGCATGTCGTCGCCAGCGTTGACCGGGTTGGACAGGGTGACCTCGAAGACGCGGACGTTGCGGTCGAAGTCGTAGCCAAGGTCACGGACGTGGGAGCCGTTGTAGCGGGTGGTGGTGATCAGACGGTCGACGCCCTCCGGGCCGGCGAAGGTGCCGACCTCAACGCGGAAGGTGACAGCCGGGAACTCGCCCCAGTAGCGCTTGTCGCCGACGTTCTTCACGCGCAGCGCGACGGAGCCTGCGAAGCCGGAAGCCTTCCAGGTGGAGGTGGTGAAGTGCGGCTGCAGGTCGAGCTCGCGCACAGCGTTCTCTTCTGCTTCGATGACCTCTTCAACCTCACCGGTGTTGGTCTCTTCGACCTCGTTGATGATGTTGGTGCCCTCGTCGGTGATGTCGTTGTTGGTGACGTCTGCTGCCTTGTCGTCCTCAACCTTGTCAACGTCATCGAGGTTCGCGCCGGTCTCGATCTTCTTGACGTCCTCGTTGTACGCCGGGTTCGGGTTGTCCACCGGGGTGGTCACCTGTGCGCCCTTGTTCGGTGCCCAGGAGCCAGCCGGGGTGGCGTAGTTCTTGACACGCACCTCGTTCTTAACCGGCATGTTGGCGATCCAGGCGGTCGGGGTGGCCCAGGTGCCGTTCGGGCGGCAGCGCTGCTGGGTACCGGTCATGGTGACGGTGCGGAAGCCGTAGGTGGCCTCGCCGGTGTTGCCTGCCGGCACCTCGTACGGGCCGATCTGCTGGCCGACGGACCAGCTCAGGGAGCCGGAGACGTCCCAGCCGAGGGACTTGGCCAGGGAGTAGCCGATGTTGCCCTGCAGGCCGTCCTTGGAGCCAGAGCCACCGAGCGTGATCGTCTCGGTCTTAGAACCGTTGACGGACGCGGAGATGGACTGGGTACGGGACAGATCCTGGGACAGCGGGATGGCCTTGTCGGACAGGTTGGTGGTGGAGATGGTGCCCACCGGCAGGAAGTTGTCCTTCACCTTGTACACGACGGTGCGGTAGTCCTCGGTGGAGTTGCAGACCGGACGTGGGTTGAGGACGTTGGCCTTCAGGTGGTCAGAACCACGGTAGGTGTGGATGATCGGCAGAGCATCGTTGGTTGCCGGAGTCTCCGGATAGGACTCTTCAAGGGTTTGAGCGGTTGCGGTGACTGCGGAGCCGGCGATGGCGACGGCTGCGAGTGCTGCAACGGCGGAACGGATTGCGCGCACGGGCGGTCCTTTCTCGGTGACTTTTCCTTTGAAAACGTTGAGGTGAGATTTAACTCTCACTGATAAAGTGATAATCGAGTGCACAGGTTTGTGCAGAAAACTGTTGTAGAATTCACCGAATCCGGGGGTAAACGAAACAAACGGGGCGCCGCGGAAACACTCCGCGACGCCCCGTTTAAGCAGGGAAAACCGGTTTAGCGCCAGCCCATGGTCATCAGCAGACCGAGGATCATGCCGGTAAAGCCGATGGCGTAGTTCCACGGGCCGAGTTCGGCGAGGAACTGAATTTGGTCACCGGCGAGGTAGTACAGGATCAGCCACGCCAGACCGAGAATCATGAGGCCGAACATGATGACCTTGTACCACACTGGGGTGCCACCGGTGTTGACCTTGACAGGGGTACGGGACACGCCGGTGGAGGTGCTGCTGACCGGGCGGACCGGGTCCTTGGTTACTTTCGCTTTAGGCATCGTTGTCTCCGTTGCTTTCTGGGGTTACAGGCCGAGCCTGCGTTCCATGTTGCGTACCGCGTTTGCCGCGTTTACAGCGTTCTGGGGTGAAACTGTATCAGCCTCACCTGCAGCTGCGTTATTTTGCGGCAGCAAGGCGCCGGCGTCGAACTTCCACAGGTTGTAGTTGATGGCCTGGTCTTTGCGGATCAGGTCGCCGGCGGGGATTTCTTGGTGGCCGATCTGCCCGGCGTCGACAAGCGCGCCGGTGGGCACGGTGGGCCCGGCGACCATGCGGCCGCTCCAGCCGGCGTCGCGCAGCACGCGCTCAGCGTCCGACGGCTCGAGGTGCGTGATCTTCGGCATCTTCATCAGCATGCCGTTGGAAATGCGCAGCTCAATGGTGGTGCCGGTGGGCACGTCGGTGTTTTCACCGGCGACGGCGAGCACTTCACCCTCGGGACGCTCGGAGTCCACCTTGGTCACAGTGGCGCGCAGTTGCAGCGACGACAGGGTCGCGGTGGCTTGCTCCACGTTCAGCCCCACCAGCGACGGCACCTGGACCATGTCGGGGCCGGAGGAGACGGTGATCGCGATGCGCGAGCCCTTGGCAATCTGGGTACCGCCAGCGGGTTGCTGGCCCAGGATGATGCCTTCTTCGATATTGTCGCTGGATTCGCGGCGCACGTTCGGGTTGAGCTCGAGGCCCGCCTTCTCCAGCTCCTCGATCGCTTCGTCCGTGGTCAGGTTGGTCACGTCTGGCACGTCCGTCATCTCCTTGCCGGAGGAAACGGTCAGTTTCACCACCGCACCCTGCTTCAGTTCGGAGCCTGCTGCCGGATTGGTTGCGATGACGTCGCCGCGTTTGATGTCCGGGCTCGGCTCGTCCATGACGGAGACCTGGAAGCCGAGACGTTCGAGTTCCTGGATGGCTTCGTTGCGCGGCTTGCCGGTCAGATCGGGGATCTGCACCATCTTTTCCTGCGTGATGGCGGGTTTGTTGCCCTCGGAGAAGTAGTCGTACGCAAACCAGGACACTGCGCCGACGAGCACCAGGCTCAGCAGCGCCGCGATCCACTTCAGCGTGTTCGAGGAGGTCTTCTCGTTGGCGGCGCGGTGGTCGGCGTAGCGGGTGTGCTGTGCGGCCTCTGGAGCCATTGCTTCTCTGCGACGCGGAGCCGGCCCACTGACCGCACCCTCAACCACAACCGTGTTGTCCACAGCGTGCGCACCCGCGTCGTGCTCGGCGGCGGACAGGTGATTACGCGCAGCGGTGGTGACGTTGCCGTGCTCAAGGAGCTGCAGGTCTTCGCCCATTTCGGTGGCGGTCTGGTAGCGATCCGCCGGGTGTTTTGCCATCGCGGTGAGGATAACGGAATCCACGTTGACGGCCTCGTTGTCCGTCAGCGGGTTCGGGATCCGCTCGGACGGCGGCACCGGGTCCTCCTGCACGTGCTGGTAGGCGACGGCGAAGGGGGATTCGCCCTCAAACGGCGGCACACCGGTGACGGTTTCGTACATGACGCAGCCGAGTGCGTAAATGTCGCTGCGTGCGTCGGCCGGTTTGCCGCGGGCCTGCTCGGGGGAGAGGTACTGAGCGGTGCCGATCACCGCGGAGGTTTGCGTCATGGCGGAGGTGGAATCGTCCAACGCGCGCGCGATGCCGAAATCCATCACCTTCACCGAACCGGTGTTGGTGACCATGATGTTGGCGGGTTTGATGTCGCGGTGGATGATGCCAGCGTCGTGGCTGGCCTGCAGCGCGCGGGTGACCGGCAGCAGCAGCTTCGCCGCACGCTCGGGCGTAAGCGGACCTTCGTTGCGCACGATGTCGCGCAGGTTCATGCCGTTGACGCGCTCCATGACGATGTAGGGCACGTCCACACCGGAGGTTTCCACCGACCCGGTGTCGTAGACCGCCACGATGTTCTCGTGGTTCAGCCGCGCCGAGTTTTGGGCTTCGCGGCGGAAGCGCTCGCGGAAGTTCTCGTCGCGCGCCATGTCGATCTTCAGCATCTTCACGGCGACGTCACGCCCAAGCGCGACGTCAGTGGCGGCATATACGTCTGACATGCCGCCGGTGCCGATGATGTTGCCGAGTTCATATCGGTCCGCGATCAGCATTTACCTGCCACCTCCGAACAAGTTTTCAAGGTCTGGCAATTCTATCCCAGGCGCCGGCGCATTCGTCTCCTGCGTCGGGGCTGGTGCCACGCTGGTTGCCGGTGCCGACGTGGGGGCTTGCTCTGCCGAGGTCGGCGCGGTTGTTTCGGGTGCCTCGTCGTCCGGTGCAGGTTCGTGTTGCTCAGGTGGCTCGACGAAGCTCACGGTGCCGGGCGCGTGCGTCTCGGTGACCGTGGTGCGCTCGTGGTGCGTGGTGGTAGCCACGGTATCCGTCTCGGGCTCCTCTTCCTCCACTGCGGTTTGGGTGGCCACGGTCGGAGTCGTGGTCGGGGTGGAGCCGCCGATGAAGCGGTCGAACACGCCTGCGGTGTACGCCCAAGCTGCGATCACACCGACAAGCGCGAGCCCGAGCAGCGTAGCGACGACCGGCCCAGCCGCCGATTTCTTCTGCGGAGCCGGGGCAGCCGGGGCTGGTTTGGGTGCGGGGGCGGGGGGTCGTCGAGAAGCAACGGCTCGCGCTGCGGACGGCGGGTACGCGCCGGCGGGACGGGCAGTGCGTTCGCTGGCAACGTTGGCCAACATCTGAGTCGACGCGGTGGCGGACGGCTCCATGGCCACCACCTGCGTGTTCCCACCAGGCTGGGCAGGCCGCAGGCCTTGGCGGACCTGTGCGATGGCGAGCTGGAACTCGTTGCCGTCGCGGAAGCGCTGGCCGGGGGTCTTGCGCAGGGCGATCTCGATGAGTTCGCGCGCCGGGGCAGACACCGAAATCGGCAGCGCAGGCGGCTCGGCGGACACGTGGGCGAGTGCGACCGACACCGAGGAATCGCCGGTGAACGGGCGCTTGCCGGAGAGCATCTCGTAGCCCACCACACCCAGCGAATACACGTCGGAGGCAGACGTCACCTTCATGCCCTGGGCCTGCTCCGGGGAGACGTACTGGGCAGTACCCACCACCATGCCGGTACGCGTCAGCGGCACCGCGGCTGCCGCCTTGGCAATGCCGAAGTCCGTGATCTTGATCTGCCCGTTCTGGGTGATCATCAGGTTGCCCGGCTTAATGTCGCGGTGCACCAGACCCATGCGGTGAATCACCGCCAAACCGTGCGCGGCCTGCTCGAGGACGTCAAGCGCGACCGCCTCATCCAACTGGCCCTCGCGGGCGATGAGGTCCGCCAGCGACTCGCCGCGGATGTACTCCATGATGATGAAGCAGACGGTGAAGCCCGCGTCGGTGTCTGCCTCGCGGTAGTCGTAGGTGGCCACCACGTTGTCGGAGTTGATGCTCTGGGCGCTCAACGCCTCGTTGCGGAAGCGGGCGAGGAACTCCGCGTTGGAGCTGAACTCGGGGCGCAGCACCTTGATGGCCACCTCGCGCTCGTTGGCCAGGTCGTCTGCCAGCCACACGGTGGACATGCCGCCGTGGCCGATGATCCACTGCAGCTGGTAGCCGTCGCCGACGAGCTGTTGCAGGTCCTCGCGGTTTTCGGTGTTCATCTACTGTGCTCCTTCCACGGGTGCGGGGGCGGCGGGTGCTGCGCGCAGCACGGCGCGTCCGATCGGCCCGGCGACTTGGCCGCCGTAGGCTGCCTCGCCCATGTTGCCACCGTTTTTCACCACCACGGCAACGGCGACGTCCTTGGCCGGGTCGAAGGCGACGTACCACACGTGCGGGGCGGCGCCTTCGGCGTGCTCGGCCGTGCCGGTCTTGGAGGCGAATCCGTTGCCGTCGTAGCCGAAGGTCCACCGCTCGGACGCGAACATCAAGTCCGTGATCGTCGCGGCTTCCTCTTCCGTTACGGCCTCGTTGAGTTCCACCGGCTCGGTTTCGTGCAGGACCTTGCCGTCGGCGTTGCGCACTTGCCGCACCACGTGCGGTTCCATGCGCTTGCCCTTATTTGCGATGGTCGCAGACATCATCGCCGCCTGCAGCGCGGTCATGGTCACGTCGCGCTGACCGATGGTGGACTGCGCCAGCTCGGCGCCGCCGGGCAGATCGCCCAGCGAGCCGGCGGCATTCGGCAGGCCCAGGTTGTAGCGCTCGCCCACGCCGAAGCGGGCGGCGGCGTCGCGCAGCGCATCCGGGCCCATGGCGAGGCCCATCTGCACGAACGCGGTGTTGCAGGACAGGGCGAACGCGGTGCGCAGCGGCACCTGCCCGCCGCCGGCGCAGGGCTGGCCGCCGTCGTTGGTCAGCGGGATGTTGTCCGTGCCCGGCAGGATGATTTGCGTGTCGCCGGTCAGCGGCGACTCTGGCGTGTAACCGTTGCGCAGGCCAGCGGCAGTCGTGATGATCTTGAAGATCGATCCCGGAGGCAGCTGCTCCTGCGTTGCGTGGTTGAGCAGCGGGCGGCCCGGGTCGTTGTTCACGCGCGCCCACGTGTCGCCGGCAGTAGCAGGGTTGGCGATCTCGTTGGGGTCGTAGCTCGGCGTCGAAGCCATAGCGAGCACCTCGCCCGTCGACGGCCGCAGCGCCACCACAGCACCATTGTAACCAGGCTGCGCAAGCTGGTCGAATGCGAGCGCCTGCAGGTTCGGGTCGATGGTTAACTCGACATCGTCGCCCTTCTTCGAATCCTCGAGCCCGGTGCGCAGGAAGCGTGACGACGACCCACCCTCACCCGTGAGCTCCCCATTGAGCCCCGCCTCAAGCTGGGCGGTGCCGTACTGGTCGGACACGTAGCCGACCACCGGGGCGAAGGACCACGGCATGTTCGGGTAGGTGCGCTGGAAGTAGCCGGTCTGTTCGTTCTTGAACGACTCTGCAAGCGTCAGATCTCCGGCCTTGATGTTGCCGCGGTTGATCTGCTTGAGCTCCATCACCGTGCGGGAATTGCGCGGGTCCTGGGCATATTCGTCTTCACGCATGGTTTGGATGATGGTGAAGTTCACAAGCAGCGCGGTAATCAGCAGCAGGGAGACGACGGCGCCGTAACGGATCGACTTGTTCATCGGGCACCCACCACCTGGCGTCGCTGTGTGCTTTCGTCGTACTCCGCCGGGCGGTTCGCGCTGCTAGAGATGCGCAGCAGCAGGCCGAGCAGGATGTAGTTCGCCATCACCGACGAACCACCGGCAGACATAAACGGCGTGGTCAGGCCTGTCATCGGCATCATGGAAGACACGCCACCGGCGACGACGAAGATCTGGATCGCAGTCGTCAGCGCAAGGCCCGCAGCCAGCAGTTTGCCGTAGGAGTCGCGCACCTGCATCGCCGTGCGGAATCCACGGGTGATGAAGATGGCGAACAGACACAGCACGGCAGCGATACCGACCAGGCCGAGCTCTTCGCCGATCGCGGCGAGGATGTAGTCGGAGTGCGCCACCGGCACGAGTTCTGGGTGGCCGTAGCCCAAACCGGTGCCGGTCATACCGCCCCAGCTCAGGCCGATCAGGGCGTTGGCGGGCTGGTTGCCAATGCCTTCAAAGTCTGCGAACGGGTCGATGAAGTTGGCCACGCGCTCCTGAATCTTCCCGCTCACCTGGTACACCGCGTAGCCACCGACGGCCACGAGGGCCAGGCCGATGGCCAGCCAGGAGATGCGGTCGGTGGCGAAGTACACCATGCCCAGCACGGTGGCGAACAAGAGCAGCGCCGGGCCGAAGTCGTTGGATGCCGCCATGATCAAAATGGCAATCGCCCACACCATCAGAATCGGCGCGAGGTCGCGCACACGCGGGAACGTCAACCCCAGGAACCTGCGACCCGCCACCGTAAACAGGGCGCGTTTCTGCGCCAACAGTTGAGCGAAGAAGATCAGCAGCAGGATCTTGGAAAACTCACCCGGCTGGATAGAAAACGGACCAAGCCACAGCCAGATGCGGGCATCCGCGTGGCCTTCCGGCTGCGGCCACACCAGTGGCAGCGCCAGGAAAATCAGGCCAACCAGGCCCAGCAGGTACGAGTACCGCGACAGCGCTTGGTGCTCGCGCACGACGAGCAGGGTGAGCACCATCAGCCCCACGCCGACGAGCGACCACATCATCTGCCGCTCTGCCAAAGGCCCGTATCCAGGGCGTTCGGCGAGGTCAAGCCGGTAAATCACCACCAGTCCGATCGCATTGAGCAGCGCCACCATCGGCAGCAATACCTGATCCGCGTGTGGCGCAAGAAACGCCAGCGACAGGTGCGCGATCGCGTACACGCCGATGAACCCGCCCACGAGGTACAGCATTTCGGTGGACAGGGTGCGCCCCTGGCTGGTCTCCAGCCCGAACAGCATGAGCAGCAGCAGGCCGGTGGCGAACAGGAGCAGCAGCAGTTCGCGGCTACGTGCAGTCAGCCTGCTCATTGAACCTCCCGGCACTTGTTGTCCTCGGGCTTTTGCTTATCCACACAACCCGGCAAGGCATCATCCGCCAAGTCCTTCAACCGGCCAAGCACTTCGTCGTACGTGCCGGTAAAGCCCTCGTCGACAATTGCTTCGCGCTCTTCCTGCGGCAGGTCATCGACGCTAAACAGGTGGCAGTCCTCCGGCGTAGAGTTCGCCGAAATCACACGCAGATCGCCGTCCTTGCTCAGGCAGGCGTGCTGGATGCGCTCGACCTTCTCTGCGGCGAATGGGTTGCTGCGCGAGGTGTGCTCCACGACGAACTGCCTGTCGTCGTTTACTGTCAGCGCGTACTCGTCCACAATGCGGGACTTCGACCACACCGCACCGCCAACAACCAGCGCCAACAGCAGCACAAGCGTGGCGACGACCCACGGCCACACCGAGCTCGGCTGCTTAGCCTTCGCGGTTGCTGAGTGGGACTCCTCGTCGGAGTCGGCGGAATCCGACTCCTGCGTCTTCGCCCGGTTGTGGTCCGGGGTGATCGTCTCCGACTTGCGCAGCAGCGCCGCGGCCCGGCTCGCGGAGGAATCTGGGTGTGTCTGTTCCACAGCCGGCACCAACGCGCCGGCTTTCACTGCGGCGGGTGTTTCGGGGACGTCCGCGTCGTCGTCAACCTCGATGACCTCGGCCACCACTACGGTGACGTTGTCCGGACCACCGGAACGCAACGCCAACTCAATCAGGCGCTGCGCCGCCATCTCAGGCGTGCCGTCGCCGAGCGCGATCTCGATCGTCTCGCGCGTGACCGGATCCGACAACCCGTCGGAGCACAACAACACGCGGTCGCCCGGCTTGACCTCTACGAGCTCCAGGTGGGGCTCGACCTCGCGGCCCGTATACGCCTTGAGAATCAGGGATTTCTGCGGGTGGCTGGACACGTCCTCGGCGGCGAGCTTGCCTTCGTCGACAAGCGACTGCACAAACGTGTCATCCACCGTGAGCTGCGTAAGTTTTCCGTCGCGCAGCAAATAGCCTCGCGAATCACCCACGTGAATCAGACCGAACTGCTGGCCGTTGAACATCAACGCCGTCAGCGTCGTACCCATGCCAGCCTGCTCCGGGTGAGTCCCCACAGACTCCGCGATGGACGCATTCGCGTCCTCTGCCGCCGCACCCAACAACGCCAACATGTCGGCATCTTTCGGGTCGCGGTCGAGGTGCTCCATGTGCTCCACCATCAACTGGGAAGCAACCTCACCAGCAGCGTGGCCGCCCATGCCATCCGCAAGCACCAACAAGTGCGGACCCGCATACGCCGAGTCCTCATTATTAGTCCTGACCAGGCCGCGATCGGACGCGGCGACGAAATCTAGCGCGAGCTTCACGGCATTAGCCTCACAATCGTGCGTCCCATCTTCATATCCATGCCCACGGTCACCCGCTCAGGCTGATCAATTCGCACCCCATTGACAAAGGTGCCGTTGCGCGAATCCAAGTCCTCCACAAACCAGTCACTGCCACGCCGGAACAGGCGCGCATGGCGTGACGACGCATAATCGTCACCCAGCTGGAAGTCATTGTCACCAGCCCTACCAACAGTGAACTCCTCCAAGCTGGCAATCTCCATGTGGGAGCCTTGCAACGGGCCCGCAACAACCGCAAGAGTGCGCGCCTTTTCCCTCGGCGCAGGCGAAGAAGCCACCGCTTGGCGACGAACCGCCCCACCCGCCGAGACAACATCCTTACGCTGCGTCCACATCACCAGCAGGATGAAGACCCACAACAGCGCCAACAAACCAAAACGCGCGCTGAGGATAATTGTGGAATCCATCTCAAACCTTCCGGTGCTTTACGGCTGGAAATACTCAGTACTCGGGTGCGACACCGAATCCGTGAAGTCCGGCTCATTCGCATTCATCGGCACCTCATCCTGGCCGCCAACAATACGAACCTCGATGTTGGAATGGCCCAGCGTAATCACGTCGCCATCCGCCAGCATCCAGTTATCCACCGGCTCGTCATTGACCGTCGTGCCGTTCGTGGACTGCAAATCCACCAACACCGCAACCTGGCCATCCCAGGTGATCTCCGCGTGCTGACGCGACACACCCGTATCCGGCAGACGGAAATCAGAATCATTCGAACGGCCCAAAATGTTGGACCCTTCGTGCACCAAGTACGTACGCGAAGAGCCATCCTGCAGCAGCAGGCTCACCGTGGCATTCTGCCCAGTTGACTCGCCACCGTTTGCAGGATTGGCGGCATTCGGTTCGGACATTGCATCCTCCTTACTCTCCGAGCTCAAGGCACGAGCACGCTTCTTCGGCTCCGCCACAATGGCGTCGAATCCACTCACCACATCCGGCATCGTGTCGATATACGACGACACACGGAGCTGACCCGTCCTCAAACCCGACTCCTCAGCGATACGCACAACAACCGGCCCATCCAAGAACCACTGCTTATTACGCACGTACCGCATGAGCTGATCGGCGAGGTCCGCAGGAAGATCACGATTCCTAGACAAGTTTTCCAAGTCCTTCGAAGACACACCCACTGCGTACACATTCGGAGCGACATACTCGTCCCGATCCGTGACCACCAGCGAATCCTGTGCCTCCTGCTTGACCAGCACCTCAATCTCCTCCGGCACAACCTTGCCGCCAAACAGCGCAGCCATAGAGTTATCCAAGCCACGCTGCAGAGAACTATCGAGCTTTGCCAGCTTGTCCATTACCGCCACTTCCCACGCACCTCCTTTCTTCACATGCGAATTTAAGTAACTCGGACAGTATAGGTGCCCACCCCGACACGACCTATCCGAAAACGCGGCGCGCGTGTCTAAAACCTGGTGTGGACTGGCGGTTTGTACTTTTCACGCGGGTCGTTCTATATTTATCAAGTCGCCCGCCCGGGTGGCGGAATTGGCAGACGCGCTGGCTTCAGGTGCCAGTGTTCGCAAGAACGTGGGGGTTCAAGTCCCCCCCCGGGCACAAACTAAGTCCCGACACATACTCTCCGGAGTGTGGGTCGGGGCTTTTGCTGTTTTGACCCCTGAAGGTGGTAGGAAATTTGGGTTAAGTAGCAAAATGTGTGTCTGATTTTCGCAGTCCTCACTGCTCAGACGGCATAAATCGGCCGTATATAAGGTTTCGCACCTTATATATGCTCGATTCTCGTTCAATCCACCGGAATGGCATCCTCATGTGCTAGTCGGGGATTGGTGTGCTTTCTGGGTGAGTAGAAACAGACCACGTTGCCCAGTATGCGCTGGGGAAATGAAGAAAAATGGCACCACTTCCAAAGGCACAACCAGGTGGCGGTGCAAAAACCCAGATTGCGGCAGCTCGACGACACGCCGCCGCACCGATCACACCCAAACTCGCGACTTTCAAGCGTTCATCTCTTATGCGACTTGCACCGCCTCATTAGCCGAGGTCGCTCGCCTGCGAAACATCAGCCGGTGGACCCTAGATCGCCGATTCGCGCCGTTTTGGCTCATCGATGTGCCCAACGATGGTGAACCTCACCGCGTCTATGACCAGATCTTCATCGACGGTACCTACACCGCCGCTGGCTGCCTCCTCGTCGCGGCCAGCTATGACCACGTCATCGCATGGCACTGGGCGAAAAGCGAAACCGCCCACGCCTACACCCAATTGCTCAAAAAGATCGCCGAGCCACTATGTGTGGTCCTCGACGGCGGACAAGGAGCACTCACCGCCATTAAAGCGTGCTGGCCAAACACGCTCATTCAGCGCTGCCTAGTCCATGCCCAACGCGCGATCCGTCGCTACACGTCGACCCAACCACGCACCGACGCGGGCAAGGCGATCTACGCACTGGCGTTGAAACTGACCCGCATCACCACACTTGACCAGGCACGCGAATGGACACTGCGTCTCCACGACTTCGGACAGGTCTATAAAGCATTCCTCGACGAAAAGACCCCCGTGCCAAAAGAACGGCGCACGCTGAATCACCAGTGGGAATGGACCCACCTGCGAGTTCGCAAGGCATACAACTCCCTGCTGCACCTCTCACGGAAAGGATGGCTGTTTACCTACCTGCAGCCGCCCAAAAACGCACTCGAGCCAAACCGGTGGGTCTCAACAACCAACAGCCTCGAAGGCGGCATCAACGCCCAGCTCAAACGCATCGCCGATGCACACCGCGGCAGGTCAGGAGAACGCCAACGAAAAATGCTCGAGTGGTGCCTGTATGCAAAAACGCAACTGCCTGACGATCCACTCACGATCGCCAGGCGGTGCAATTTCGGACAAGACCAACTCGCCAAAGTCAACGATCTTGCCGAAGAAGACCACAACAAAGCCGACCAAGAAACAGGACGACCAGCCTTCTACGACAACGCTATCCCAACCGAATACAACCACTCGATACGAATCAGAAAAGGCCCCATGAAATAGCACAAAAAGTGTCCGACCGACGACACGCCGACCGGACACACATTTTGCTACTTAACCCCTTTTTGACCCTTAACCCAAAAATAACCCCGCAGGTTTCCCTGCGGGGTGTTGTCATTAGAACGGTACTTCTTCGCCCTCGGACCGCGACGCTGCGGCTGGCGAGTGAGCGGACCAGGGTCAGACCGAGGAGAGCGCCCTTGCCTTGATCTGGTCGAACTCCTGCTGGGTAATCGCTCCCGAGTCGAGAAGGGCCTTCGCCGAGGCGATCTCATCGGTCGGGCTCGATCCGGCGGAGCCGCCGGCGACGGACTTGATGTACTCCTCCTGCCGCTGCTGGAGCTCCTGGTGCGCCTCGGCCGCGCGGTCGGTCATCCCCCGACCTCGAACAAGCAGGTACGCGAGCATTCCGATGAACGGCAGCGCGACGATGAACACCACCCACAGCGCCTTCGCGAAGCCGCCGAGGTCCTTGCTGCGGAAGAGATCTCCGAAGATCCACCACAGGGACATGAACCATGCGAAGAAGATGAAGAACTCGAACATGGCGAGTAGGAATGAGCCGTTGTCGTCGAACATCTGCTGACTGCCTCCTGACTGGATGGACGCTGGCCGAGCGGTCCACGCGGACCCCAGCGCACGACGGTTAGGAACAAGGACGTGCCCGGGCCGTCGCCGAACCCACGTTAGCAGATCTTCCTCACCAAGCGTGGTAGCCGGGTTGCGACGCGCTGACCGGGTTGGGCTGGTGAAGACGGACCTGGGACTCCACGATTCGTAGCGACCAAGCAACGGATCGAGAGGAGTCCCAGGTGAGTGTTGAGGCTACCGTCCTGCCCGCTGCGATGCTCGGCATCTCGGGGTTGGTGGTGCTTGCCGCCGGTGAGTACGGCGGTGAGCTGGAGCTGTTGGTGGAGACCTCCGAGTCGGTGACCGGGTGCCCGCGGTGCGGGGTGGTCGCGGTGGCCCGCGGCCGGCGTGAGCATCTGGTGCGTGACATCCCCTCGGCGGGGCGGCCGGTGCTGCTGGTGTGGCGCAAGCGGCTGTGGCGGTGCGCCGAACCGGCGTGCCCGCAACGTACCCGGTCAGTACACCTAATAAAGCGACGTCAGTACGTTCGCTAATGCTCGAGCTGATCTTTCATCGCTCGTACCTCTCGGCTGCCAGCGTGGTCACTTATTCGCAACCGCCCACCGTGCGTTCTCTACACCCCTCACCGTTGCACCCGCGTGAGACTCTTAGACGGACCTGACGATCCACTCACGATCGCCAGGCAGTGCAATTTCGGACAAGACCAACTCGCCAAAGTCAACGATCTTGCCGAAGAAGACCACAACAAAGCCGACCAAGAAACAGGACGACCAGCCTTCTACGACAACGCTATCCCAACCGAATACAACCACTCGATACGAATCAGAAAAGGCCCCATGAAATAGCACAAAAAGTGTCCGACCGACGACACGCCGACCGGACACACATTTTGCTACTTAACCCGGAAATTTTAAGCCCCGGGCGCTTGCTTGAGCAGAGGCGACACCGGGGCGTACGAGAAAGAGATTACACTTAAAGGGCGCTACGTCCAAGCATAGGTGCTGGATTTGTGCGCACATTCATAAAAGGTCAAGGGGGTTGACACTTTGGGGTCCTTAGATGGGGTTGAAGGTCCTGCTTCCGAGTTTTTCTTCTCAAAGCTCGTCAGTGACTCGCGCTTTGCGCCGTATCTGCAGGAAGCAAACAACGATGTGCAGAAAGCCAGAGAGCTTTATCTTTGGGCTGGGGAGGTTGCCTCTGCAGGTCTGGAGTTACTTGCCCATTTTGAAGTTGGGCTGAGAAACGTCATCGATAAGGCTCTCAGGGAGCATTTCGAACACGATGCTGGCTCAGTGCCGTGGATATTCTCTCGAAATCCTTTAATTGGAGAAGGAGTCCGGGAAAGGGTTGAAGACACAAGGGAGGGATTAAGTCCCCACCACCGAGATTCGCGGGAGCAGATAACCGCGAACTTGCATTTCGGATTTTGGACTCGAATGCTCGGAAAAGGCAACGACGAGCTCTGGCGCCTCTGTTTGCAACGCGCGTTCCCTTATGCCCGAAGTCGTAGCGAAGTTGGCGCCGCAGTGGAAGGGATTAGGAACTTTCGTAATCGCGTGGCTCACCACGATTCGATTCTTGATACCGATGTCCCGTTTGAATGCGATCGAATATTTGCGGTGGCGAACTATGTTGATCCTGCGTTCGAGCATTTTCTTAAGGCAGTAGACCGCGTTGAGTCCCTGTACAACCGGCGCCCGACCGAACCAGCAGATACTTTGTTAGTTCCTGGAAAGAAGGAATGGGAGCTTTATAAAAAGACGTCTGTGTATGTCTGTAAATCAGGACGAACGTTTCGTCCTGTGCGTCATCTTGCGTTTTATGTTGACAGAAAGATTCAAACTGAGATTCCTGCGGTCAAGTATCGGCAGGACAATATCACCTGGAATTTGAACGAGGCGCGGCTCTTAAGGAAAGAGGCAAAAGACCGCAACAGGCCTGAACTGCGGAAAATCGCGCAAGCCATTGAAGAGCTATCTCAAAATGGATGGTGTGATGGCAGTGGGGTTGAAGGTCGGTATCAAGCGTTTGTGTTGACCTCAAAGGACGAAACGCAACCACTTGGAGCGCATCGGACTTTGCCAAGTGAAATTGAAAATACTGCGTCCGGTAAAGGCAGTGGTTGGGTGACTAAGCAGCGCTATTTGTACTTAGAGCGACTTATGCAGCAAGGTGCGGCCTACCTGGCGTAGATCCTGCGACAAGGTGAAAAAGAACCGCGCGGTAGTATTCCCCGCATGGAATCCACCAGCACACCCGCGCAGCGCTGGGGCTTCTTTGCTGTTGTATCTCTCGGCCTGCTCATGATCGGGCTGGATAATTCAATTTTGTACACGGCGTTGCCCGCGCTTGAACGTAGTCTCGGCGCAGGTCCCAGCGAGGGCCTGTGGATCATTAACGCCTACCCGCTTGCACTTGCGGGCCTTTTGCTTGGCACAGGCACGCTGGGGGACCGGGTGGGCCACCGCAAGATGTTCCTGATCGGTCTCGGGATTTTCGGTGTGGCGTCGCTGGGTGCGGCGTTCGCGCCGGGCACGGCTGAGATGATCGCGGCGCGCGCCATGTTGGGTGTTGGTGCGGCTGTGATGATGCCGGCGACGTTGGCGTTGATCCGTCTGACGTTTTCCGACGAGCGTGAGCGCAACCTTGCCATCGGTATTTGGGGCGCGGTTGCCGTGGTTGGCGGCGCGCTCGGACCGGTGGTTGGTGGTCTGCTTCTGGAGTTCTTCTGGGTCGGTTCGGTGTTCCTCATCAACGTGCCGATTGTGTTGCTTGCGCTCGTGCTTACGGTGTGGCTGGCGCCGCCGAATCTGCCGAATCCGAACAAGGCGTGGGACGTCATATCTTCGCTGTATTCGCTGGTTGCGCTGTCGGGCCTGACGATGGCGATCAAGCAGGCTGCGAACACCCAAAGCGTCGCGCTGCTGGTCGGCTCGATCGTGGCGTGCGTGTTGGGCTCGTGGCTGTTTGTGCGGCGTCAGGCGCGCCTCGATGACCCGCTGCTCACCTTCGACATCTTCCGGTCCCGCATGTTCACCGGCGGCGTTGTTGCCGCGGCGGGTGGCATGTTCATCATGGCGGGCGCGGAATTGATGACGACGCAGAAGCTGCAGCTTGTCGACGAATTTACGCCCCTGAAGGCCGGCACCACCGTCGTCGCCATGGCCGTGGCCGCCATTCCCGCGTCGACGCTCGGTGGTGCGTTTTTGCACAAGGTTGGCTTCATGCCGTTGATCGCTGGTGGTTTCGCGTTATCGGTGGTGGGGGCTGGTCTGCTGGTGGTGGGCGCGTCGTCGCATAGCGTGCTGTTCGAGGTTGTGTCGCTTGCGGTGTTGGGCTTTGCGGTGGGCTCGGTGATGAGTGTGTCGTCGATTGCGATCATTGGCGCGGCTCCGATGAACCGTTCCGGCATGGCGGCGGGTGTGGAGGAGGTCTCCTACGAGTTCGGCACCCTGACCACCGTCGCGCTGACCGGTTCGCTGCTCCAGCGGGGTCTGGATGGTGGCGCGACGTACACCGAGTCGTACGAGAATGTGCTGTTCGTGCTGGCCGTATCTGCGGTTGTGTTCGCGGCGGCCACGTGGTGGTGCTTCCGCGACAACCCGAAGTCGGGGTCGGTCAATGCCTGATATGAATCCGCGGGCGTGGCACCGCAAAGCCTCCAAGCCGGTGAGCATTTGGATGGGCGTGTTCATCATCGTGGGGCTTGTCCACCCGTTCATCCCTGAGGGATCGTGGCTGCTCATCCACATTTTTACGCTGGGCATTCTGACAAACTCGATCCTGTTGTGGTCGCAGACGCTCACTGAGCGCTTCCTGGGGCGCAAGCTTGACGACGCCACCCGCCCCGCCCAGCTCACCCGCACCTATCTGCTCAACGCCGGCATCGTCGCAACGCTGATTGGCCAGATGCTGCTGTGGTACTGGCTGACCTGGGTCGGCGCGCTGGTCGTCGGCATTGTGGTGGCGTGGCATGCGGTGGTGTTGGCGGGGCAGGTGAGGGCGTCGCAACGAAGCAATGCGAGTGTGTACGGCTTCGTGGCCTCGGCGTGCTGTCTGCCGGTCGGTGCGCTGTTCGGCGCGGCGCTGTCGGCCGGACTGCCTGGTCAGTGGCACGGTGCGGTGCGCCAGGCGCACATGTTCATCAACGTTGGCGGCTTCGTCGGCTTTGCAGCCATGGGCGCGCTGAGCGTGCTGTTTCCCGCGATGTGGCGCACGCGCGCCGTGGGGAGGGTCGGTGTGGCACTGGTGCTCGCTGGCGCTGGCGTCACCGTGGCGGTCGCGGGTGCGCTGCTGCGGATGTCCGTGGTTACCGGCATCGGCACCATGGTGATCGTTGCGGGCTGGGCGTGGCTCTACCAGGGCTTTGTGGTTAACGCGCTGACGGTGCTTCGCGATCCCCGAGGTCGCATCACCTACCCAGCGCTATCGGCCCTGTTCGCGGTTGCGTGGCTGATTGGCGGGCTGACCTGGTACGCAGTGCGCCTGTTCGGCGGATCTGCCGACATTCCAACGTTGCCGCTGCTGCTCGGGTTTGCAGCACAACTGCTCATCGGCGCGATGAGCTACCTCATGCCAACCATGATGGGCGGCGGTCCAGCAGCGGTAAAGTCCGGACTGCGGGAACTCAACCGTGGTGCCTACCTGCGCGTCGGCCTATTCAACGTGGCCCTTTTGGCATGGCTTGCGGTGAACAACTCCTACGCGCGGATTGTCCTGTCCTTCCTCGTGTTTGGCGTGCTTGTGGCGTTTATCCCGCTGCTGACCCGCGCGGTAAAGGCGCAGGTTGCGCTGATTAAGGCGTCACGTCGACCCTAAAGAGCATTCCCATCGTCTTGTGTCCCGCGATGGTGCACCAGCCGAGTGTGTCAACGTTGAACTCGCCGTAATAGGCGCTCGCGCTCTCGCCGGGGCTGAGTCGTCCCGAGTAGCCCTCGCCAACTTTCAGGTCGTGTTCTTTGTCGCCGGAGTTTGTCAGGTTGACCACGAGTTTGGTGCCACGTGGAACCTCGACACGGTCGGGGATAAACCGCATGCCTTCGATGTCCACATCAACGTGGACGACGTCGTCGCCAGTTGGAAGCTCGCCTTGGGCAGGCGCCAGGAGTGTTGCTGCGGATGCAGTCCCAGTGATCAGGGCCGCGACCACGGACCAAGCTGCGATGTGGGTGTTGCGCGCCACGGACGGCTCCTTAGTAGTGAGTTTGCGTAACACTCATTGTACGACTCGCGAAAATCAAATTGGAGTACAACTCAGTAAGGCATATAATTTCAGGAATGCCCGTAACACGTCCAGGAGAATGCGCATGGAACGCAGACATGCACCGCGACCATCTGGTGAGCTGATCGCAGCCGTTCACCGGCTGACCGCGAAACAGGTCGACGTGTTCCACGAGGTGCAGCGCCACCCTGAGGGAGTCCAAGTCGCCGAGATCGGCGAGGCGCTTGGCATGCACCCCAACACAGTGCGCGGCCACCTCGACGAACTGATGAGCGCAGGCGTGGTCAGCCGCCACGTCGCTACCGGATCAGGCAGGGGCCGCCCGTCGCACGTGTACACCGCTCGGGTTGCACGCACGAGCAGTGCATCGCGCGCAATTGTGGCACTGGTGGAGGTGCTTGCGAGCAAACTGCCTGACGACGCCACCGCCACCACCGCTAAGGCCATCGGCCGCGAATGGGCCAACCGGATCAACGCCCGCCCTGAAAGCGGTACCGCAACAGACCTGGACTGTGCGGAGCGACAGACCGCCGAGATGCTGCGGGAGATGGGCTTCGATCCGCTGCACCGCCCCGACGCCACAACGCGGAAAGTGCGGGAACTCGGCCTCAACGCCTGTCCCTTCATCACGGAGAGTGGCAAGCGCCCTGCCCCGGTCATCTGTGCGCTGCACGAAGGGTTCTTGGAGGAAAGCCTCGACGGCTTCAAGGTGCAGTTGCGCCCCCACGACCGGCCAGGGGAGTGCGGGGCCCGTCTGACCAAGCGGCCTTAGTATCCTCCGCAGGTCCTACACTTGCGGCATGCGTTCGCCAGTGACTGAATACCTGCAGGACATCGTCGAATCCGTGCGCGACCACGACTCCGGCCACCGCGCCGACTACATCGACGTGCTCAAACACGCTGACCCCGACAAGCTCGGCCTCGCACTCTGCACTGCGGACGGACAGCTTTACGCGGTCGGGGACTGCGACTACGAGTTTTCCATCCAGTCCATCTCCAAACCGTTCGTCTACGCGCTCGCGCTGGACATGTACGGGCCCGACGAGGTCCACACCCACGTCGGCGTCGAGCCCTCCGGCGAGGCCTTCAACGCACTTTCGCTTGATAGCGAAGGCCGGCCCGCCAACCCCCTTATCAACGCCGGCGCCATCACCGTCAACCAACTCATCGGTGGCCCCGACATCCCCGTGGAGCAGCGCAGCGAGAAAATCCGCGCCTACTTCTCCCGCCTCGCCGGCCGCGAACTGCGCATCGACCAGCAGGTATTCGAATCCGAAAAGGCCACTGCCGACCGCAACAAGGCGTTCGCCCACATGCTGCGTGAAGCTGGAACCATTAGCGACGACGCCCACGACGCCGTCGCCTCCTACATCGCCCAGTGCGCCATCCTGGCCACCGTCAAGGACCTCGCGGTGATGGCGGCAACCCTTGCCAACGCCGGCATCCAACCCGTCACCGGGGAGCGCATCGTCTCGGCGGAAGCGGCCCGACTCGCCCAAGCCGTGATGGTCTCCGCCGGCATGTACGACGCCTCCGGGCGCTGGATGGTCAACGTCGGCATCCCCGCGAAGTCAGGCGTGGCCGGTGGCTTGATCGGGACGTTGCCGGGCCAGTTAGGTATTGCGTCGCTAAGCCCGCGCCTGGATAAACAGGGCAACTCCGTGCGCGGAGTAAAAATCTTCCAGGAACTGTCCAGCTCCATGGGCCTGAACCTGCTGTCGTCGAACTTCTACTTCGCGCCGGGCATCCGCCGGATCGAACGCCGCGATGACGCCGAAATCGTCGAACTACAAGGCATGATCACGTTCACCTCTGCCGAGAAGATCCTCCGTGGTCTTTCCCAGCGTCGCCTGACCAGCACAAACCTCATCCTTGACGTCTCTGGCGTGACCGCATTTAACAAGGCCGGCCGCGACCTGATCAAAGACGGCCTCATGCAGTACCGGGACGAGGGCTACAACATCTCCATCTACGACCCGGACCACACGCTGTCGGACTACGAGTTTGCCGACGGCACCACAGCCCAAGCCATCCGCGACTTCACCGCCTCCTTCTCCGTCCCCGCCACGCGCGAAGAGGTCTACCAAGCGATCACCAAACCCAAAACCTGGTGGGATGAACGCGTCGAAGGCGACGCCGCCGAACAAGGCTCCGAGTTCCACTACTCCGACGATGACCGCTACGTCGGCTTCTCCGTCAAGGAAGCCGACGACGGCAAGCGCATCGTCTGGGACGTCGAACCAACCGACAACCCCAAGGAAGACCACGAGTGGGACGACACGTCGCTTATCTTCGACATCGAAGAGGACGAGTCCGGCAAAACCAAGGTCAACTTCACCCACCGCGGCATGCGCCCCCACGACAGCGGTTACGAAGAAATCGCCTCCGCATGGAAGGAACGCATTGCCAAGGGCCTGCAGCCGCTCATCGGGCGCAGGGAGGAAAATTCGACCGATTCATGACGGAAAAAACGACCGATTCACGACGGAAAATTGGTATGGTTCGTGTCTATGGGATACCTGCAACGGGCCGTAGACACCCAACTTGACCAGCTCCTTCCGTATGCGTCTGCTATTGCGGTTGAGGGGCCGAAAGGTGTCGGCAAAACCGAAACTGCGCGCCGGCGAGCGTCGACGGTGCTCAAGCTCGACACGGATGAGGGTGCCGGAGTTCTCGCCTCGGATCCGGCGTTCACCGCAAGCCCTGATGGCACGATCTTGATCGATGAATGGCAGCGCCACCCCGAGTCCTGGGATTACGTCAGGCGGGCGGTGGATAATGGTGCTCCCGCCGGGCGTTTTCTCCTGACCGGCTCAGCCACTCCCGTAGCCGGGACTGATACTCACAGCGGAGCAGGGCGCATCTTGTCAATGCGAATGAGACCGTTGGCGTTGTTTGAACGGCGTGGCTGGGAGTCGTCGATAAGCATGCGCGAACTTTTTCAAGGTGACGCAACCATCGCAGGCGAGACCGACAAAACCCTGAAAGACTACATTGACGCGATAGCGTCCGGCGGCTTCCCGGGCTTCTATGAAGCGCCACCGGTACTCCGCAACCAGCAGCTGGACTCCTATCTCACCCGTGTGGTGGATCGCGACCTCCCTGAGCAGGGCTACACCGCGCGCAACCCAACAGCGTTGATGAACTGGCTAGCGGCGTACGCAGCAGCCAGCTCCACGACGACGAGCTACCAGGAGATTCTCGACGCAGCCACGCCCGGACAAACCAACAAACCCGCTAAATCCACGACGATGGTGTACAGAGAAAAACTCGCCGAGTTGTGGATGCTGGACCCCGTGCCAGCTTGGGATATGCGACGCTCCCCGTTCGCTGGCCTCGCGAAAGCACCGAAACACCAGCTTGCGGACCCAGCGTTTGTCCTGCGTCTGCTGGAGATTCCAGCTGCGAAACTCACGGGGCGGTTTAACTATCTGCTCGGACCACTGTTCGAGTCGCTCGCCACCCTCACCGTGCGGGTAGCGGCGCAAGCATCCTTCGGTACCGTCGGCCACTTCCGCACGGTCAAAGGGGATCGAGAGGTCGACCTCATTGCGCAGGACCAAGACGGTGCGATCGTGGCATTGGAGGTCAAACTGGCCGCCAACGTGGGTGACGACGACGTCAAGCACCTGCTTTGGTTGCGCGAGAAACTCCCGGACGATGTTGTGGACGCGGTGATCCTCACCACCGGCACCCGCGCCTACCGCCGCCCCGACGGAATCGCGGTCGTACCGCTGGCGCTGCTCGGTGCGTAGGCTCGGGCACATGTTGGATCGCACAATCTGGTGGCACGTCTACCCGCTCGCCGCGCTCGGCGCGCCGATCCGCGACACTAAAGATGCCGCACACCGCCTACGCGGACTCGAGGCGTGGCTGGACTACCTGGTCGAACTCGGCTGCAATGGCCTGCTGCTCGGTCCCATTTTCGAGTCGGTCACCCATGGCTACGACACCCTCGACCACCTGCGCATTGACGCAAGGCTTGGCGACGACACCGACATCGACTGGCTTATCAACGCCTGCGCAACCCGTGGCATCAACATAATGCTCGACGGGGTCTTTAACCACGTGGCCCGCACCCACCCTTGGGTTGAGCAAGGTCTTGCCGGCGACACGGACTGGGAGGGTCACAACGAACTGGCCACACTCCACCACGACGAGCGAGAGATCCGGGATGCGGTCGTCGACATCATGTGCCACTGGCTGCGCCGCGGCATCGCGGGGTGGCGCCTCGACGTCGCCTACGCCGTCCCGTCCGAATTCTGGCGCGACGTGCTCTCCCGCGTTCGCGAGGAGTTCCCTGACGCAATGTTCCTCGGGGAGGTCATCCACGGCGACTACGCAGAGATCGCCGCAGCTGGCACGCTCGACGCAGTCACCCAGTATGAACTATGGAAAGCCACCTGGTCATCGCTTGTGGACGCCAACTTTTGGGAACTCGCCCACGCCCTCGAACGCCACCCCGCAGACCTTTTGACCAACACGTTCATTGGCAACCACGACGTTGACCGGATCGCCTCCACGGTTGGAACCAACAAACTCGTCCTCGCCGCCGCGATTCTGATGACCGTGCCTGGTATGCCATCGATCTACTACGGAGACGAGCAAGGTTTCACCGGCACGCGCGGCGAGGGCTGGTCTGCCGACGACGCCGTCCGCCCCGCCCTGCCAGCCACCCCGGCGGAACTCTCACCCCTGGGCGGCTGGATTTATGGGGAGTACCAGAAGCTGATTGGGGTGCGTCGTCGCAACGCATGGCTCACACGCGCACGCGTTGAGGTGCTGGATAAAACCAACGAAACGATCTCGTTTACCTGCACCGACGGCGAACACACCCTCCAGACTGACCTGTGGCTTGACCCCACGCCCGGCGTGCGCATCCACGCCGACGGCAACGAGCTTTACAGCTGGATGTTGAAGTAAGCCAGGATCTGCGCCAACGCGTCCTGCAGCATCTTCAGCAGGTCCGGCAACTGCAGCGTGGTCACGCCCGCGACCGGCACATCAACCGACGGCACGCCAGCCGGGGTGAGGTTGATGCGCTCCGGGAACTGCGGCTGAATCTTCGGCTGCTGCTTTGGCTGCGGGGCTGGTTGCTGGGCAGGTGCTGGCTGCTGCGCGGGCGCGTTTTGCTTCGGCGCAGCGTTGTTGGCGTTGTTGGAGTTGCTGTTGTTGCCGCCGGTTGTACCTTTGAGGCCGCAGCGGTTCGCGGCTTCGTCGACACGCGAAAGCGCGTCCAGGATCTGCGGGCCGCGACGGTCGAACATCGCGATCGTGCGCGCCTGGCGGACTTTTTGCTGGTAGTCGGCGTCATTGGTCCAGTAGCGGGAGGCCTGGTCGCAGGAGATCGGACCCGCGGGCAGCTTCGCCAGGGTGTCGTCGATGGCGTCAGCCTGGGCGGTCGGCGCGGCGGCGATCGTGCCGGCCAGCGCCGCGGTCATAGCGAGAGTACGAAACTTCATGCGGGACAGTATGTCACGGATGGGGCAGATGTGACAGGTGGTGCGAGCCTTGGAAGGGCGTGAAACCTTCATATGCAGGGCTCGATATGCGTAAGTCCAGGTAGGAGGGTTTTCGAGAAATTGTGGCCGAAATTCGGAAAACGCGGTGACCAGCGGTTACGCATATCGAGCCCTGCATATGAACCGAAATGGCGGAACTACGCCCCGACGAAGCGGCGGATCAGGGAACGGTACGCCCGGACGGTGAGGTCGACGTCTTCGAGGGAGACGGATTCGTCGTGGCTGTGGAGCTCACCTAGAACAGACCCCAGCGTTTCGCCGCGCCCGTGGAGGGCGAATCCGTAGCCGACGCCACCTTTACGACGAGCAAAGCGCAGGTCGGATCCACCCGCCGCGATCGTCGGGACGACGGGGACGTCGGGGAAGAATTCGTGGAAGGTGTCCACGATGGCGTCGTAAAGCGGGCCCGAGGTGGGGGAGACGGTGCCGGGTTCGGTGATGAGGTGGGTGATCTCCACCTCGTCGGCAAGGTCGCCGAGCGCTTCCCGCAGCAGATCGTCGATCTCTTCTTGCGTTTGGCCAGGCAAGGGCCGGATGTCGAGCTCCATCCAGGCGACGGACGGCAACACGTTGATCGCCTCGCCGGCACGCAGCACGGTGGGGGAGATGGTGAGGTGGCTCATGGCGTGGGAGTAGCTCTGCAGCTGACCGAACGTCTCGTAGCCTTCGCCGCGCAGCAGGGCCGCTTCGGTGTCGGGGTCGAATTTCCAGGCGCGGACGTAGCCCTCCCAGATGTCGTCGCTACGCACCTCGGGCGTGATGGTGGCGATGCGGCGCGCGACCTCACCGATCTTGGTTACCGCCATGTCGCGGCCGAACGGCGCGGAGCCGTGGCCGGCGTCGCCATGCACGGTCAAGCGGCGCTGTGCGGCGCCCTTCTCGCCGACGACGATCACGAGCGCGTCGGAGCCGTCAGACACGGGCAGGTGTGAGCCGCCCTCTTCGGATAAGCAGTTCGCCCAGGAGAAGGATGCGTTTTCGGCGAGCCACGCCGCGCCGAGGCCGCCGCGGGCTTCCTCGTCGGCGCAGCCCACGAAGGTCAGGGTGCCTTTGGGTTGCGTGCCGGAGAGGGCGACGTCGCGGACAGCGGCGGCCATGGCGGCGGTGATGTAGAGCATGTCGGTGGCGCCGCGCCCGTACATGCGGCCGTTTTTGATCTCACCCCCGAACGGGTCAACTGTCCATTTATCCTCGTCGACGGGCACGACATCGGTGTGGCCCAAAAGGGTGAGTGGCTCAGCGTTGGGGTCGGTGCCTTCGATGGAAAACGCTACGGAAACTCGACCCGGATGGGGTTCGAAGCGTTCTACGTCTACACGGGTATCCCCGAAGAATTCCTGCAGCGTGCGGGCGTTTCTTTCCTCGTGTCCAGAATCTGTCGTGAGATTGTTGACACATCTATTTCTAATAAGGGCATGTAACAGTTCCAGGGTGTCATCGGTTAGGCTCATACCACATAACACTAATGTCGGAAATCTTTTGGAGACATGGGATGACTGAAACTACCCTCCCGGGCCGCCGCTCGGACAGCCAAGACCCGCGTGCACTGCGCACGCGAAAGGCGCTTATCGACGCCACCATGCGCCTCCTCAACGACTACGAAGTCGCTGAGCTCAACGTCTCGCAAATCGTGAAAGAAGCAGGCGTGAGCCGTCAGGTGTTTTACCAGCACTTTGAGGACCGCGACGCCCTCGTGCTCGCCACCGCAGCGCAGTGGGTCTTGGCGGCCTACGGCAGTTTCGCGGAACGATTCAGCATTGACAAGAACTTTGAAGCGTCGGTCACTGCACTGGCACAGGCGACCGCTGGTCACTACACCGCCGCCACGCGCATCATCGACTCGCCGATCCACAGCCTCCTGGATAACCAGGTCTACGAGGTCATGCTGCCCACCATGCGCGAACAACTCCTGCCCCGCGCCGCCCGTTGGGAAAACGCGGACATGAAGCTTGTCGACGATATGGCCCGGTTCTACATCGCAGGCATGCAGCAACTCATTGAGCAGTGCATCCGCGAAGGCGTTCCCGCAGAGGAGTTTGGTCGCCGCGCCGAAGCCGTGCGCCGCGTGCTCATTCGTGAGTAGCCTGGCGGGGTATGAACCAGGTACGTGAGGTCGTCGAAAAGCTAAAAGCCCTGTACAACGCGTCGTGCGACATTGCACGCGCCGGGGACTTCGAACGCTACGGGGAAGTGCGCTACCCCAAACTCACCGTTGACGTGCTCGAATGGCGCCCCATCGACCGCTCCAAAACCTTCGGCTACGTCGACAAAGCCGGCACCTACTCCGCCGTCCTCTCCCGCCCCGACCTGCTCGAGGACTACCTCACCGCCCAACTCGAGGCGCTGACCTCGAACTATCCGTGCTCCATGCGTGTGGAGTACTCCGATATCGTCATCCCGCCCGCCTACATCAAGGGCACACCGCCTATCGACGAAACACGCAACCTGCCCCGACCCGCCCTCGACGACGTCCACGACGCCATCGTCGACGGCCACTGGGACGCCTTCCACGGTCCGGAAAAACCCCTGTTCCACTTCGGCCCGCAACGCTTCGACCTCGCCATCGCGCGACTCGAGCACTACACCGGCATCGACGTAGACACCCTGCAGCGCTACATCCTGTTCACCAACTACGCCATGCACGTCACCGAATTCGTGCGCTTCGGCCTGCGTGAACTTTCCGACCCCGACTCGCGCTACACCCGCCTCGTCCTCCCCTCCGGCGAAACAGTTTCCGACACCGTCGCGCTCGAAGACCTGGAGCTGGGGTCGAAGTTCCAGATGCCGCGCTACGACCTGATCACCGAAAACGGCGACGGCATCACCATGATCAACATCGGCGTCGGCCCCTCCAACGCCAAAACCATCACCGACTCGCTGGCCGTTCTGCGTCCGGAAGCGTGGATCATGATCGGCCACTGCGCCGGCCTGGACGCCCGCATGCGCATCGGCGACCTCATCCTCGGCAACGCCTACGAACGCCACGACCACGTTCTCGACGACTACCTGCGCCGCGAACTGCCCATCCCCGCCGTCCCCGAAGTGCAACGCACCCTGGAAAAGGCCGTGACCAAGGTGTACGGCGACGACACGTCGTTGATGCGCACCGGCACCGTCCTGTCCACCGGCGACCGGAACTGGGAGTGGAAAGACCCGCAGGACCTGTGGGAATGGCTCCGGGGATCCACCGCCGCAGCCGTAGACATGGAGTCCTGCACAATCGCCGCCAACGGTTACCGTTATCGCGTCCCGTACGGCGCCCTGCTCGCGGTGTCCGACCTGCCGCTGCATGCCGTGCCGAAACTGCCCGCCGGCGCCCAGGCGTTTTACTCCAACTCCAAGGAAGCCCACGTCATGTGTGCCGTGCGTGCGATGGAGAAGCTTGCCCGGCGCCCCGAACGTCTCCGGACCCGGAAGCTGCGCCGCACGATCGGTGAGGTCCCGTTCCGGTAGGCCCTTCGCGGCTTCATATGCAGGGCTCGATATGCGTAACCCCTGGTCACGGCGTTTTGCGGAAAATTGGCCGAAATTTCTGAAAACGCGCTGACCTGCACTTACGCATATCGAGCCCTGCATATGAACAAAACCTCGCACACCTAACGGCCAAGTTCGAGGCGCGCCCGCACCGCCCCGACGAACTCCTCGGGGTGCTCCTCCAGGTAGCGCGGCGCGTACCGGAGCAGGGGATGGCCGGCGTTGCCGAGGCGGTCGGCGCGCGTTTTCTCGTCGAGAAGTGCCTTGTGCGCAGGGCCGAAGGTGGTGTCGTCGTACTTCACGCGCCCATCGATCTCAACTCCCAACCACCCGTTAATCAGCAGGTCAACGCGGTACCTCCACCGGGTGAGTGTGACGTTGGCGCGGACGTCGGTGATGCCGGCTTCGATGAGCAAAGCGCGCGCGTAGGCCTCGGGTGCGGATTCGGACAGGGTCGACGCGTGCTGCGCGGCCAGGCGGGCGGCGGGTTTGCCTGGGAAGCGCGGCTCAGTTTCGACGAGGTGCTGCAGCTGGGCCGGTGTGAAGCCACCGCGTTGGACGAGCCAGTCTGCGGCGACGAGTGCGTGGGTGAAGCCGTCGAGGCGGGCAATGTCCAGAAAGGTTTGCAATGGTGACGTAGTGGACATGGCTTCCCCGCGGCGGATCCGGGAGGCGGGGAGTGTGCGTTGCACGTAGCGCACGCCGGCGGGCCATGTTGAGCGCCGTGGCACCGACGGCAACACCAGCGCGACCTGGTCTAGCGGCGTGTTCACGACCCACATGTCGTTGAGGTACGCGGAGGCGCGACCGGTGATCACGGCGGCGTGGACGGCAAGGCCCGCGCAGTAGGCCCGGGCCCAGTGCTGCTGGTGGACCTTCAAGGCGTCGAACGAGCGGCGCGCCAGCGCGTGTGACGTGGATAGGCGAAGCAGGTCGCTGCTGAGATATGTCTGCCCCCGGACGTCGACAAGGTTGGTTCTGATTTCGGTTTTCCATTCCCCCATGCAGGAAATCCTAGGTGGTTTGTACACTGCCTGGCGATGGAAACTTTCTTCGACGACCCCGCGATTGCGATGGCGCATCGGTCCGCTGTGCGTTCGATTGAGCGGGTGGTCAAGGAAACGGCAACGCCGACCCCGAACGCGCAGCAACGCGTCATAGAACAGTTAAGGAACCCAAAAACGCTGGTCATCACGGGCGCGGGTGTGTCGACGGATTCGGGCATTCCCGACTATCGCTCCGAAACCGGCCGTTTGACCAAGGGCCGTCCGATGACGTTTCAGGAGTTCGCGCATTCGCCGCGTCAGGTGCGTCGGTATTGGGCGCGTGCGTTCGTCGGTATGCAGTTCATGCGGGCGGCGCGGCCAAACCGGACGCATTTTGCGCTTGCGGAGCTCGAGCAGGCCGGCCTGATTCGTGGCATTGTCACGCAAAACGTCGATGGACTGCACACACAGGCGGGCTCGCGAAACGTGATTGCGTTGCATGGCGATATGGAGCATGTGGTGTGCCTGGACTGCAATGTGATGCATGAGCGATCGCTTATCGACGACCTCCTCACCGCCGCCAACCCCAACTACTTCAATTCTGTCGAGGTGGTCGGGACGATGATCAACCCGGACGGCGACGTGGAACTGCGCCAAGAGGACGTGGAGCGCTTCCGCATGATCACCTGCCCGAACTGTGGTTCGGAGCGCCTGAAGCCTAGCGTGGTCTACTTCGGCGAGAACGTGCCAAAGGCCACGCGAACACAGGCCGATCAGTGGCTGGCGGAGTCGACGGGTGTGGTTGCGATTGGCACGTCGCTTGCGGTGATGAGCGGCTACAAGTTCATTCTGGATGCGAAGAAGCAGGGCAAACCTACCGCTGTGATCAATGGCGGGCCGGGGCGTGCGGATACGAAGGTGGACACGCTGTGGCGCACCGACGTCGCTGACGCCATGGATGCGATCCTGGACGGGCTCGACTTGTGATTCTCCTGCTCATTGTTCTTGCAGTAGCGGTTTATCGTTACATCACTACGCCGTTGGAGACTGCGTTTTCCACCGCCTACCCAAGTGATCTCCACGTCTACGTGCTGGGCGGGCAGCAGGTGAAGGACCACCTGCCGCTCTATGCGCACGACCTGTTGCCGGGCTTGCCGTTTACGTATCCGCCGTTTGCGGGCGTGGTGTTTTCGTGGCTGCCAACCGAGGAGTGGTTCGGCGTCGCCTGGAAGTTGGCCAGTGTGGTGGTGTTGGCCGGGGTGGTGTGGGGGTCGTCGATAAGCAAGAAGCACGTGGTGCCGCTGGTGGCCTTTTTCGTGCTGTGCACGGAGCCGGTGCAGGGCACGCTGTACTTCGGGCAGGTGAACCTGCTGCTCATGGGGCTGGTGTGCCTGGATTTCCTGCCGAAGAACAGGCTGCCGGGCATCGGGACGGGCCTGGCTGCGGGGATCAAGCTCACGCCCGCGTTTTTCATTGTGTTGTTGATCTATCAGCGCAGGTGGGGAGCAACATTCGTTGCCGCGTTCACGTTTGTGTGCACTGCGGCGAGCGGGATGAACGTGGTGGACGCGCCGAACTTTTGGACGCGCGCGATCTTCAGCACGCAACGGATTGGGGTGGACGAGAATCCGGGGGCGCAGTCCATACGCCAAGTGCTGGCCCGCGCCGGGATGGATTCGACGCTGTTGTGGCTCACGCTGTGTGCCGCCGTGACCATCCTTGCGCTTCTTGCTTGTCGACGAGCCCCCGCACCCCTCGCCGTCTCCTTCATCGGCCTGACCGCGTGCCTGGTTAGTCCGTTTTCCTGGTACCACCACTGGGTATGGATCGTGCCGCTTGGCGTGTTCGTCTTCGAACGCTACGGCTCGGTGGCGCTCATGGTGCTGATGGCCCCGTACGCTTCGGTGGTGCTCTGGCCTGGCGCCCCGCAGTTCCTTTACATTGCCGTGCCAGTGCTCTTTATGGCGTGGTACGCGCTACCCTCGGGTTATGCGCATCCGTTTATACGCCGCAGCGACCGCGGCAGCCACAGCACTCGCTCTCGCCCCCGCAGCTTCAGCCGACCCGGCCCCCGTTACCGGCGTGGAACTCAACCAGCCCGCCGACCAGGTCATCGCGCTTGAGACGAAGTTCAACCTGACCAACGATGCGGAAACCGGCATCAGTGAACTGCGCAAGCTCCGCGGCGACATGTGGGACCAGAACGTGCCGTACGACGGAAAAACGCTCCGCACGGTTGCTGCAGAACAGGGCCTGGATACCCGCGAGAAGTACGTCAACGCGGTGCAACTGGACACCGGCTACAACCTGATCGCACTGCAGCGTGCGGTGGAGGCGGCGAAGAAGTTCGCGCACGTCCGCCCGTTCAACGCAACGTGTACGGACAACTGCGGCCCGGAGGACACCGCCACCATCGGCGGCAAAGGAGGCTGGGGCGCGAACCTGCACAGCACGGCTAACATGAGCCGCGCCATGCAGGGGTGGGGCTATGGCGAGCTGGCGGACCTGAAGCGTCTGAACGGCAAGTGGTCCGACGACAAGAACAGCATGACCGGCCACCTGCACACGTTCCTGAACCCCACCGTGACTCGTGTCGGTTTCGCCGGTGCGGTCACCGCTGAGGGCGAGGCATCGGCTGCGGTGGTGGGATACAAGCCGACCGACGTGGAATCCATGCCGCAGGGTTCCCAGAAGGTGGTTCTGCACCGTCCGGCGGATGGCAACGAAACCCCGAACACCACGCCGAAGAAGTTGGTCTTCGCGGGTGTCGGCGATAAGTCGCCGGACGACGTGCGTCGGACCGTGGGCATTGTGTTGACGGTGCTGTCGATCCTGGCCGCGATTGTGAAGTTCATCGAGCCATACCTGCGCCCGATCGCCGATAAGTTTATGGGGCGATAGCCTCGGCGACTTGGTCGAGGGCATCCATGGTGTCCTCGTAGCTGCCGTCGGCGCTGCGCGCGCCGATGGCTACCCCAACGTGTTTGATCCAGCCGAGTTGGCGGGTGTGCCAGGAGCCGTCTTCCTCCACGTCTGACCAGCCGCCTTTGAACGGAACCCCCAACTGGCCGAGCCCGTAGGCCTGGTCTTCGGTGATGTTGCGCATGTCCGCCAGGACGGGTTGGGATTGGTCGCGGGTGCTTAAGTAGTGGGCGTATTTAGCCTGGTCGGCGAACGTCCAGCTGGTGGTGCCAAACGCGCTGCGCACGTTGACGTGCGGCCCGGCTTTTTCGATTTCCTCGCCGACGAGTTTGGCGGCTTCGAGGTCGTCGCCCATGCAGTCCCATAGGGCGCGGGCGGAGTCGTTGTCGGACCATTCGATGGAGGCCTGGGTGAAGTCCGCGATGGTGGCGTGGTCGTATTCGCAGTGCCGTTCGGCGGCGCGTGCGATGGGGATTTTGATGGTGGACCAGGCCGGCAGGGTGTCCAGGGAGCCGGCTTGGGTGAGGGTGGTGCCGTCGTAAAGAGCGACGCCCACCTCGGTGTTTGTCGCCTCCTCAATCTTTGCGACGACCCCCTCAAGGCCCTCATACTGCTCCTGCGTCTGCGTCGGTACTGCCTCGGTCTGCAGCGGCTCAACCGGAACTTCTGCGGAGCAGCCGGCCAGCAGCAGGGGAATAACCCAGGCGACCTTGCGCATTACGCCCCCGCAACCGCCAGGGGCTCGCGAAGCACGTAATCCAACGCCACGGCGCGGGCGATGTCGCGCACCACATCCTTGTGGCTAGGGATCAGGCGCAGATCGATAGGGCCGGAGGTATGTTCGCGGACGGTGCGGGCGAAGGGGGCGGAGGCGAGGGGGTCGTCGATAAACGCACTGCCAGCAACAACCACGGTGTTGGGGCAGTGGTCGGAGCACAGCCCAGCCACGAGCGTGCCAAGGCCGCGGGCGCGGCTGTCGAGCGCGGAACGGGTTGCCTCCCCGGCGTCCTCCACCGCCTGGCGCAGGGTGCGGATCGTGGGCACATCGATGGCGTCCAGCAGGCCCTGGGTGGTCAGCTCGCCCTGCTCGACCTCGATGGGGTTGACCCCTTCGGGGCTGGAGATGGCGCAGGCGAGGGAGTCGTCGGCAAACAGCGCCATGACCGACGGGGTGTCCAGGTCTGCGGTGGATTGCATCTCAGAGCCGACAATCGCGCTGGAAATCGAGGTGACCTGCACCGGCACGGAGAACTGCTCGCGCATCTGATCGCCGATGTTTACCCCGTCCCAGCCGAGGTTGGGGGCGTAGACGTCGCCGCTGCCGCGCACCGTGCCGGATGTGGTCACGCCCACGGTGGCTAGCGGGCGGCCGACGCTGGTGGTCAGTTTGTTCAGGCCGGCCATGATGTGCTGGATGAAGTCGTCCTCGCTCATACGCGAGACCGGCAGGTCCACGTCCACGCTGCGCAGGGTGCGACCCTTGAGGTCGAACAGGGCGATGTAGGTGGAGTCGGTGCCCACGGACACACCCGCGTGCGTTTCGGTGGTTTCGGCGAGTTCGAGGGGGATGGTGGGCCGTCCGCGGCCTTGGGATTGGGTGAGGTCGTTGCGTTCGGTGACGTATCCGGCGTCGACAAGCGCCGCGATTGCGCGGGTGACAGTGGGCTGGGACAGGCCGGTCGCGCGGACGAGCTCGCTGCGGGAGGTGAGTTCCTGCAGGCGAATGAGGTGCAGGCATTTCGCCGCGGGAGTACGAGGACGAGAAAACGAAGCCCAAGTCATGATGAATATATTTACTGGATGGTGCGACGAATTGTCCATTTGGCCAGCTCCTATACAATCGCCCAGCATGAGCCAACCCATGCGCGAGCCGTCGCTTCTCGACGCCACCTGCGAGGATTTCGTTTACGACCTCGCAGCCATCTCTCCCACGCTGGCAACCCAAATTGGCATCGATGGCCACGACGGCGAATTGCAGGACTTTTCCCCCGAGTACTGGGACCGGGTCGCAGACCGCATGCGCGACCTCATCGCCGACGTTGACGCATTGAACGACTCCACCGATGACTCCGACGACGAAGACGACTTCGACGACGTAGACAACCTCACAGCCGCCATCCTGCGCGACCGCCTGTGTATGAAGCTCGAGCTTCACCACCGCGGCGAGCTCCTGCGCCAGCTGAACAACATTGCCTCGCCGATTCAGGAGATCCGCGACTCGTTCGCGCTGATGCCGCGCGTGACGGAGCAGGACTTCGACGCCATCGCCGCCCGCATGTCGCGCATCCCGGCAGCGCTCGCCGGCTACCGCGAATCCCTGGCAGAGGCTGCCTCTGCCGGCGATGTGGCATCCCACCGCCAGATCGACGCCGTGATCAACCAGTGCGAGGCGCTGGGCGAAAGCGACTCCCAGCTCGACGAACTGGGCCTCCCGCCGGAGTCCAAGATCGTCGAAGAGGCGAAGGCCGCGTTCACACAGATGGCCGACTGGCTCTCCACCGAACTCGGACCCAAGTCGCCCCACGACGATGCCGTGGGCCGCGAGCGCTACGAACTGTTCGCCGAACTTTTCCACGGCCGCAATGTGGACCTCGACGAGGGCTACGCCTGGGCGCAGGAGGAACTGAAGCGCACCGTCGATAAGCAGAAGCAGATCGCGCGCAAGCTTTACGACGACGACTCCGTCGCCGCCGCATACCGCCACCTGAACCAGGACGAGCGTTACACCATCCACGGCACCGACAACCTCCTCGCCTGGATGAACAGCGTCAACGAAGACGTGGCCAACGTGTTCCCGATCCCCGAGGGCATGCCCCCGGTGGAGTGCGCCATCGACCGCGCCGGCTCCGGCGGTATCTTCTACACCCCGCCAAGCGACGACATGATCCGCCCCGGCACCATGTGGTGGTCCGTCCCAGAAGGCCAGGAGACGTTCCACACCTGGCAGGAGTTGACCACCGTGTTCCACGAGGGCATCCCGGGCCACCACCTGCAGCACGCCTACGCCCTGCTCAACCGCGGTGAACTGAACATTTGGCGACGCTCCGTCTGCTGGAACTCCGCCCACGGCGAAGGTTGGGCGCTCTACGCCGAGCACCTCATGGATGGCTACCGCGAAGACCTCGGCTACCGCATGGGCCTACTCGACTCCATGCGTCTGCGCCTCGCGCGCGTGATGGTGGACATCGGCGTACACCTGAAGAAGACCACCCCGGAAGGCACCGGCGTGTGGGACGCCCAGTACGCCAAGGCCTTCCTGCGCGACAACACCGCCATGGCGGAAGCCAACCTGGCCTTCGAGCTGGACCGTTACATGGGCTGGCCGGGCCAAGCCCCGTCGTATGCCCTGGGTTTCAAGGACTGGATCGACCTGCGCGACCAGGCCCTCAGCCGCGGCATGACCCAGGACGAGTTCCACACGAAGGCGCTGAGCCTGGGCTCAATGCCGATGGATATCCTGGCCCACGCGATCCTGCACTAGTCGTCTCGCTCGATTCGTTTCAGGATTCGGGGGACGAACCCGGCGAAGATCAACACGCAGATCAGCCGGATGAGCTGCAGTGCCACCACGGCGGGCCCGGCTCCGCCTTCTGCGGATAGGGCGAGCGCGGTCTCGAGCGCGCCGGGTGTGGTGGCGAGGTAGCCCTCGTAGAGGGTCAGACCCAGCCACTTGGCTACGACCCACCCGATGCCCGCACAGAACACCATGAGGCCGACGATGTAGGCCATCGTCGCCGGCAGCAGTTTGGAAAACGCCTTCAACGCCGGCACGGACAGGCCGCCGCCGCACATCCAGCCAAGCGCTAGGAATGCCGTAATGCTCAGTGGTTCCGGGGGAACAATGGTGAAGTCCGCGAACGACCCAACCAGTACCGTGACCAGCATCGGCCCGAAAATGGACGGGTTGGGCAGCCGAGAAACCTTGCCGAGTGGAATTCCCACCCCGATCAGTGCCGGCACCAGCAGCCACATCCACCAGTAGGGTTTGAGGTGCATGACTTCGCCGGCGGCGGGCGCATCCAAAAATGACACCACCACTGGCAGTGTTATCGACACCGTCAGCAAGCGCAGGTACTGGCTCAGGCTGACGTAGCGCATGTCCGCGCCGAGGTCCCGAGCCAGCGCCGGCATCAGCGACGCCCCTCCCGGCAGCAATGACAGTACGCCCGTCTTCCTGGAGACACCATGGTTTGCCAACACCAGGCCACCAAAGAATGCCACCGCAATCACCAGCACCGCCGCAAGCAGGCCCGGAAGCAAGAACGGCAGCAAATCACCTGGGGGAATTCCCACCAAAGGTAGCGCCGCCACCACGCCGATCACACCGCGGGCGAGGGTGAACAGGTGCTCGTTGACCGGCAGGTCGCGCTCGGTAGCAATCGCCACCGAACCCGCACCAACGATGCCAGCGAGAATCCACGCAGCCGGCACGTGCAGGTAGGTAAACGCCAGACCACACAACACCGACAATGGGGCGGCGACGATCCAACGGTTCATGTGGTGCATAGTAGTCGTATGCTCGCCTTCCTTATCGCTGCCTCAGCGTTCGCCGGTTGGATCGATGCGGTGATCGGCGGCGGCGGCCTCGTGCTCATCCCGATACTCATGGCGACGACCGGCATGCCCGCCGCATCCGTGCTCGCCACCAACAAGGTTGCGGCGATCAGCGGCACCGCCTCGGCCGCAGTTTCGCTCGTGCGCCGCGTCGGGGTGCCCAAGTTCACGTGGATTTATGCCCTCATCGCAGGCATCGCCGCCGCGCTTGGAGCAACTGCAGTTTCGCTTATCGACGACTCCATCGCCAACCCGATCATCATCACCCTCCTAATCGCCGTCGGCATCTTCGTGGTGGTCAAACCGACGTTTGGGACGACCGGGGAGAGAAGGGTGTCGTCGATAAGAATTGCGCTGGGATTCGCAGCAGCGGCGCTGATCGGCGCCTACGACGGCATCTTCGGCCCGGGCACCGGCATGTTTTTGATCATGGCGTTCACCGCCATTTTCACGCAGCAGTTTCTCCAGTCGGCGGCGATGGCCAAAGTGGTCAACACCGCCACGAATCTCGGCGCGCTGATTGTCTTTGGCGTGGGTGGCTACATCGATTGGAAACTGGCGCTGATCTTGGCGGTGGCCAACGTGATCGGCGCGCAGATCGGCACGAGAACGGTGCTCAAGGGCGGCTCCAAACTGGTGCGCGTCGCCCTGCTCATCCTCGTGGTGGTGCTGTGCGTGAAACTACTCAAGGACCAGGGAGCCATTGGCTAGGCCATAAATGGCCGCAACCGCGCCGACCAGCACCAACGCCACAACGAACCACTCAAAGGTGTTGAAGGAACGCTCGTTGTTGGCGCGCCGGGTAGCCACGTACGGCACCATGCCCGGCACCACCGCCAGCGCGCCCAACAGCACGTATACCGGGTCCGCCGCGTAAATCAGCCATAGCGAGTACACCGAACCGATCAACCCCACCACCAAGTGAACGTGGTTATCGCGCGCGATGAGCACCAGGTAGATGGAGGAGAAGATGTAGGGCAGCAGGTACATGATCGTGGCCAACTGCACCATGCCGTTGTACGACGCCGCCGAGACAAAGAACACAACCACGAACAACTGGATCACAATGGTGGACAGGACCTGGGCGTTCTTCGTCGTCGCCAATCGCTTGGGCAACAACCCATCGCGGGCCATCATCACAATCGGCTCGGCGCACAGCATCTGCCACGACACGTACGCACCCAGCACCGACAAGCACAGACCGATAGAGACCAGCGCGCCACCCCACGGGCCGACAACTGCCTCAAGCACGGCACCCATCGAGTTGTCCGGCAGCGCCGCCAACTCTTCCTGGCTGAGCACACCGTAGGACAGGGTGGACACCGCCACGAGCAGGGCCAACACCGACAGGAAGCCGATGATGGTCGCACGGCCCACATCGCTGCGGCGGCGAGCCTGCTTGGAGTACACCGACGCGCCCTCGATACCGATGAACACCCACACCGTGTACAGCATGATGCCCTTCAACTGAGCGCTAAACGGTGCGCTGTTGGCGTTGCCCCAGAAGTCGGTGGTGAAGCGGTCCCACGAGAACCCCAGGAACGCCACCAGCACAATAAACGCCAGGATGGGTACGAGTTTTGCCACGGTGGTGACCACGTTCATCACCGCCGCCTGCTTCAGGCCGCGCGTCAGCCCCCACAGGATCAGCCAGCTCATTGCGGACACCGCGATTGCCAACACCCAGCGGTTCTGCAGCACCGGCACATAGTGGCTCAGTGTGCCGAAGAACAAGGTGGCATACCCAACCTGGGCCATCACCGAGCCGAGCCAGTAGCCCCAACCTGCGGTAAATCCGATGAAGTCACCCAAGCCGGCGCGCACGTAGGCGTACACGCCGGAGTCCAGGTGGGGTTTCCTCACCGCCAGGATCTGGAACACGAAAGCAATGGACAACATGCCGACACCGGCAATTGCCCAACCAACAAGCATCGCTCCGGGGCTCGCGACCGAGCCGATGTTTTGGGGGAGCGCGAAAATGCCGGAACCAATGGTCGATCCGATGATGAGGGAGACCAGCGTCCAGACCGAAACGGTGCGCTTTGTCATGGCGACTAACACTACCCCAGGGGTTGTCTACTACAATCATCAATCGATACAGAACGTTTAAAGCATAAACAACTGAGGGAGGCGGCAAATGCGCAAGAGAATTGCGGCAATGACATGTGCCATTGCACTGTCGTTGGCAACCGTTTCCCCAGCGTATGCCGATGACGGATACAAACAAACAGCAGTCGTGCCGGGCCTGACCGCCACCATCGAGGCACCCCTGCCCATCGGCGAAGCCTGGTACGAAGCCGAAGACTTACCGCGTTGGGCAACCTTGAACCCCGACGGTTCCATCCACCTCACGCCGGGGGAGGGGGTTACCCCCGGTGTGTACGAGTGGCCCGTCCGCGCAGTGCTTGCCGACGAGACCGAGCGAGTCTTCTCCGTCCGCGTCACCATCAGCAAGGACGCTTCGACCGACCTCAACCAGGAAGGCGCGATCCTCGACGCGCTCGTCGAATACGCCCCCGAGGTCTCCCCGAAGTGCTCCGCCACCGCCATCGGCGTCGGCCTGCCACTGCTCGTGCTACTGCCGCTTGGGTTCGCCTCCCAGATGAGCCTGCCGCTGGCCGCGCGTCAGAACGACCTCAACCTGGTCGTCGAGAACGCCCTGAGCGTCGATCTGAAACTTCGGGACCTCAACTCCCGCGACGTTGACCTCGGCATCGCCGCCATCCTCGCCGTCGCAGGCCTCGCTGGCGCAGGCGCGATTATTTCCCAGTGTGTGAAGTAGGGTCCTCCGGCCACGCGTGCTTGGGGTAGCGGCCCCGCATCTCCTTGCGCACCTGCTGGTACGGCCCCGCCCAAAAACTGTCCAGGTCATCCGTCACCGCAAGCGGCCTACCCGCAGGCGACAGCAGGTGGTACAGCACCTTCACGCCCGCGACTGTTTGGCCGTGTTTGCCAAACATGTGCTGCAGTTTCACCCGCTTCACCGGCCTGCCAGAAGCGTACTCAAACTCCTTCGGCGCCACCTGGTCCAACTCCGCGACCTGCTTCCAATCCAGTTGCCGCAGCATCGCCGCCCGCATATCGCAATTGCCTATCGACGACCCCCTCGCCACCTCGGAAACCTCAACCGAATAGTCCCCTTCGCTCACATCCGGCCACCCAAGGGTGGCGTGCAGGAAGTCCAGCCGTTCCTTCAGGTGCTGCTCCTTGTCGGTGAGCGGGAAGTCCTCAAACCGCAGGTGGGTGAGCGCTTCCGCCGCCTCGTCGGGAGTCAGTTTGATCGGGGTGGAGGAGAGCTCAATCGCACCGACGGAGGTGACGAGCCGGCCGCGTACCTTGTCGTCGACAAGCATTGCTTTCTTGGTTTCGGTCACCCTGTCCTGCGGAAACGCGATCGGTTCGGCATCTCGGATGATCACCTGTGTCGGTGTGCGCTGGATCTCCGCTGCCGCGATCCACTCACTATGCGAGTTGAACTTCGCGCGCGTCCCCGACGCCAACAGGTACTCGCCCTCGCCGACCTTCTTCGCAATCCATTGCGGAAACGCCGCCGCAATCACCTCGCCGGGGTTCGCCGGGCCTTTGTCGTCGACAAGCCTGCGCAGCCGCTTCGCATCCACTTCGCCAGCAAGCCGCGCGATCGTGCCCGCTGCCTGCGAACCGAACGTCAACAGTGCCGCGCCCAGCCGCGGATCCAGCGGGAAACTGGCCAACCTCTTGCCAAAATCGGTGATTTTTCCGTTGCTTAGCGCCCCAATCGCCTCCAGATTCTGCTCCGCCTCCGTGTAGTCCTTCGGCTGATCCAACAGTGGCAAGTCCGGCGACGCCCACGCCTTCATAGTCAGCAGCGCACCCGTCAGATCCGCCGTGAGGATCTCGGGTGTGATGTCCGCCTGGAAGTTGGCGTAATCGTCGCGCGAAAACACCCGCACAACCTCGCCCGGACCGAGCCTGCCCGCACGACCCGCACGCTGATCCGCACTCGTCTTCGCCTCCGACACCGTGACCAGGCCCGTCATGCCCCTGTTATCTCTCTTGGGCACCCTGGACAGGCCTGCGTCCACCACCTTGCGCACGCCCGGCACAGTTATCGACGACTCCGCCACCGACGTCGCCACAACCACCCTCGCTGGCCCGTTCAGCGCCTCATCCTGCTCCTTGCTGCTCTGCCTCCCATGGAGGGGGACCGCATCGTCCAGGAACCCGCACACCGAATCCACCTCGCGCACACCCGGCACAAATACCAAGGTCCGCTCCGTGCCGTGCGTCTGTTGCGCCACGTGTTTGTAGAACTCGCGCGTTCCCCGGATCCTGTCCGGGTGGGGCGCATACGTGATGTCCAGTGGGTGCGTCACCGCCTCCGTGGACAGGACCTGCGCGCCCATATGGTCGGCAAACTTTTGCGCGTCCAGGGTGGCGGACATGGCGGTGAGGTAGAGGTCGTCGCGAAGCAGCGCGACCTCCATACACATCGCTAACACCAGGTCCGTGTCCAGTTGGCGCTCGTGCACCTCGTCGATCACCACCGCACCGACCCCCTCCAAACCGGGGTCCTTGAGCAGGCGATTCAACAACACCCCGGGGGTTACGAACTCCACCTCGGAGCCATCCTTGTGCTCCCCGCGGATGGAGTAACCGACTTTGGTGCCGAGCGGCGTGCCGTCGAGAAACGCAAGCCTCCTCGCCGCCGACCGCACCGCCACCCTCCTTGGCGCCGTGACCAGCGTCTTTCCTGCAATGTTTGCGATCGCCGGCGGGATCAACGTCGTCTTGCCCGTACCCGGCGGCGCTTCCACCACAAGGGGACCGTGGTGGGGGATCTTGTCCACGACTTGCGACACCGGAAGGTCGCGGCCGATTTTCGCCAGGTCGAACATGGCAATCCAGGGTAGCGTGTGGGCCATGAGACGCCTCTTCGCAGCGATCGTCCCACCCGACGAAGTCCGCGAACACCTCATCACCGCCCTGCGCCCCATCCGGGACTTCTCCGGCACCGAAGTGCGCTGGTCTGACCCGGACAATTGGCACATCACGCTGGCGTTTTACGGCAACCAACCCAACGACGCCGACCTGGTCACCGATCATCTCTCCCAAGCGACTGCCTTCACTCGGCCCCTCCGCTTGCATCTGCGGGGCGCCGGCTGCTTCGAACGCCGCACCATGTGGATCGGAGTCGGCGGCGACAAAGCACCTCTGAAAGACCTCATGGCGGACTGCCAACTCGACCCAGATGCGCGCCGCCGCCAACGTGCGCATCTCACCGTCGCCCGCACCGGGACGCGCACCAGGGACCCATTGCTTCTCGACGACCACGCCCACGCCCTCGCCATCTACACCGGACCAGAATTCGCCGTCGACGAAGTGCTCCTGCTCGAGTCCCACCTGGGCAAGGGGAGAAGTGGCGGGCCGAAATACGACGTGGTGGACAAGTTCTACCTGCGGTGATCTACGTTGCCAGCCCAAAGTTGTCCCCATCGATATCAAGCACCAGGTTTTTAAGGTCATCAAATCTGAATCTGCGAGCGAAGTAAGGCAGATCAATCTTTGGTTGTTCGTGGAACGGGTTTTCCTCTGGGTAGTAGTCTTCCGGGTCTGGGAACGGCAGTTCCTCGTCGTCCGGTTCTGGAGGGAGTGGCTCTTCCCACGGCATTTCGGGTGCGAATGGGAATTCCATGTTGTATTCCTGCTCGAGTTCTTCGATCGCGGTGGTGGCTGCTTCTTCGTCGAGGGTGTCGTCGAAAATGTCCAGGATTCGGTGACCTTTGGCGTAGAACTCCGCTGCCCGGGCACGGTTTTTCCGTACGTTGGCCAGGCTGGACTTCCACCGCGGGTTCGTCGGAGTGACTTGCTCGTTGAGGAGACCTTCCGGTGTGCAGATTTCGTATGTGCCGTCCGCGAAAAGCCAGACGATGTCACCGGTGACCGGATCGGGAATGTAGAACCCGCGACGATCCGTTTTCAGATTGTGGTGGTGTTGGCACAGCGCGAATAGGTTGTCCACTGTCGTTTCGCCACCTTCGCCGTAAGGGATGCGGTGGTCGAGCTGGCACTGCTGTGCTGCGCGGTTACAGCCAGGGTAAATGCAGGTGCCGTCACGGGCGATGACAGCGTGACGCATCGCCTCGTTCGGTGCGTAGCCGCTTAGTTTCTGTACGGCTGCTGCGTCGAGGTCGCGTTCGACGTGGTCGGTGGACGCCAACCAGTCTTCAAAGGCTGCGGTGGTTTCAGCATCGGTCCAACCCAACCCGGGGAGGAACACTGGGTCGCCTTCTTCGCGGTCTTTCGGGCTGTACACGTTGAGCACCGGTGTGACGGATGCGCCCGCGATTTCACCGGACAGCAACTTCAAAGCGGCCTCGGGCATGCTGAGGCCGTGCTCACGGGCGACAGCTTTCACACTTGCGCCGACACGACCGGCGGCGATTGGGTTGGTGAATATCTCTATCGACGCGCGGTCCTCCCCGCCGAATGAGAAGCAGTCGATCCGGAACGTGTCGCTCGTATCCTGTTCGCGTTCATCGCGCTTCTTTGCGTTGTACCCGCGCGACTTGTCTAGGCGTTTAATTGCAGCGCGGATGCGGTCGGTGACAGTCTTGCGTTGCGGAATCTGCTGGTTGTTGCGTTTGGGGGTGAAGGTGTCGACCAGGATCTCGTCGATAAGCGCGAGTGCTTCCTCGTCTGGATCTGGGCCGAGCTCCTCGATCGCGGTATATGCAGCGGTCAGGTGGCCGATGTCCATCACCCGTGTGTTGCTCTGTAGCGCGCGAAGCCGTGGAAGTTCTTGTAGGACTGCATGTCCGAGGATCGCGTTCTTTACAAACCCCTTGTTCCAACTGGTGGCCGATTGCACCTTCTCAACAGTGAGGTCGAAATCATCCACCTCGAGGCCCGGATATGCGTACTCGCCGAACATTGTCCAGTAAATATCGCGAATCATTTGAGCGTTTCGGCTGTCTGGATCATCTGGTCGCTGACTGCGGAAAATTTTCGGTGGTGCGGTTGCCGTTGTCATGGTCCCCCCTTTCGTCTATGGTGCTATAGTATCGAACAAACAAGCGATACGCAAGGGGGTATAACGGAATAATGAAGAATAAAGAGTTCAGGTGTTCGAACATCCTGGGTGGCTATTTTGAAGATCATATAAAACGGCCACGACACGGTATGTTGGGCAGATGCTTTTCGACGCCACCGTGATCCCACGCGAACCCAACCGCGTCATGCCTGGGGTGGTGCATTTACCTGCGTTTTTCACCTCTGATGAGCAGCGGGAAATTATCGAACAAGCGCGCGAATTAGCGAGGTCGGTTGCCGGCGCGCCGGTGGCGATGCGCCAACCACGGGTAGGCAAAGGGCGGATGGATGCGTGGATGCTGTCGCTCGGGTGGTTCTGGGCGAATTCTTTAACCACTGATCTATTTCCCACCACTCCCTGGGGCGCCAACGGCGACAGCGTCAAGTTGTTTTTGAGCCGAAAAGATTAAGGCGCTCCAAAAAGGAGTGCAACCTTTGGAACCACTGTGGATACTAAAGTTCCAGAAGTGATCTGAACTATTGCCCTTTCTGCAGGTAGGCGGTTAGTTTCAAAAGTGTCTCCAATCCAGTCCACCACTAGAGAGGTACTATGTTTTTTCACCGTAATCGTGTCCTCGCAGGGGCAGTCACGCTGACCATTGCATGCTCGGTCGCGTCAGTGTCAGCCGCGTACGCTACTCCGTCACCCACCGACGCCCCCTCTATCAGCACTCAAAAGAGCAATGGTAAAGGGATTTCCACGAAGCATGCAGCGGGCACCAGCACTGAATTTGACCCTGCATTTGCCGAACAGGCACAGCAAATGGAAGCCGACCTGAAAACCATCATGTCTATTCCAGATGAAGTCCTCCTTCAAGGCGATGCTGCTACTCAAACATGGGTCCAGCAAAACCTTGTGACAGGGACACCGGGGGTAACTACTTACGCCAGTGTTCTTGGGTGTACTGGGGCAATTACGGGGATGATCGCAGGTAATTTGGTTGGAGCCGCCAAACTTCTCAAGATAAAGCGCTATATCAAAGAACTTGGAGGAGTGGCGGAAGCCGTTCGCGTCATGTGGGGGGCGAGCTTCAGCTACGAGAAGCTGCAAGCTCTCGGTGGAGCTGTCGGTGCACTCGCGGCGGAGCTCGTAGGAATCGCTGGCGTGCAGGAAAAGTGCTTCGACTAGCGCACGCATGTAGCAATAGTTGCACAAGAGGAAGATATGCTCGAAAAACTAGAGTACATAGGGTCTTGTTTGTCAATTGGGGCGGCAGTAGTGGCCATCGTTACGGGGCAGTTCGTCTTAGCGCTTGTTCTCGCAATCATCGGAGTGTGGGGACTAAAGCCAAACAGAAACCTCTCGAAGGCCCAAGAAATCGATTCGAGCCTACCCATCCCCTCAGCGTCTGCAATCAAGCAGTTCCGACAAGACAATCCGGACTTCTCGCTCACTGAATCAATTGTTGAGCTGCAGAAACGAGATGCTAAAAATGGAAAATGCGACCCTATCTAGTTTGCTTATCTTGGGAAAGTTTTACCCCGAAGCTGGCAAATTCCCTGGTTCGGGTACTGCTGGTCGTTGTCCCCCTTTTTGTTGAGGCTCTGGGATGGTGCCAAACAGATAAAACATGGACAGCGCCCCAAGCAAAAATAGAAATCAAGGCAAATGCCTAGGAACAAAACTCGGGGCACTTCAGAGTGGAAAGGTACTTTGGGTCGCGGAACAAAGCCTAAAGGTGCTCTAGTTTGAAGTGCTATCGCCTCGCTTTTCGATTGGATATCGGGGGTTCTGATCGGCCGGTTCTGGCATCGCTTTTGATTCAACGTCGATAAGTTGATAGTTGAAAATTCGATTGCTGGGTGGCGGGACGAACCGTAACTTTCATGCTTCACTGTTCTTCTATGGTTTCCATCGATGCAACTCTGGGTGCTTAATGTGTTTATTAAGGCGTTTCATTCTGGCCGCGTAGTAATAGCGCTGGTGTTGTGCTTGCTGGCTCTTACTCTGTGGGGCGGTCAAGTCCCGTGTAGTGGTGTAGCCGTTTGTGCTTTCGGCTCG
>NZ_KV833283.1:0-222 GCF_001837615.1 Corynebacterium sp. HMSC070H05
GGTATTGGGCTTTTCACGGCCTGTTTCTGCTGAAACATTTTTTGTGGAGAGTTTGATCCTGGCTCAGGATGAACGCTGGCGGCGTGCTTAACACATGCAAGTCGAACGGAAAGGCCAGTGCTTGCACTGGTACTCGAGTGGCGAACGGGTGAGTAACACGTGGGTGATCTGCCCCGCACTTCGGGATAAGCCTGGGAAACTGGGTCTAATACCGGATAGGAC
>NZ_KV833284.1:0-26148 GCF_001837615.1 Corynebacterium sp. HMSC070H05
CTGGACCACCTACATCAGATCAGACACACCGTCACGGCGTGCACGACGGAAGCGTGAGGGGTTTAAGACTCCTCGTCCGGGATGTCTGTTACGCGGGGTGTTAAACGGGCTCGGTCTGCAAGAATCCGGCGGTCAATCTGCTTCATGGTCTCGACCAGTTTTGCATCAGCTTCGGCTAGATTGTCGGATTCCCGACCAGCATTAAATAGCTCGTAGCGTTCTTTGGCTAGTCTGTTGGCCTCTTCGCGCGAGATTCTTCCGCGATCCTTCAACGGCTCGAAGCCATTGAATTCAATAAACGAATCGGTCTTCTCCAACCAATCCTTCATGTAGATAGGGCTTCTCATACGAGTCTGGAGGTCTGCATATTCCAAAAACTGGGAAACTAGCAGGTTGAGTGTGGTGAGCTCGGAATTTGTTAGATAGTTTTTTGCGGTGGTTACATCACCTTTCCGTACCACTTTCCCCTTGAAAGTGGATAACCCCAGGTTGTCGGCTCCGGGGTCGCAACGTGTCGCAATGATTTCTGAAGCAGTTTGACCGGTAACTGCGTAATGGAGTTTGTCCTGAATCCAGCTGAAAATCCCGCGTGTTTTGGGACTATCTTTGTTGTAGTCCGTAGCAAGCGCGACAATGTCTCGTAGTCTGAGGTAGAGGCGAGCTTCGGAGGATCGAATATCCCGGATTCGCGCGAGTAGCTCGTCGAAATAATCGGTTCCGCGGGGGTCTTTGAGCTTTTCGTCGTTGAGGACGAAACCTTTTCTCAAATACTCCTGGAGTATTTCACTGGCCCAGCGTCGGAACTGATTTCCTCTTGGTCCTTTAACTCGGTAGCCGACAGCAACAATCGCATCCAGATTGTAATGTTTGAGTGTTCGCGAAACATCGCGATCTCCTTCAGATCGAACTATTTGAATTTCTTTAATAGTTCGATCCCTGCTCAGCTCGTTTTCGGCGTAGATATTCTTGAGGTGAATGCTCACGCTTGCCGGAGATATATCAAAGAGATCTGCGACTTCACTTTGAGTCATCCATACTGATTTGTCGACAACTCGCAGATGGACTTCCGTTAATCCGTCCTCGGTCTGGTAGATGACAAACTCGCCGTGATCCGTCGAGTCTAATTTGACCGTCCGCTGATCCATTTCGCCCCCAAAAATAACCAGTGCCTTGGAGCCGGCGACGGGAATCGAACCCGCACTCTCAGCTTGGGAAGCTGATGTTCTACCACTAAACTACGCCGGCAGCTTTTACGACTTTAGCACTGCAGGAACCGGCTCCAAAAACCGGGCAAGGGGTGGGGAAGTACACTCTGTGTCGTGCTGCTTTCAGATCACGACATTCGCGAATCCATTGACTCCGGCCACCTCGGCATCGACCCCTTCGATCCGTCGATGGTCCAACCGAGTTCGGTTGACGTGCGCCTGGATAAGTTCTTCCGAGTCTTTAATAACTCGAAGTACACGCACATTGATCCGAAGCAGGAGATGCCGGACCTGACAACGCTCGTCGAGGTTTCCGACGACGACGCCTTCGTCCTTCACCCCGGCGAGTTCGTCCTCGCCTCCACGCTGGAATGCTTCACGCTGCCCACCGACCTCGCCGGGCGTCTCGAGGGCAAGTCCTCGCTGGGCCGCCTGGGTCTGCTGACCCACTCCACCGCGGGCTTCATCGACCCGGGCTTCTCCGGACACATCACGCTGGAACTGTCTAACGTGGCCAACCTGCCGATCACACTGTGGCCCGGCATGAAGGTCGGCCAGCTCGCGCTGTTCAAGATGACCTCCCCGGCTGACACTCCGTACGGCTCGGGTGCGCTCGGCTCGAAGTACCAGGGCCAGCGCGGCCCGACACCGTCGAAGGCGTATCTGAACTTTCAGTAGGGCTGGTGGTGCATCGTCTAGCTAGACGGTCCGAACTGCTAGACGATCCACCCGCCTTGTCTGCGTTTCCCCAGGTCATGTTGAAGATGGTTTGCAATAAGGTGTGAATCGTCTAGCAGCCTGCCGAGGGAACTAGACGATCAACCCCACCACCGCGCTCACCCTGCAGTGCCAACACCGTCACGGCATAATGGCCACCATGCGACTGACTGTGATCGGCACTGGTTATCTTGGCGCGACGCACGCGGCGTGCATGGCGGAGTTGGGCCACGAGGTGCTTGGCGTCGACGTGGACGAGCACAAGATCGAGGCGCTGAAGAACTCCAAGGTTCCGTTCTACGAGCCTGGCCTGCCGGAGGTGCTGGAGCGTAACATCGACGCAGGTCGCCTCAGCTTTACGACGAATTACGACGAGGCTGCCGCCTTTGCCAACGTGCACTTCATCGGGGTGGGTACACCGCAGCAGCGCGGGTCGTATGCGGCGGATACGCGTTATGTCGAGGCGGTTATCGACGACCTCGTGCCCAAACTGCACGGCCACCACGTGATCCTGGGTAAGTCCACCGTCCCGGTCGGCACGGCCGCCGCGCTGCAGGAACGCGCCGACAAGCTCGCCGCCGACGCTGGCGGTCGCGCCGGCCGAGGTGCGACCGTCGAAATCGCCTGGAACCCGGAGTTTCTGCGTGAGGGATACGCCGTCAAGGACACGATCGAGCCGGACCGGATCGTTCTCGGTGTGCGAGGCGCAAGCGCCACGCACGGAGAAAGCCAAGCCGAAGCCGTCGCCCGCGAGGTGTACGCCAAACCGCTGGCCAACGGCACCCCGTTTATCGTCACCGACCTGCAGACGGCGGAGTTGGTGAAGGTGTCGGCGAACGCGTTTTTGGCCACGAAGATCTCGTTTATCAACGCGGTGAGCGAGGTCTGCGAGATCGTCGGCGCAGACGTGACCCAACTCGCAGACGCGATTGGTTACGACGACCGCATCGGCCGCAAATTCCTCGGCGCCGGCCTCGGCTTCGGCGGGGGTTGCCTGCCGAAGGACATCCGTGCGTTCATGGCGCGCGCCGGCGAGGTCGGCGCGGACCAGGCGCTGACCTTCCTGCGTGAGGTAGATGCGATCAACATGCGACGCCGCCAGCGCGTGGTCGACATGGCGCGCGAGGAGCTCGGCAGCCTGATCGGGCGCAACATCACGGTGCTGGGTGCAGCGTTTAAGCCGAACTCGGACGACGTGCGCGACTCGCCAGCCCTCGCCGTCGCGGGCCAACTCTCCCTGGCCGGCGCGAACGTCACCGTCTTCGACCCGCAGGCGATGGACAACGCCCGCAAGGTCTTCCCAACCCTCGATTATGCCGACACGCTCGAAGAGGCGCTGCGCGGCGCGGAGCTGACCATCCTCGCTACCGAATGGGGGCAGTTTAGGGAGATGGATCCGGAGTGGGTTGCTGGGGTCGTCGAAAAGCAATTGCTTATCGACGCCCGAAACGTCCTGGACGTGCAACAATGGCGCAATGCCGGATGGGAAATGCGGGCGCTCGGACGCACCCTCTAGTCGACGAAACCGCGTGCCTGTCAACAACTACAGATTATTAAGGCATGATGGGGCGCATGCCTAAGGACAAGTCAGGAAACTTTGCCAAGGTCGCCCTCGGCAGCGTCGCAGCGGCGTTGGGCGGCGTGGCCATCCACGACCTCACTCAGACCAAAAACCCGGTCCTGCGCAACTACCCCGTACTCGGGCACATGCGCACCCTGCTCACCGACATCGGCCCCGAGCTGCGCCAATACTTCATCGAGCGCGACTGGGACGGCCGCCCCTTCAACCGCGATCAGCGCAACGCAATTTACGAACGCGCAAAGGGCATGCAAAGCGAAACGTCCTTCGGCACCGTCCAGGACGTCTACGCCACCAACCACGAACACCTCGTACATACGCTCGCGCCTGTCGACGAACCCGCCGAACCGCCCCGCACCCTCATCGGTGGCAAGGACTGCACCCAGCCGTACTCCATTTCGATGCTGAACGTGTCCTCCATGAGTTTCGGCTCCCTGTCCAAAAACGCCGTACGCTCCCTGAACAAAGGCGCAGCCATGGGCGGCTTCGCCCACAACACCGGCGAGGGCGGCATCTCCCCGTACCACAAGGAATTCGGCGGCGACCTTGTCTGGCAGATGGGTACCGGCTACTTCGGCGCCCGCACACACGACGGCGACTTCGACCCCGCTAAGTTCCGCGACCGCGCCGCCGACGACCAGGTCAAGATGGTCGAACTGAAAGTCAGCCAGGGCGCCAAGCCAGGCATCGGTGGCGTGCTGCCAGCCGACAAGATCACCAAGGAAGTCTCCGAAATCCGCGACGTGCCCATGGGCAAGGACTGCATCAGCCCCGCAGCCCACCGCGTGTTCAGCACCCCTGTCGAACTCATCGAATTCATCGCGAAGATGCGCGAACTGTCCGGCGGTAAACCGGCGGGGTTCAAGTTGTGTGTGTCGAGTCGTCGAGAAGTACTTGCCATTTGCAAGGCCATCCGCGAGGTCGGCACCGCACCCGACTTCATCGTCGTCGACGGATCCGAAGGCGGCACCGGTGCCGCCCCCATCGACTTCGAAGACCACATGGGCATGCCACTGACCCACGGCTTGATGACCGTGCACAACGCACTCGTCGGCACCGGCCTGCGCGACCAAATCAAACTCGGCGCGTCCGGCAAAGTCGCCGGCGGCTCCGACATCGTCATGCGCATGATCCAAGGCGCCGACTACACCAACTCCGCCCGCGCCATGATGATGGCCGTCGGCTGCATCCAGGCACAACGCTGCCACACCGGCGAATGCCCCACTGGCGTCGCCACCCAAGACCCGCGCCGCAACCGCGCCGTTGTGGTCAAGGACAAGTCCCAGGCGGTGTACAACTACCACAAGACCACCGTCAACACCGCCGTGCGCCTCATGGCCTCCATGGGAGTCACCGACCCGGCCGATCTCACCCCCGAGATGCTGCGCCGCAACATCTCCCCAACCGAGTCCCGCTCCTACGCCTCCATCTACGAATGGCTGCGCCCGGGCCAGCTGCTCGAAGACCCGCCGTCATCCTGGACCGCCGACTGGAAGGCCGCCTCGCCGGATACCTTCCGCCCGGTGTAGGTGGGGTGCTACGCCCGTAGCAGGCGGGCGTGCAAAATAGTTCCCGACCTCAGTGCGAAACTGGGAACTTTCTTGCCTCAACGGCGTGCTGACCTGGGGGAATGCCGGTGAGGAGAGGTCGAAGACCCCAAATAGTTCCCGGACGGGGAACTATTTTGCGGGGGCTGCAGAGGCCATCAGGTCAGATCATCGATGGAAACTTCCCTGTCAAGGTTCATACGCTCACAGAAGTCTTCGTCGTGGCTGACGAGAAGAACCGCACCTGCATAACTCTCAAGAGCGGAGACAAGCCAGTTCACGGTTGAGATATCGATGTTGTTGGTGGGCTCGTCGAGAAGCAATAGCTGCGGAGCAGGCGACGAAAGAAGAACACGGGCAAACTCAACACGGAAACGCTCACCACCCGAAAGCGTTCCAATAGGCGCGTGCACAGTCTCATTCTGAAACAACAGTTGCGCGAGTTGGTCCCGAATATACTGCGGGTCAGCAGACGCGTTGGCCTCCGAGACCAATTCCAAAACTGACCGGTTGGGGTCGAGAACAATGCGCTGTCGGAGGTACCCCACATTCCCAATCACATACCCCGCGCTACCGTCTGCAACAGAGTTGAGCAGGGTCGTCTTTCCGCTGCCGTTCGGCCCAGTGATCCGGACACGCTCGGGGCCCACAACAGTGAGCCCTGGGATTTCCATAACACGGGTTCCGTTCGGAAGCGCCGTACCGGGAAGCTCAATGAACACATGTTGATCGTCGCGAACCTTGTCTTGCGCGTGCCGATACGCAGCGAGAGACGACTCCACAGACTCGGCATGAGCCGCACCACGCCGAGCAGCAGTCTTCTCCGACCGATCCTTGTCCAGCCCCATCGCCATGCCAGGTTTGCGTTTATTAGCCGCGAACTTTTTTCCGCGACGAGCGTCCCGAGCAATGCGAGTTTGCATCGCCTCACGCTCCCGAACCTGCCTACTGTGAACCGCCTTCTTGTCCCGCACCTCCCGCATCGCTGCATCCTGTTCGCTGGCCAGGGTTTCGCGGTAGGCGGAGTAGTTGCCGGGGAAAAGACGTAGCTTCCCGTCGTGAAGTTCTGCAATTTCGTCCACGGAATCCAACAAGTCGCGATCATGACTCACCACAATTGCAGGAACAGTGGATTTGGAAAGAGAACGGATCAGCTGGGCTTTTGCTTCCGAATCGAGGTTGTTTGTTGGCTCGTCCATCACGATGAAATCGGGGTTGTCAGACATGAGCGCAGCTAGTGCAACACGAACAGCCTCTCCACCGGACATGGTGGACAGCGGCCTGTCCAAGTTGAGCGGGAGGCCGTGAGCGGACAGCACAGCCTGAGTCTCTTCGGCGGCATCCCACCGGTCACCAATGAGCTCGAACAATTCGGGATTGAACTGGCCACCTTCGACGGCGTTGATTGCCTCGATGATTTCGGTAACCCCAAAGACGTCCGAAACCGTAGTGTCCGGTTGCAGTCCAAGATCCTGAGGTAGGTAAGCGACTTTCGACGGGCGTTCGACCGAACCAGTGCTCGGCTGTAGCTCGCCGAGAATGACCCTGATCAGAGTCGTTTTTCCGGAACCGTTATCGCCGATCAAGCCGGTCAGGTGACTTGAAAATATGGCATTCAAGTCCGAGAAGCAGGAGGTTCCGTTAGGCCACTCGAGGGAGACGTTATTTAGGGTAATAGGCATGCTCATTCAACTTTCTGTTTCGTGTTAGGCGGAAACACGGAACATGAGCACGGCCTACTCCTTCCTTCGGGGATAATTCCTCGCCGATACTATGGCAGCGTCCGTTTGGGGTCAAGGGGTTTGTGCTGCTGTAAGTCGGGGTAGGTGTCGGCCACTCACAACCCCTCGCGGCTGACAGATTGCGGCGGAATCTGTCAGCGACCGGCATCGCGCCTGGTCAGAAATTGGCCCTGACAGATTTTGTGGAATCTGTCAGGGAACGCGCCTTAACGCCCGTAGCCGGCGGGCGTGCAAAATAGTTCCCGGCCTCAGCGCGAAACCGGGAACTATTTTGTCTCAACGGGGTGCTGACCTGGGGGAATGCCGGCGAGAAAGGGTCGAAACCCCCAAATAGTTCCCCGGCCGGGAACTATTTTCGGAAAGCGGCGCCCAACCGCCAACCGCCAACAACCCCTAGTGCTGGTGGTAGTCCGCCAGGAAGTTGCCCAGTCGCTCGATGGCGTTTTCCAACTGGGACGCCCACGGCAGGGTGACCACGCGGAAGTGGTCGGGGGTGGGGTAGTTGAAGCCGGTGCCTTGGACCATGAGGATCTTCTCGGATTTGAGGAGGTCGAGCATGAAGCGTTCGTCGTCGTGGATGTTGTACATTTCGGCGTCGATTTTGGGGAAGCAGTACAACGCACCCTTGGGTTCGACGACGGAGATGCCGGGGATTTCGCGCAGTTTGCGGACAGCGATGTCGCGCTGTTTGCGTAGGCGGCCGCCGGCGCCGGTGAGTTCGTAGATGGACTGGCGGCCTCCCAACGCGACCTGGATGGCGTGTTGGCCGGGCACGTTGGCGCACAGGCGGGTACCCGACAACAGATCAAGCCCTTCGATGAATCCCTTGGCGCGGCGGCGCGGGCCGGTTACGACCATCCATCCGGCGCGGTACCCGCAGACGCGGTACGCCTTGGACAGGCCGTTGAAGGTGATGCAGAGGAGGTCGGGGGCGACTTCGGCCATGGAGATGTGCTTGGCGTCGTCGTAAAGTACGCGGTCGTAGATTTCGTCGGCAAGGACCATGAGCTCGTGCTCGCGGGCGATGTCGGCGATGCCTTCTAGGATCTCGCGGGAGTAGACGGCGCCGGTGGGGTTGTTGGGGTTGATGACCACGATCGCCTTGGTGCGGTCGGTGATCTTCGAGCGAATGTCTTCCAGGGATGGGTTCCAGTTGTCCTCTTCGTCGCAACGGTAGTGGACGACGTTGCCGCCGGCGAGCGTGGAGGCGGCGGTCCACAGCGGGTAGTCGGGGGCGGGGATGAGGATTTCGTCGCCGTCGTTGAGCAGGGCTTGGGTGACCATGCTGATCAGTTCGGACACGCCGTTGCCGAGGTAGACGTCGTCGATGTCGAAGTGCGGGAAGTCTTCGATCATTTCGTAGCGGGTGACCACTGCGCGGCGGGCGGAGGTGATGCCTTTGGAGGTGGTGTAGCCCTGGGAGGTGGGCAGGTTGGCGATCATGTCGCGCATGATCACGTCGGGCGCCTCGAAACCGAAGACGGCGGGGTTGCCGGTGTTGAGTTTCAGGATGGTGTGCCCGTCACGTTCCATTTTTTCAGCGGTGGCGGTGACGGGGCCGCGGATGTCGTAGAAGACGTTCTTGAGTTTTTCCGCCTGGTCGAAATGGCGGTGCGGTTTCAGTGGCTCGCTCATGGGTTACCACTGTAGGCCGGGTCTACTTCCGGCGGAAGCGATTGACGGTGTCTTGCGCGATGTTGAGCGCGTCGTTGGTCATTTGGTTGATTTGGTCTTTGCGTTGTGCGCGCATGAGGGCCTGCTGGTGGACCTGGGCGGCTTCGATTTCGAGTTGTCGGCGTTTGATTTCTTGGCGGCGCTGTTGTTCGAGTTGGCGCAGGCTGGGGGTGTACCAGGAGTCGGGCCCAACCTTCATTACGTAGAGCAGGATGAACAGGGTGGGGATGATCAGTAGCGACAGGCCGGACATCACGTTTGCGTTCACCGCTTCGAAGAGGCCCACAAGCCCGATGGAGCCGATGGTGCCGAGCCAGAACACGCCGGCGCGGGTGCGGCGCCCGGAGCGGCGTGCCTGCATGATTTCGGCTTGGCTGTACAGGACCGCATCGTCGGACACTTGCTTATCGACGACCCCACCGCCCCGGCCCGTCGGCAAATCCCCCAAAATCGGCTGCAGGTCCTGCTGCGTTTGGGCCTCGGCGACGGCTTGGCACCGGTTGTCAAACTCGGCCATGTCCAACCGGCCTTCGCCGAGCGCGCGGCCGAGGATGTCCATGGCGTCCATGCGCTCTTGGTCGCCGATGCGGAAGTTGCCGTAAGGGGTGCTCATGGACGTGATGTTAGTTCAATGCGTGCCACTGTTCGTCGATACCTGTGGTGCCGTCGGCGAAGCGCTGCTTTGTGGTGTCGTAGACCTCCTCGGGCAGCTGGTAGAAGTACACGCGCGGCATGACTGCTTCGGCGTTGTCGAGGTAGGTGGTGACAAACTCGCCGACGTTGTCCTTCTTCGCCGATTCCGCGTTGACGTAGATGAACAGCGGGCGCGACAGGGGGTAGTTGCCGCTCTTGGCTTCGTCGGCGGTGGGGGCGATGCCGTCGACGAGTACGTTGTCGATCTTGTTGCGAACCGTGCCCTCGGTGGCTAGGTAGTTGCCGATGCCCATGAAGCTCAGGCCGTTGACGTCTTCGGAGACCCACGTGGACAGTTCTTGGATGTCGTCGCTGGATTGGTAGTCGTCGCGGATGGTGTCGTCGCCAAGCACCATGTCCTCGAACACACCGAGGGTGCCGGAGCCGGCGGGGCGGCCGTAGAGGTTGATGGTCTCGTCCGGCCAGGATGGGTCGATGTCGGACCAGGTGGTGACGGTGGATTCCTTCGACCAGATGTCGTGGAGTTGCTCGACGGTAAGGTCGGTGGCCCAGTCGTTGTCGGCGTGTTTGACGATGGTGATGGCGTCCAGACCTATCGGCAACTCGAAGAAGTCCACGCCGGCCTCGGCGCATTGTGCCTGGTAGTCGATGGAGGATTCGCTGCCGGGAATGGCGACGGAGGCGTCGTTGATGTCGGCGTCACCGGCGCAGAACTTGTCAAAGCCGTCGGTCGAACCGACCGCCTCGAGCTCGGCGTCGAAGTTGTAGCGGTTGAGCATGTAGCGGGTGATGGGCTCGACTGTCGACGAGCCCGTGATGGTGAACGCCTCGCCGGAACCGGAACCCGAGCCGGAACCGGCGCAAGCGCCCAGCGTCAGCGCCGTCGCGGCCGCGAGCGCGGCGGTGAGGGTTTTACGCATCGTTGTGACCCTTTCGCATTTCGACGCGGAACTCGCGAAGCAGTTTGAACAGGCTCGACCAGGACCCTTGCGCGTTGGCCCAGTATTCGGGGAAGTTCTCCAACTCTTCTTCCTGCTCTGGGGTGACGTTCGGGTTGACCTTCTTGTAGCGCGCGTGGTGGTCGGTGTCGGCGTCGGTGTCGTCGCTAAGCAGTGTTTGGTTGGTGGCGTGGCGGGCGGCGAGCTCGTCGCGAAGTTCTGCGGCGGTTTCCTCGAGCTCGTTGAGCAGCGCCACAAGCGCGTTGTCGGGCGCTTCGTTCTGGATAAGTTCCTGCGCCATGGGCGACAGGTCTGGCGTCTGGTTCGCGTCGGTCATGGTGCTGCTCCTTAGGTGAGCGCGTTGGAGATGAAAACGGCGAGGATTGGGATGGCGAAGAACACTCCGCCGATCCAGAGGAAGACGTAGAGCTTGTTCTTCACGGCAAGGCCGGCGAGCCAGTCGGAACCGGCCGGCGGCAGTTTGGTCAGGAACGGGATGCCAAGGATGACGGCTGCGGCGCACACGTTGAACAGGGTGTGCACCAGCGCGCCGGCCATGGCGGCTTCAGCGTCCGCGCCGGAGACAGCGAACGCGGCGATCAGGCCGGTGACGGTGGTGCCGATGTTCGCGCCGACCACGAACGGGAACAGCGTGCGGACCTCGAACTTGCCGGAGGCCGCCAGCGGCACCGTCAGTGCGGTGGTGGTGGAGGAGGACTGCACCAGGGTGGTGATCACGGCGCCGGAGAGCAGACCAACAAACGAGTTCTTACCCAGCGCGGCGTAGAGGATCTCTTGGGCCTTGCCCACCAGCAGGGCGTTGAGCAGGTTGCCGATGAACTGGATGGACCACAGAATCAGTGCGATGCCGACGATGGACAGGACGATGCCGCCCCACATATCCCCAAGCGGTTCGACCAGGCTGCCGGCCAGGGCAACGAGCGGTTCGGTGATGGTGTCCAGCCCGTCGCCGATGGCCTCGAAGGCACCGGCGACAACACCTTCGCCCTGGCCGCTCAGCGACGGCGCGATCGCCGACGCGGTGCGCGACAAGAAGCCGGTGAAGATCTCCAGCGGGAAGAAGATCAAGATGGCGATGAGGTTGAAGAAGTCGTGCACGGTCGCCATGGAGAAACCGTTTTTGAACTGGGTCTTGTTACCCGCCAGGCCGAGCGCGACCAGGGTGGAGGTCACCGAGGTACCCATGTTGGCGCCGAAGAGCATCGGTACCGCAATGCTCAGCGGCAGGCCGCCGGCGATCATGCCGACCACAATCGAGGTGGTGGTCGACGACGACTGAATAATCGCCGTGGCCACCACACCAATGGCAAGGCCGACGAACGGGTTCTCGGCAAACGAGAACAGTTCCTTGGCCTGGTCGCCGGCAACCATTTTGAAGCCGTCACCGATCATGCCCACGCCGTTGAGCAGCAGCCAAACGCCGAGCGCTACGGCGATCCAGTTCGCGGCCTGCTTGGCGGCGCCGTCCAGAGACAAAAAGCCCAGTGGATCCTTGGGAGCGTCATCCTTCCGGGTGGCGGTGTTCTCTGCCGGCGCTTCTTTGAGCGCGATGCCCCCGCCCGTTGCGTTGCTGTTCATGATCACCCGAGTGACCGTATACGGGCGGGGTTCAATCCAGGTGACGTCTGGGTGAACGCTGGGAGAACTTTCTAGTCTTCTCCGAACTGGGATTGGTGCAGTTTCCAATACGCGCCTTGCTTTGCGACGAGCTCAGCGTGACTGCCCTGCTCCACAATGGCGCCCTTTTCCATGACGAGAATGGTGTCGGCGCCGCGGATCGTCGACAAGCGGTGTGCGATGACGAACGAGGTGCGGTTGGAGCGCAGCGCGTTCATCGCCTGCTGGACCAGGACCTCGGTGCGGGTGTCCACCGAGGAGGTGGCTTCGTCGAGAATCAGCAGCGCAGGCTGGGAGAGGAACGCGCGCGCGATGGTGATCAGCTGGCGCTCACCTGCGGAGATAGACCCGCCGTCTTGGTCGACGATGGTGTCGTACCCCTCTGGCAGTGCGCGCACGAAACGGTCCACGTAGGTGGCCTTCGCAGCTTCGATGACTTCCTCGTCGGTGGCGTCGAGGCGGCCGTAGCGGATGTTTTCCATGATCGTGCCCTTGAACAGCACGGCGTCTTGCAGCACCATGCCGATCTGGCTGCGCAGCTCGGCGCGAGGCATGTCTCGGATGTCGGTGCCGTCGATGGTGATCGCACCTGCGTCGACGTCGTAGAACCGCATGATCAGGTTCACCAGCGTGGTTTTGCCGGCGCCGGTGGGGCCAACGATCGCGGCGGTCTGGCCCGGTTCGACGCGTAGGTTCAGGTGCTCGATGAGCGGGGGAGCGTCGCTGCGATCCGTCCCGTAACCAAAGGAGACGTCGTCGAACTCCACCAGGCCTTCGACGCGCTTGCCCTTGCGGTCCGGGGCCTGGTCTTCGGGTTCCTCCTCAGCGTCGAGCAGTTCGAAGACGCGCTCAGCGGATGCGACGCCGGATTGCAGCATCTGCATCATGCCGGCGATTTCGCCGAGCGGCTGGTTGAACTGGCGGGAGTACTGGATGAACGCGGTGGCGTCGCCAAGCGTGAGGCGACCGGAGGCGACCTTCACACCACCGAGCACCGCGATGGCCACGTACGACAGGTAGGAGACGAACTGCATGATCGGATGCATCGAGTTGGCCAGGAACTGCGCCTTCTGGGCAGCGCCGGCGAGTTCCTCGTTGCGTTCGTCGAACTGTTCGCGCAGCTGGTCGGTGCGGCCGAAGATGACCGCCACGTCGTGGCCGGAGAAGGACTCCTCCACATGCCCGTTGACGTCGCCGGTGGCCCTCCACTGGGTGGTGAACTGCTGCTGCGAGCGCGTACCTACAACCGCCATGGCCAGGCCGGTCAGCGGGATGGCAAGCAGGGCAACAAGCGCTAGCTGCCAGGAGATGGCGAACATCATGACCAGGATGCCCACCACGGTCAGCATCGCGTTGAACAGCGAGGACAACGACTGCTGCAGCGCTTGCTGGACGTTGTCTACGTCGTTGGTGGTGCGCGACATGACGTCGCCACGCTGGCGGGTATCAAAGTAGGACAGCGGCAGGCGGTTGATCTTCGCCTCAACCCGTTCGCGCAGGCTGAACACCGCCCGGATGGATAGTTTGTTCAGGATCGCGCCCTGGGCCCACATCAGCACCGCAGAGGCCAAGTACAGCGCCAGGATCAGCACGATCAGGTCGCGGAGACGGTCAAAGTCGATGCCGTTGCCCGGGGTCAGTTCCATCGCGCCGGCCATGTCCGCGAACCGATCCTGGCCGGCCGCCCGCATCGCTTCGACGGCTTGTTCCTTGGTGGTGCCGGGCGGGAGTTGCTTGGACACCACGCCGGAGAAGATCACGTCCATGGCACGACCCATCACGCGAGGTGCAAGCACGCCCAACAGGACAGACAGGGCGTTCATGACAAACACCGCCGTCAGCGCCGCCTTGTAGGGGGCGAGCAGCCCAAGGAGGCGTTTCGCGGACGGCCAGAAGTTCTTCGCCTTGCGCGGCGCCTTGCCGGAGTAGTCGTCGCCGGCCATTTTCGCTTCGTATTCGGCGAGTTGCTCGTCAGACAACTCGGTCATCTGCTCACTCATGCGTCCACCTCCGCCTGGCTACGTTCGATCTGACGGTAGGTCTCGGACTGCGCCAGCAGTTCCTCGTGGGTTCCGCGGGCGACGATGCGCCCGGCCTCCATGACCAAGATCTGATCCGCATTGCGTATCGACGCCACCTTCTGCGCCACCACAATCACCGTCCGCTCCTGAACCGTCTCGCGCATCGCGGCGTTCAGGTTTGCCTCGGTGGTGGCATCCAGCGCGCTAAATGAGTCGTCGAACACATACACCTTCGGATCCGCCACCAGCATCCGCGCAATGCACAGACGCTGGCGCTGACCACCGGAAACGTTCGTGCCTCCCTGGGAGATCGGCATGTCCAGATCTTCCACGAACGACGCCTGCGCGGTCCGCAGCGCCGCCCACAGTTCCGCATCGGTCGCCTCAGGGTTGCCCATGCGCAGGTTCGACGCCACCGTTCCCGAAAACAGCCACGGTTTCTGCGGCACCATCGCCACCGCCCGCACGAGATCCGCGCGAGGGATGGTGGTCACCGGGGTGTCGTCGATAAGCACATGCCCTGACGTGGGCGAATACAGCCGCGGCAGCAGGCCCACCAGCGTGGTTTTGCCGCTGCCGGTCGCGCCGATGATCGCCGTGGTCGTGCCCGGACGCGCCTCAAACGAAACCTCCTCCAGCACGGGCTTTTCCGCGCCGGGGTAGGTGTACGAGACATCCTCGAAGCGCACGACGCCATTGCTTATCGACGACCCCACCGTCGCCGGCGCCTTCACCTCATGCCCAAGCACCTCCTCGATGCGATCCGCGCAGACAATCGCGCGCGGCAGCATCATGAGCATGAACACGCCCATCATTACCGCCATGAGGATCTGCATCAGGTACTGCATGAACGCGGTAAGCGAACCGACTTCGACCAGGCCGTCGTCCACACGATGCCCGCCAAACCACAGCACCGCGGCCGTGGCCAGGTTCAGGATCAACATGATCGCCGGGAACATCGTCACAAACACCCGGCCAATGTTCAGGCTTAACTTGGAGATGTCCTCGTTCGCCTCCGTGAAACGCTGCGCCTCGAAGCCCTCGCGGCCGAACGCACGCACCACACGAATGCCGGCGATCTGCTCACGCAGCAAACCGTTGATGTTGTCCAGCTTCGACTGCATCTTGCGGAACATCGGCATCAACAGGGCCGCAGTGATACCGACGACCACGGTGAGTACCAACACCGCCGTGACCACCAGCCACGACATCCCCGCGTCCTGACGTAGCGCCATGACGATGCCGCCGATAGCCATGATCGGCGCCGCCACCATGAAGTTCATGAACAGCAGGAACGTCATTTGTACCTGCTGCACGTCGTTCGTCCCGCGCGTGACCAAGGTGGCCGTGCCGAAATGCGACATGTCCTCGTGGTCGAAGTCTGTCACGCGCTCGTACACCGCCGCGCGGATGTCTCGGCCCGTTTTCATCGCGGCCTTGGATGCGAACCACGTCGCCCCGATCGCCGCTGCGACCTGCACCAACGCGACAACCAGCATCGTGCGTCCGACCCGCCAGATGTACGGAACGTCAGCCTGCGCGACACCGTTATTGATGATGTCCGCGTTCAGATCCGGCAGGTACAGCGTGGCCAGGGTGGTGACCAGCTGCAGCACGATCACCAGCGCAATCGTTGGTGCGTAGCGTTTGCCAAACCTCGCGGTTAAGCGGATGAGATCCACGTGGGTGCCCTTTCTGTAGGTAACTGGGCAAGTGTAGACGCTTCTGACTACATGGCGATATCGGGATTTGCGCGGTGCACCGTTGTAAAACCCCAGGTCGCAGCTCGGCGGTTGGGGCAAAACCCGATATCGGGTTTTGGGCTGTGGGGGGCCGCTACGGTCCGCGGGGTGCGTCATGTCGATTTTGCAACAAAAAATCGACACGTCGCGCGTACGTGTTTATTCTTTCGACATGACCGGAAACACAGCGGCGTTCGACCCTGCGAAGCCGTACAACGATCTGCCGCCGCTGCCACCACAGCACACGCTTGAGACCGCAAAGGTGCTCAAGGCTGTTATCGACGCCCGCAGCGAACTGGCCGCCCTCAACACCGCATGCCGGTTGATCCCGAACCCGGAGATCATCACCTCCACGATCCCGTTGCGTGAGGCGCAGGCATCGACAGAGATCGAAAACATTGTGACCACGAACGATGAGCTGTTCCGGGCTCAGTGGAGCATCGATCCGGAGCCTACGCCGGCAACCAAGGAAGCGCTGCGCTACCGCGATGCTCTGCGGCGCGGCGTGGACCTGATCGCGGATAGGCCGGTGTCGGAGAAGGTTGCGGTTGAGGTGTGCTCGACCCTGCAGGGTGGGCAGGCCACGCTCCGCTCAACACCGGGTACCTACATCGGCGACCCGGTCACGGGCACGCGCGCATACACCCCACCCGAAGGCCTCGACGTGCTGCAACGCCACCTTTCGGCGTGGGAACGCTACATCTACTCGGACCACGGGTTGGATCCGCTGGTGTTGATGGCGGTGACGCATTACCAGTTCGAAGCTATCCACCCGTTTTACGACGGCAACGGCCGCACCGGCCGCATCCTCAACATCTTGTTGTTGCTGCAAGAGAAGGTGTTGTCACTGCCGGTGCTGTATCTGTCAGGGACGATCGTCGATAGGAAAGCGGAGTATTACCGGCTGCTGCGCGCGGTCACCGCAGACGGTGGGTGGGAGCAGTGGATCCTGTTCATGGTCAACGCGGTGACTGAGTCGGCCCGGAGCACAAGCTTGCTTATCGACGACCTCCGCACGCTCCAGGACACCACCACCGCCCGTGTCCGCGAAACCGGCATCTCGCCAGCAGCCGAACTGGCGGAGCTGCTGTTCGTTCAGCCGTATGTCCGCATCACGGACGTGATCGATGCGGGACTGGCGAAGCGGCAGACAGCATCGATGTGGCTGTCGCAGCTGGTCGAGGCCGGCATCCTCGAAGAACAGAAGGCGGGGCGGTCGAAGGTGTTTCTGAACACGGCAGCGCTCGAGGTACTGACCCGACGCTAACCCCCGATATCGTCTTTTACAGGGTGCGCCGTTGCAAAACCCCAGGTCGCGTCTCGCCGATCGGTGCAAAAGGCGATATCGCTTTTTGGGCTGTGGGGGCCGCTACGGTCCGCGAGGTGCGTCATGTCGATTTTGCATCAAAAAATCGACACGTCGCGCGGACGTGTCGATTCGGTGTACATGACGGCGTTACTCGCCGGCGCGGGAGTGACCCAGCATGTCTTCCCACTCGACGATCTTCTTGCGCTCACGCGGGAAGGTCGCGTCGGCGGCGCCGAGGGCGCGCTCGGCTTCGTCGAGCTTGTACCAGCCGGCCCAGGTGGCGTAGTCGATGCCGCGCTCGCGAAGCAGGTCGAGGATCTCGTCCTCGCCGGTGTGGGCCGGGGTGGCGAGCTTGCCGGCGTCGGCGTCGGCGATGAGCATGTCGGTGGTTTCCTTCGCATCCGACTTGGTGTTGCCGATCAGGCCGACCGGGCCACGCTTGATCCAGCCGGTGACGTAGAGCTTCTCCTCCGGTGCGGCACCCTCTTCGGCGGTGACCAGGACGCGGCCGCCGTCGTTCGGGATGACATGGCGCTCAAGGTCGAAGGGGACGCCCTCGACCGGCTCGGAGCGGTAGCCAACGGCGTGGTAGACCTGCTGGACCGGCCAGTCGGTGAACTTGCCGGTGCCACGGATGCCACCCTTGCCGTCGAGTTCCTGGCGCTCGGTGCGCAGGCCGGTGATGTTGCCGGCGTCGTCGGTAAGCACCTCGACCGGCTCCTCGAAGAAGTGGATGTAGATCTTGTGCGGGGAGTCGTCCGGCTCGCGCATGGCGTACTGCTCAAGCACCTGGCAGTTGAGGTCGATGGACTTGTCGGCGCGACGGACCTCTTCGGAGAGCTGGTCGTAGTCGATGTCCTCCGGGTCGACGAGCACCTGGATGGTGTCGGACTCGTCGAGTTCGCGCAGTTCCTTCGGGGTGAACTTCGCCTGGGCGGGGCCGCGGCGGCCGAACATGTGGACGGTCTCGGCCTGGTTTTTCTTCAGGGACTCGTAGACGTTGTCCGGGATCTCGGTGACGGCGAGCTCGTCAGCGGTCTTGGCCAGCACGCGGGAGATGTCCAGGGCGACGTTGCCCACGCCGATAACGGCGACTTCCTTGGCCTCGAGGTTCCAATCGCGCTCGAAGCGCGGGTTGCCGTCGTAGAAACCGACGAACTCGCCAGCGCCGATGGACTTGTCGCCGCCCGGGATGAGCAGTTCACGGTCGCGTACAGCGCCGGTGGAGAGGACGACGGCGTCGTAGTAGTCGCGCAGCTCGTCGATGGTGATGTCGCGGCCGACGGTCACGTTGGCGATGAGGCGCAGCTTGTCCTTGTCCAGCACGTTGTGCAGGGATTTCACAATGCCCTTGATGCGCGGGTGGTCGGGCGCAACACCGTAGCGGATGAGGCCGAACGGGGCGGGCATCTGCTCGAAAAGGTCGACGTGGATGTCGTGCTCTTCGTTGCGGATGAGCAGGTCAGAGGCGTAAATGCCGGCGGGGCCGGCGCCGACTACGGCGACGCGCAAGCTCATGGGTGATGGTCCTTTCGCAAAAGGGGGATTTTCTCGTTGGCCGTTATTATAGCGCATAGACAGAGCGGTCTTAAAGTTTTGGCGATTTACATTCGTGTCCGCAGGGGTGCTTAAAGCTGGCCCGTAGACAAACATTCAATGCATTACATTCACGCGCTTAACCGGCAGTTTCGGCGTTTTGGTTGTGCTAGACAGGCCGGTACGGCATGCTTGCCCATCAACACCGAAATGAACAGCATCGCCGAACCGACCGGTCTACTTTTTGGAGGGCCCGTGACTGCACCAACGAAAACCGCGAAACCGCGCGCAAAGAAGCCGCAGGGGCAATGGCTTATCGACGGCACCGCGCCGCTCAACCACGATGAAGAAATCAAGCAGGCGTCCCCGGTCCTCGACGTGAAGCAGCGTGTGATCGATACCTATTCCAAGGGCGGCTTCGACTCGATCGATCGCGAGGACCTGTACCCGCGCTTCAAGTGGCTTGGCCTGTACACCCAGCGCAAACAGAACCTGGGTGGCGAGTTCACCGGCGAGGACAACAAGGTGCTTGAGGACAAGTACTTCATGATGCGCATCCGTTTCGACGGCGGCATCTGCTCCACCGCGCAAGCCCGCGCCGTCGGGGAGTTGTCCCGCGATTACGCCCGCTCCACGGTGGACCTGACGGATCGGCAGAACATCCAGTTCCACTGGGTGCGCATCGAGGACGTCCCGGCGATCTGGGAGATGCTGGAGGCGAACGGCCTGAACACCTGGGATGCCTGCGGGGATGTGCCGCGCGTGATCCTGGGCTCGCCGGTGGCCGGCATTGCCAAGGACGAGATCATCGACGCCACGCCCGCGATTCGGCAGATCCAGGAGATCGTTACCGCAGAGGAGTTCCAAAACCTGCCGCGCAAGTTCAAGTCCGCGATCTCCGGCAACGCTCGCCAGGACGTGGTCCACGAGATCAACGACCTCGCCTTCATCGGCGTCGAGCACCCTGAACTCGGTCCCGGCTTCGAGTGCTACGTGGGCGGAGGCTTGTCGACGAACCCGATGCTGGCACAATCCCTCGGCGCCTTTGTCACCCTCGAGCAGGTCCCGGACGTGTGGGCGAACGTGGTGCGCATCTTCCGCGATTACGGCTACCGTCGCCTGCGCAACCGCGCCCGCCTGAAGTTCCTGGTCGCGGAGTGGGGTGTGGAGAAGTTCCGCCAGATCCTCGAGGAGGACTACTTGGGGTACAGGCTCCCGGACGGCCCGCACGCCCCGAACAATCTGGTGGACCGTGACCACATCGGCGTGCACGAGCAGAAGGACGGCAACCTGTACATCGGTGTGAAGCCGACGCTTGGCCACATGTCGGGCGAGCAACTCATCGCCCTGGCTGACCTGGCGGAGAAGTACGGCGTGACGGATCTGCGGTTCACCCCGTTCAAGGAGGTCCTGCTGCTCGGGGTTGCGCCAGACACCGCAGCAAACCTCCAGGCGGACCTGGAGGAGATGGGCCTGTACTCCAAGCCCTCCGAATTCCGCCGCGGCCTGCTGTCGTGCACTGGCCTGGAGTACTGCAAGTTGGCGCACGTGACCACCAAGTCCCGCGCCATCGAACTCGCCGATGAGTTGGAGGAGCGCTTCGGGGACCTGGACTCGCCGATCACCATTTCGCTCAACGGTTGCCCGAACGCCTGCGCCCGCCACCAGGTCTCCGACATCGGTTTGAAGGGCCAGATGGTGGATAACGGCCACGGCGAAAAGGTCGAAGGCTTCCAGGTGCACCTTGGCGGCACGATCGGCGAGGGCGCGAACTTTGGCCGCAAACTGCGTGGTCACAAGGTGTTGTCCAGTGAGTTGACGGAGTATGTGGCACGGGTGGTGCAGCGTTTCGTCGATAAGCGTGAAGGCGCTGAGACATTCCGCGACTGGGTCGCGCGCGCCGACGAGGAGGACCTGCGATGAGCTTTCGCCGCGAACCAAACCCGAACCGCAACTTTCCTACCTTCTGCCCGTACTGCGGCGGCGAGGATCTGTGGCCGAACGAACAGACCGAATTCGCGTGGAAGTGCTGCGAGTGCCTCCGCGTATTCGAGGTGAAGTTCCACGGCCAGGACGACCCCGAAGCCGCGCCGTCGAAGGCGCCATCCACGGAAGAGGCGCTGCAGGCCTCGCTCGCACGCCACGGCCACACCGGCGCATTGAAAGGCAACCAATGATCAACCTGCTCAACCAGTCCAGCAACTTCCGCGACCCCGAGGTCAGCCCAAAGGGGCCGAGGCGGACATCGCCGCTGCCACACAGGGTGGCGCAGCAAAACGCATTGCTTGTCGACGACTGGGCCGCAAAACTCCACAACGCCCCCGCCCCCGAGATCCTCCAGTGGGCGAACGAATACGCGCCGGGCCCACTGGTGGTCACCCTGTCCATGGAAAACACGGTGCTCGCCGAACTGGCCGAGCGCCACCTGCCCGGCGCGGACTTTCTGTTCCTGGATACCGAGTACCACTTCCCGGAAACCCTGGAGGTGGCCGACCAGGTGGAGGCGCGCTACCCCTCACACCGCCTGGTGAGAGCGAAGGCGCAACTGACCCGCGCACAGCAGGACGAGACGTACGGGCCGAACCTGTACCTGCGCGCCCCGGGCGCGTGCTGTCGCATGCGAAAGGTCGAGCCGCTGGCGGTGCATATGAGCCCGTACGCCGGCTGGATCACGGGGCTGCGCCGCGCCGACGGACCCACCCGCGCCGACGCGCCAGCACTGAGCCTGGATGCGACCGGACGGTTGAAGATCTCCCCGCTGGTCACCTGGTCCCTGGAAGACACCGCCGCATTCGAGCGCGACAACGACCTGATCATCCACCCGCTGACCCGACAGGGCTACCCCTCCATCGGTTGCGCCACCTGCACCCTGCCCGTGGCGGAAGGGGACGACCCACGCGCCGGACGGTGGGCGTTTGCCACCAAGACAGAGTGCGGCCTGCACGAATAGCCGAGAAGCGCAACAACCGGACAACAAGGAGCAACACAATGACGCAAGCAACGGCAACGGCAACGCAGCTATCGCCGCACCTGAAGGATTTAGAAAACGAGTCGATCCACATCATCCGTGAGGTGGCGGGGCAGTTCGACAAGATTGGCCTGCTGTTTTCCGGCGGGAAGGATTCCTGCGTGGTGCTGGAACTCGCGCGCCGCGCGTTCTACCCGGCTAAGCCGCCGATTGAGCTGCTGCACGTGGATACGGGGCATAACTTCCTGGAGGTGATTGAGTTCCGGGATGGTGTCGTCGATAAGCATGGGCTCCGTCTGCGAGTCGCCCACGTGCAGGATTGGATCGACCGCGGTGACCTGCAGGAACGCCCTGACGGCACCCGTAATCCGCTGCAGACCGTGCCGCTGGTGGAAACCATCGCGGAGGTCGGATACAACGCCGTGCTGGGCGGGGCGCGTCGCGACGAAGAGCGTGCCCGCGCCAAAGAACGCGTCTTCTCCGTCCGCGACTCCTTCGGCGGATGGGACCCACGCCGCCAACGCCCCGAACTGTGGGACCTATACAACGGCGCAACCCTGCCCGGCGAAAACGTCCGCGTCTTCCCAATCTCCAACTGGACCGAAGCCGACGTGTGGGAATACATCGGCGCGCGAGGCATCGAACTGCCATCCATCTACTACGCCCACGACCGCGAAGTGTTCGGCCGCGACGGCATGTGGCTCACCCCCGGCGAATGGGGAGGCCCCCGCGACGACGAACAGCTGGAAACGCGCCGGGTGCGCTACCGCACCGTCGGCGACATGTCCTGCACCGGCGCCGTCGACTCCGACGCAGAAACGATCGACGAGGTCCTCGTCGAGATCGCCAACTCCACTCTGACCGAACGCGGCGCAACTCGTGCCGACGACCGCCTGAGCGAATCCGCCATGGAAGACCGCAAGAAGGAAGGCTACTTCTGATGACCGCCCCAACCATCGCCCCCGCTGCCGCTGAAACCGGCGCCTCTGCCGAGACCGCCACTGCCGCGCTGTCCGCCCGCGAGACGCTGCGTCTGTGCACCGCTGGCTCCGTCGACGACGGCAAGTCCACCTTCGTCGGCCGCCTGCTGCACGACACAAAGTCGGTGCTTGCCGACCAGCTCGCCTCCGTGGAACGTACCTCCGCCGACCGCGGCTTCGAGGGGCTGGACCTGTCGCTGCTGGTTGATGGCCTGCGCGCCGAGCGCGAGCAAGGCATCACCATCGACGTGGCCTACCGCTACTTCGCCACCGACAAGCGCACGTTCATCCTCGCCGACACGCCCGGCCATGTGCAGTACACACGCAACACCGTCACCGGCATGTCCACCTCCCAAGTGGTGGTGTTGCTTGTCGACGCCCGCAACGGCGTCGTCGAACAAACCATCCGCCACCTCACCGTGGCCAAACTGCTCGGCGTGCGCACCGTGATCCTAGCGGTGAACAAAATCGACCTCGTTGACTACTCGCAGCAGCGTTTCGACGAGATCCGCACCGAGTTTGACGCCAAAGCCGCAGCATTGGGTATCGAAGACCCCCACGTGGTGCCGATCTCCGCGCTGCGCGGCGATAACGTCGCGGAGCGCAGCGACGCGACGCCCTGGTACACCGGCCCGACCGTGCTCGAGCTGCTGGAGAGCATCCCCGTGCAGCGCGGCCGCGCCGATGACCTGGACTTCCGTTTCAACATCCAGGTCGTGCTGCGTGAACACGCCTCCGACTACCGTGCGTACGCCGGCCGCGTCAACGCCGGCTCCATCGCGGTTGGCGACGAGATCCTCGCCCCCTACGGCCGCACCACCACCGTTGCCGGCATCGACACCGCCGACGGACCCGTGGACACCGCCCATGCTGGCGACTCCGTAGCGCTGCGGCTGACCGACGACATCGACCTCACCCGCGGTGACCTGCTGGCCTCCGGCTCGCGCCCTGAGGACGTGCGCGAGTTCGATGCCACCGTCGTCGGCCTCAACGAGAAGGACCTGCGCGCAGGCCAGGCCGTGAAGCTCCGCATCGGCACCGCGTTCGTCCGTGCCCGCGTGGCCAGCGTGGATCGCGTCCTGGACATCGACGGCGCCGAGGGCGACAACACCGCACCCGAGGCGGTTGCGCTCAACGACATCGCACACGTGACCATCCACACCGCCGACGAACTGCCCGTCGAGCAGTACGCCGCCCGCGGTGCGGTGGGTAACTTCCTGCTCGTCGATCAGTCGAGTGGCAACACGCTGGCGGCTGGGCTCGTCGGAAAGCGACTGCGGTAAAAACAATGACCGCGCTGATCACCCTCTCCCACGGCTCGCGACACCCCCGCGCCAAGGAAGGCATCCGCGCGCTCACCCAAGCCGCGGCCGCGCAACTCGGCGTGGAGTGGGCCGACGCCCACCTGGAGTTCGACACACCGACCCTCGCCGAGGCAGCTGCCTCCTTATCCTCGTCGCGCGCGATTGTGGTTCCGCTGCTGTTCACCCGCGCATTCCACGCCAAAATCGACGTGCCGCGCCACCTCGCCGAAGCCCGCCAGCACTGCGACCTCGTGCTTGCTGAGCCGCTCGGTACCGGCAGCGACATCGCCGATGTCCTTGCGCGCCGCTTGCGTATCGACGACCCCACCGCCACCCACGCAACCCTTTTCCCAGTCGGCACCTCCAACCCTGAACAAGCCGCCAACTACGACCGCCTCGCCGCCAAAGTGGCCAAGCGTGCCGGGGTGGAAACGGCAGTGGTGTCGGCGACGCGTGGTCAGCGGCGCTTCACAGATACGCATGTGCTCCCACTGTTTGTCACCCACGGAACCCTGCTCGACCGGATCCCAGACCACCTGCCGGCATCCGGGCCGCTGACCACAGACCTCGCGCGGATCGTCGCCAACCGATACCGCGCCGCCGAGAAAGGCGCCTGACATGTACAAACTCGAAACACTGCTGCTCATCGCAGTCGCAGGTCTTGCCGCACAACTTGTCGACGGCGGCCTCGGCATGGGCTTCGGCGCCACCTCTTCCACCATGCTCATCGCGCTCGCCGGTATTACCCCGGCCGCTGCCTCCGCCGTCGTCCACACCGCGGAGCTGGGCACCACACTCGCCTCCGGCGTAGCCCACACGCGCTTCGGCAACGTGGACTGGCGCACCGCCTGCGCGATCGGCATCCCCGGCGCCATCGGGGCGTTTCTCGGTGCAACCGTGCTCGTGCGGCTTTCCACCGAAGCGGCACGTCCGGTGATGTCGCTGATCCTCGCGCTAATCGGGCTGAACCTCATGCTGCGCTTCGCCCGGGGGCTCACCCAACGCAAACTCGCCGCGAAGCCTCACTCGCGCGGCTTTCTCGCAGGCCTCGGGCTCTTCGGCGGATTCATCGACGCCACCGGCGGCGGAGGCTGGGGACCCGTCACCACCTCCACGTTGCTTACCGCAGGGCGTGCCGAGCCGCGCCGCATCGTCGGCACCGTCAACACCGCCGAGTTCCTGGTCACCCTCGCCGCAACACTCGGGTTCGCGGTTGGGATGTGGCGTGACCTCGTCGCAAATCTCGCGGGCGTGCTGGCTCTGCTCATCGGTGGCGTCATCGCCGCGCCCATCGGCGCGTGGATGGTCAGCCGTATGAACCCCATCGCGCTCGGCGGCGTCGTCGGCACCCTGATCGTGCTGCTGAACCTGCCCGTCGTCTTGTCGTATGCCGGCATGACCAGCGGACTCTGGGTCGTCCGCTTGCTTATCGTTGCAATCGGAGCCGCCCTCTCCTGGCGAGGCATCCAACGCGCCCGCGCCAACTCCCGCGCCGCATCCGAGCGCGAAGGCGCAACAGTGGTGGAGCCACAGCCTGCCCGCATACGATAAGCAACTATGTCTGATTTGCTCATCGTTGCAGCCATGAAAGAAGAAGCCGCCGACATCATGTCCGGGGGCGACCACGAAGTACTCATCACCGGCATCGGCACCCTGCCCGCCGCGATTGCCCTGACCCGCCGCCTCTCCGAGGGGCCGCTGCCGTCGCGCGTGATCAACGTCGGCACGGCAGGCGCGCTTGTGGACCTCGCCCCCGGCGTCTACGAGATTTCCGACGCCGTCAAGCACGACTTCAAAGTCGGCGGCACCTCCGACATCACCGACTTTGTCTACCCACGCTGGTTCACCTTCGAACCCCTCACCGACCTGCCGAAAGCCAAACTGGCCACCGGTGATGCGTTTGTGAACCGCTCTGATCTTCGCGACGAGCTCGCCAAGGAATGCCAACTCGTCGACATGGAGGGCTACGCACTCGCTGCCGTGTGCTCCACCTTCAACGTTCCGCTGACCTTGCTCAAGCAGGTTTCGGACTCCGCCGACGAAGGCGCCTCCGCCATCTGGGAAGCAGCCCTTGAGCGCGCCCGCGTGGAACTCGAAGAAGCCCTGCGTGAGCACCTTCGCTGAAGACGCGGGCATTTCGCTTGACGACGACCCCACGTCCCTCTTCCAGCTCCTCGTCCTGTGCATGCTGCAAGCGAAGCCCATACGCGCCACCGTCGCCGTCGACGCCGCACGCGGACTGTTCGACGCCGGCCTGACCTCACCATCTGCACTGGTTGAAGCGCCGCGCTCGCAATTGATCCGCATCTTCGGCGCCGCCGGCTACGCCTGCGCAACCATGCTCGCCCGCGAGGCGCAGGGGGTGTGGCCGGAGTTGGCGCCGGTCTTCGACAAGAAGGCACTGCAGGGGGCCGCGAAGTTGGGACTGCCGGAGGACCCGGAGCAGCTCGCTTCGCACGCCCGGTCCGAGGGTGTTGCCTTGCCCGCTTTCGCTGCCCACCTAGTCAAAGTGGCCCTCGGCGTTGAATGATCGGTCGTGGCAGGCGGATCGTCTAGCTAGACCTTGTCATGTCTCATGACTTTTTGGACATGGA
>NZ_KV833285.1:0-41292 GCF_001837615.1 Corynebacterium sp. HMSC070H05
ACTTCACACACAAACACCCGTAGACGAAACCACCCAGTTTCATCTACGGGTGTTTTTTCACATTCCCATCCCTCTACATTTCGTTGGTGACCACCAACTTGTCCGCAATGCGGAGTCGGAATGTCTGCAATGCGGAATCAACGACAAAACCGGCGTCACTATCCCACTGCATAGTCAACGGCTGGGTTCCCAACCGCCCGTGACCTGGCTGAGGCAACAGAATCGTTGGTGTCCACCAGGTTGTCCGCAACGCGAAGTGAGATTCGGAATGAGGCTCACTATGCCACTGCATAGTTGGTGTCCACCCACTTGTCCGCAATGCAGAGTAAGGAGGGGATCGGGCATGACTATGCCGCTGCATAGTTAATGGGTACACCCCCACTAGTCCGCAATGCGGAGCCAAGCGGTTTCCACCCGCCCGTAGATACTTCATGTCTGGCGCGAACAGCTATCGATGCAAAATGATGCCTCATCGGCTGCAGGGTTTTACACTCCGCCCAGGTCAGCGAAAGGTGTGATGTGCAGTTTTGCATTCGGGGTTCCGGTAAGTCAGAAATGGTCCCGACAGATTGTGACAGCCGGACTGGCCAACGAAGGAGCTGTCAGGCCTTCCCGCCTCTAGTTCAGTGCGAAGGAGCGATCTTCGCCGGTCAATGGATCTACGAACCCTAAGCCGATGCAACGTAAACGCATGGGGCGGGAGAAGTCTTCGGCGTCGGCGGGGAGTAGGACTGGGTAGATGGTGTCGCCAAGGATGGGGGCGGCTTCGGTCATCATCTGGAGGCGCAGTTGGTGGGTGCGGCCGGTCGTTGGGTGGAGGACGTAGCGTGCCAGAGGAACGGTGACGCCATAGAGTGACTGCAACCCCTGCTCCTGCTCGGCAGGCAGCCGAGTAACGGAAGCTACCTCGGTGTGGGAGTTCGGCTCCTCACCCACGAGTACAGAACCAGCGGCTTCGCCAGCAACCTTGACCAGGTGGTGGGACCAGTCTGCAGGTACGGACAGTGCAACATACGGTGCGATCGCCTCGTACATCTTGTCCACCTCCCGGCGGGCAAAAAGTTCCTGGTAGGCGCCACGGACTTCGCGGCGTTTGGTCAACAGCAGCAAACCAGAAGTGCCGCGGTCCAACCTGTGAGCGGGGGTGAGTTCTTCGTTCCCGGTGGCGCGACGGAGACGCACGGTGGCGGTTTCGGTGATGTGGGAGGCACGCGGCATCGTCGCCAGGAATGGTGGCTTGTCCACGACGAGGATGTTGTCGTCTTCGAAGACTGGAACGATGTCGTAGGGGACGGCGGTTTCGGGGGCGGGACGTCGGTAGAAGAAGACGTCGGTGCCCGGGGCCAGCCAGTCCTCGGGAGAGATTGGGGTGGTGTCGCGGTGAACGACGAGGGATTCGTCGAAACGCTGTTGTACTGCGGAAAAGTTGTCTTCGGGGTGGCGGTGGCGCTGAGTGGAGACGAGGTGCCAGATGAAGTCGATGGCGCGGATGCCGTCGCCTTCGGGGACGCGGGCGCGGGATGCGCCGAGGCCGCCGCGGGGTGGCAGCGGCATTGCTGGTGGACCCTTCTTTCTCGCCATAGTGTGTAGTAGATTAGCCCGCATGGATCTTGGAGCATTGGTTGAGCCATTGATGGGCTTCTTTTCGCAGGGCATTGGTAAGGCGATCGCGGACGCGTTGACCCTGATTTACAACTTGCTGTATCCGGCGAATGCGCCGGCAGCAACCCCGGTGGAGATTCCCCGCTAACTTGCGCTTGCGCGACTAGAATGTGGGTATAACCAGCTGTCTAGCTCAGAAAGGCTGAGATAATGACCCAGGAAGAGACCCGCGAAGACATCGTCGTTGTTGCTGTCGATGGCAGCCCCGCTTCAGATAATGCGGTGCGTTGGGCGGCGAATACGGCGATGAAGCGTGGTATTCCGCTGCGTTTGGCTGCGAGCTACACCATGCCGCAGTTCCTGTACGCGGAGGGCATGGTTCCGCCGGCGGAGATTTTCGACGAACTCCAGCGCGAGACGATGCAGTCCGTGGATCGTGCCCGCGATATCGCACTTGAAGTGGCGCCGGACCTGCACATTGGCCACGCGGTGGCTGAGGGTTCTCCGATTGACATGCTGCTGCGTATGTCGAATGAGTCCACGATGATCGTGATGGGCTCCCGTGGTCTGGGCGGCCTGTCTGGCATGGTGCTGGGCTCCGTTTCTGGTGCTGTGGTGTCGCACGCGAACTGCCCGGTTGTGGTGGTGCGCGAGGATAGCGCGGTGACCGAAGAGAACAAGTACGGCCCGGTCGTGGTCGGTGTGGATGGCTCTGAGGTTTCGCAGCGCGCAACAGAAGTTGCCTTCGAGGAGGCGGCGGCGCGTGGTGCGGAGCTGGTTGCGGTGCACACTTGGGTGGATACGCACATCCAGGGCCCTGGTGCTGGATACGCGGTGGCTGAGGATCACTGGGAAGCTGTGAAGCAGGATAAGCAGCAGCTTCTCGACGAGTTGTTGGCCGAACTGATCGAGAAGTACCCGGATGTCCAGGTGAAGAAGGTTATTGCACGTGACCGTCCGGTGCGCGCACTGACCAACGCGGCAGAGAACGCCCAGTTGCTGGTGACCGGTTCGCACGGGCGCGGCGGCTTCAAGGGCATGCTGCTTGGGTCCACTTCGCGTGCGCTGCTGCAGTCGGCGCCGTGCCCGATGATGGTGGTCCGTCCGGAGGAGTAATAGATTCGTTACCCAAAAGTCCGAAAAACGAGGGACAATGGTAGGGGTAACTGACAAATTCTATTTATAAGGACGGATTTCAACATGACTCCAACACTTGGTTTTATCGGCTGGATTATTATCGGCGGCCTTGCTGGCTGGATCGCATCCAAGATGCAGAACCGTGACGCACAGATGGGCATCGGCCTGAACATTCTGGTCGGTGTTATCGGTGGTTTCATCGGCGGCTGGCTGCTTGGCCTGCTCGGCTTTGATGTGGAAGGCGGTGGACGCTTCTTTAGTTTCCTGACCTGCCTGATCGGTGCGGTGATTCTGCTGTGGATTGTGAATAAGGTGACAGGTAGTCGTCGATAAGCAATCTGCTTTGAGCCCCCGGAGTGAGCTGCTCCGGGGGCTTTTCGCTGGAATAGACGAACCGTTTTGTCTATATTGAGATGGTCCTGTTTTAGGCGCGCGAAAGGAGTTCCTATTGGCCGCCGCCACGAGTAAGAAGAAGGCGCCTGCGCGCCGTCGCGATCGTCCGAGTCCTCGGCAGCGTCTGCTGGATGCCGCGACGAAGCTGTTTACAGAAGAAGGCATCCGCGTCATCGGCATTGACCGCATTTTGCGTGAGGCGGATGTGGCGAAGGCGTCGTTGTACTCGCTGCTGGGGTCGAAGGACAACCTGGTTGTTGCGTACCTGGAGGAGCTCGACGAGCAGTACCGTTCACGTTGGGGTGAGCGTGCGGCGAAGGCGCCGGATGCGGATTCGAAGATCCTCGCCTTGTTCGATATGGCGATCGAGGAGGAGCCCCAGAAGGAGTTCCGTGGCTCGCCGTTCCTCAACGCTGCGGCCGAGTACCCGCGCCCGGAGACGGAATCCGAGGAGCGGATTGTGGAGACCTGCAGGAATCATCGCCTGTGGATGCATTCCACGATCACGGAGTTGCTCAATGAGAAGAATGGCTACGATTCGTCCTCGTTGACGGATGAGCTGCTGATCTTTTTGGAGGGTGGGCTTGCTGGTGCGCGCATTTTGCGTGACAGTGCCCCCTTGCACACTGCGAAGACCTTGGCTAAGTCGAAGCTGGGTGCGCCGCCGCCGGATTACTCCATTTAGGTAGGGCTGTGAAGAATCGGATTAGTCTCTCGCAGGTGATTGGCGAGGTCCTGCTGACGGTTGGCGTGCTGCTTTTGCTGTTCGCGTTTTATGAGTCCTATTGGACGAACTTGGCGTCGGCGAAGATGCAGGACGAGGTGCAGTCGAAGCTTGAGGAGCAGTGGGTGAACCCTCGTCAGGCGAAGCACGCCGAGTTGGGGGACGCGCTTGCGAAGATGTATATCCCGGCGTTTGGGCAGGACTACCAGTTCGCCATCGTCGAGGGCGTGCAGGAGGCGCAGTTGCTCACGGGTCCGGGCCACTACCCGGATACGCAGTTCCCGGGCCAAGATGGCAACTTCGCGGTTGCCGGTCACCGTGTGGGCAAGGGTGCGCCGTTTAACGACCTTGGCGCACTGAAGGCCTGTGACGCGATCGTGGTGGAGACGCAGCGCGAATGGGTGACGTACCGGGTGATGCCGTTGTCGCCGGATCCGGCGGCTCGTCACGCGGAGGGCGCCGGATGCTTGCCGGAGCAGATGAATGAGCGCATCGCGTCGGGCGATTACCAGCACGTGCTTGGCCGGGAGATCACGCTGCCGGGCAACATTGAGGTGGTCAACCCGATGCCTGGGTCGAAGTCCACGAAGGTGGAGCCCGGCATGGAGGGCTTGATTACATTGACCACGTGTCACCCACAGTTCTCTAACGCCGAGCGCATGATCATTCACGCGGTGCGCACGGAAGTGACGCCGAAGGACCAGGCGGGCGCGCTCCCGCCGGCGATGACGGAGGTGGATTAGCCCATGTATGCAGCGTTGTGGCGTAAACTGCCCGGCCCGCCGGTGGTGAAGTGGCTGCTCACCGCCGTCATTTTGGTGTTGCTGTTCCTCCTGCTCATGGAGGTTATTTACCCATGGGTGTCGGCGCAGATGCCGTATAACGACGTCGCGGTGTAGCCCTTAGAGCCAACGCGGTACCGGTGGGTGCCAGGCGCGCAGTGCTGCGATGAGTTCGTCGGGGTCGTCGGCGACGATGAGGTGTGCCCGGTCGGTGGCGCGCACAAAGCCGTGGGCGACCATGTGGTCCACCATGGCGATGAAGGGGGCCCAGAAGTCGCGGCCGAGCAGCCCGATGGGTTTGCGGTGGAGGCCGAGTTGTTGGTTGGTCCATTCGTCGAAAAGTTCGTCGAGGGTGCCGGCGCCGCCGGGCAGGGCCACGATGGCGTCGGAAAGTTCGCTCATGCGTGCTTTGCGCTCGGCGAGGGTGTCCACCATTTCGAGGCGCTCGAGCCCGTCGTACTGGATCTCGTATTGCGCCAGGTGGTGTGTGAGGACGCCAATGCTTTTCGACGACCCCCTCGCCACCTCACCCATCAACCCGAGCTTGGATCCGCCGTAGACCAGAGTGGTGTCGTGGCGGGCCAGTGCCTCGCCGAAACTGCGGGCGAGCGTGGCGTTGTTCGGGTCGGTGCCCTCGCGGGCGCCGGCGAACACGGCGATGGCGTTGATGTTCGCGGGGTGAAGCGCGGGAAAGATTTGGGTGCGCAGCAGGGGCGCGATTTCAAAGTCGGCGTGGTTCGTGGGGTCGATCCAGGTGGCTTCGGCGATCTCGGCGGCGGGGGCCGGGTCGGCGGGCAGGCCGGGGTGGAAGAACACAGTGGAGGTCACGCTGTGGCCGGGCTCGTTGGAGGCCTCGGCGGTAAACGTGCCCAGGTAGCTCAAGTGTTCGGGGTCGACGTCGATGCCGATTTCTTCGCGGGTTTCGCGCATTGCGGTTTGCAGGCGGGTCTCGCCGCCTTCCGGCTTGCCTCCGGGGAGTTGGAAGCGCGGGCTGGAGTGTTTGCGTACGCACAGGACGCGCCCGGCGTTGTCGGTGAATACGATGGCGGCGACGTTGATGGTGTTCATTACAGCCCTAGGTTAGTGATCGCCTCGACGGCGACTGCTTCGGCTTTGACCGACTCATCCTGGTTAGTAAACACCGTCACGGCCACGTTGCCTTTGGCCACGGAGTATGCGGCGCCGATGCGGTTGGGGACGTCCCCGCCGCCGTGGCGGCCGCCGTCCCAGCCTTCGGGTTGGTCAGCGGGTTGGGTGAAATCGATCGGGGTAGCCCAGTCCACCACAGCCATGGCCTGTTCGGGGGAGTCCATGTGGCGCACGATCACGGTCAGTTGGGGTTCTTCCGGGTAGGACCAGAACTGGCAGGCTGGGGTGTCGAAGCGGGTGTCGGTGCCCACCCCGGTGACACGTTGGCCGTTGGTGCGCGCCACCCACTCGGTGTCCAGGTAGGGGCATTCCTGCCATCCGTCGCGTGCGGTTTCCGGCAGTGCTTCGACGGGCAGGCCGGAATCGGGGGCGGGTGCGGGTTCGGGGGTGGGGGTGTCGTCGTTAAGCGATTGCTCCCCACAACCGGCGAGGGCGAGCACGAGCAGCACGATGGGTAATCTCGAACGCATGAGCTCCAGATTAGTGCTGCTGGAGCAGCACCCCGGAAAACGTACCGAAAACAGCGCGCTTGATTCCGGCATCACCATTTTGGCCGTGTGCCTGATGGTGGTGTCGCTGGGCGCGCTGGCGCGGATGCCGCTGAACGAGGCGCTGCTGCACATTTTGCTCACCGCCGGGTTCGCGTTTCTGCTGTTCTACGGCATGGTGGAGATGTACCGATGGGGCAAATGGGGTCGCATCGTGTGGGCGTTTAGCGCGACTGCGCTGTGGGTGGCGGATACGACGGTGTCGCCGGTGGCAGTGTACTGGGTATTTGTGCTGTTCTTCGTGTACCTGCGGGCGATGCGCGGCTGGCTCGGCTACGCCTGGGTGGTGGTGGGGCTGGCGATCAGTATCGCGGTGCAGATCCCGGCGGGGCTCACGCTCGGCGGGGTGATGGGACCGGCGCTGTCGGCGGTGGTGGTGATGGCGATTGATTGGGCGTTTTTCACGATCAATAAGGTCAGCCAAGAGCGCCAGCAGCTTATCGACGAACTCCTGGCCACCCGCGACCGTCTCGCCGAAACTGAGCGCGCCGCCGGTGTAGCGCAGGAACGCGAACGATTGGCTCACGAGATTCACGACACGGTGGCGCAGAACCTGTCCTCCATTCAGATGCTGCTGCACTCCGCCGAGCGCGACATCCAAGCGTTGGGTGTGGACGCGACGCAGCCGTTGCGCAAGATGGAAACTGCGCGGCGGGCGGCGTCGAACAACCTGGCAGAAACGCGGGCGATGATTGCGGCGTTGGCGCCGGCGCCGTTGACGGAGTCGTCGTTACGTGAAGCGCTCGAGCGGGTCGCGGGTGACTTTGCCGCGGCAGGCGAGTTGGACATTGAGGTGGAGACAGACGGCGAGGCTATCCAGCTGCCCATGCGCGTGGAGGCCGGCCTGCTGCGTATCGCGCAGGGGGCGGTGTCCAACGTGGTCAACCACGCCGAGGCCACCCGTACCCGCATCACGCTGACCTACGCGCCGGACGAGGTGCGCCTGGACGTGGTGGACAACGGACGCGGCTTCGACGTGGACGGTCAGGAACTCAAACCCAGTGGGTTGGGGCATTTGGGGCTGGACGCGATGCGTTCGCGTGCGGCAGAACTGGGTGGGAAGTTGGACATTGAGTCCGCGCCGGGCGGGCCTACGGCCCTTTCTGTCGCCGTGCCGGTTAATATCAACCAAAAGACGTAAACGAGGAGGTCCCCGGTGATTAGAGTCCTGCTGGCAGACGACCACGAGATCGTTCGCCTTGGCCTGCGTGCCGTGCTCGAAGAAGCGGACGACATCGAGGTCGTGGCAGAAGTTGCCACCGCGGAAGGCGCGATCGCCGCAGCGCAAGCCGGCGGCATCGACGTGGTGTTGATGGACCTGCGCTTCGGCGCCGGTGCGGAAGGCCAGCGCGTGACCACGGGTGCGCAGGCGACGGCGGAGATCCGTTCCCGAATGACCAACCCGCCGAAGGTGCTGGTGGTGACCAACTACGACACGGATGCGGACATCCTCGGCGCGATCGAGGCCGGCGCGGTGGGCTACCTGCTCAAGGATGCCCCGCCAGAGGAGTTGGTCGCGGCGGTGCGCTCGACCGCGCGCGGTGATGCCACCATGTCGCCGGTGGTGCGCGACCGTCTGGAAACCCGCGAGCGTGCGCCGCGTTCATCGCTCACACCGCGCGAGTTGGAGGTGCTGCAACTGGTGGCTGCTGGCTCGTCGAACCGGGAGATCGGCCACGAACTGATGTTGTCTGAGGCCACCGTGAAGTCCCACCTTGTCCACATTTACGACAAGTTGGGTGTGCGCTCGCGCACCTCGGCCGTGGCGTCGGCGCGCGAGCAGGGAGTGCTCTAACTAGCGGGAGAGGCGCTCCTGGACATCGCCGGCGAGGACGTTGAGGTCCTCGTCGATGGAGTTGTGAGCCAGACGGCGCTGCTCCGGGTTGGCGTGTTCGGCGTTGCGGACGGCCTGCTCGAGTTCGTCGAGGCGCACGCTCGCGTCACGCTTGAAGCTTTCGCTGAGGTCGTTGGAGCCGGCAACGCTTGCGCGGATCGCCTCGATGCGGGCCTTGAGCTCGGCGCCGCGGCCGGAGTGGCGCGCCAGATCACCTGCGGATAGGCCGAGGCCTGCTGCGTTGGCGTTGACCTGGTTCTGCTGCAGGGAGGTCAGCGCCTTGTAGATCAGCGGCAGCGCGATGGGGACAATGACGCGGGCGGCGCCGGTCCACTGCTTGGCCTTCTTCTTGGTAATGCCGGCTTCTTCGATGCGCTTCAGGTGCGCCTTGGCCAGGTCCTTTTCGTGCTTACGCTTGCGCTTGAGGCCCTTCTTCTCTTCCTTCAGCAGACGCTTTTCTGCCTTGTCCAGCAGTTCGGCGGTGCGCTTGTCGGCCTTCGCCTGATCCTTGGCCAGTTGGCGTGCGTGCACCTCAGCGGCCTTAATTTCGGCCTTGACGTTGCGGCGTGCTTTGCGGATGATGCCCAGGACACCCATGGTCGGTACTCCTTGCGTTTTCGTTTGCGTTAACTCCAAACAACTGTACCTGCCGGTCCGACAACACCGCCCGGGTATCGTGGCAGGCATTGTGAAACCTCCCACCGTGGGCGGAACTGCCCAACCAGCGCAGCCGGTGCGCGCGTCCGATCTTGTCGGGTGCCGCTACCGGCTGCGTCAGCGACGCGCGCACCCGGATACGCCTGAGCTGCCGGATGCGCTGCTGCGCCAACCGCAGATTGATGGGGGTCGTGCTGCTGTGTTCGATGCGTTGCCGGTGAAGCGGGCGGTTGGGGATGGCCGTGGAAAGGCGTTTACGCGCATTGATATCGATCCGGGTGCGGGGGTGGATGCGCGGGTCGTCGATACGCGGTTGGCGCTGAAGCGGCGCGCACACCTGATCACTAACGCGGCGCTCGAAGGCGAGATCGATGGGGCGCCTGCACTCGCGGAGGTTGACATCCTCGTGCGCACCGACCGCGGGTACGCGCCGGTGATCATCTCGAACCACCGGGTAGCGCGGGAGCATCCGACGAACGAGATGTTGATGGTGCCCACCGGCCGGCTTGGGCTGGGCCGGGCGATGACGGTGAAGGCGAAGGGCCGCCACCACACGGTCGACGGGTACCGGCTGGCCATGGCGCATGTCCTGCTGGGCACGCTTGCGGATGGTCGGGGCGGAGCGGTTGGGCAGGATCGGGCGCGCGTGTACGTCGTCGACCCCGCCCGCTACGTCCCGCAGTTGCGTGAGGCGCTCGCCGTGGAGATCCCGGACGAGCCGAAGCGGATGAAGCAGTGCGCATCCTGCCGATTCTGGCCGCTGTGCAAGCCGCGCCTGGAGGAACTCGATGACATTTCGCTGCTCCTGCCGGGCGGCCGCGGGGACGTGTGGCGCGAGGAAGGGATCACCACGGTGCAGTCGCTTATCGACGACGGCCCCGCCGAACCCGCAGCCATCGCCCGCGCCTGGCGCGCCGGTATCCCGGTGCTGCGGCGTGAGAAGTTAGCGCCGGTGCCGCGCGCCGACGTGGAGATCGACATCGACATGGAGGCCTACCTCGACCAGGGCGCCTACTTGTGGGGCGCGTACGACGGCGAGGAGTACCGCGCGTTTGTCACCTGGGAAGACGTTGGTGGTGCGGCCGAGGAGGCGAACTTCAACGCGTTCTGGTCGTGGCTGATGCAGCGGCGTCGCGACGCGCGCGAGGCCGGCCAGACCTTCCGCGCTTACTGTTATGCGGCGGGTGGGGAGAACCACTGGCTGCGGTCGTCGGCACGCAGGTTTGCCTCGGTGGACGAGGCGGAGGTTGCGGAGTTCATCGCGTCTGAGGATTGGGTCGACGTGTTCGCCCTGGTGCGACGTTCGCTCGTCGGCACGGATGGGCTCGGCCTGAAAGTACTCGGGCCTGTGGTCGGCTTCGCGTGGGAAGACGACGACGTGGATGGGGAACGCTCCGTGGCACTGCGCCGCGCGGGCAGGCTTGGCGATATCGACGCGCGCGACATGCTCATCCGCTACAACGAAGACGACTGCCTGGCCACCCGTGCCGTGCGCGACTTCCTCGACGCCGGCGCGCCGGGCGTGCCACGATTGGGCGAGGTTTAGCGGGGTTTAGCGGGGCTCCGCCTTCCACAGCGCCGCACCCGTGGCCACGAGGGCAGCAAGTAGCCCAGCGAGCACCCCGACGAAGCCTGCCCACGGCAACGCCTCGTACGCGCGCCCGGTGGCGGCGCCCAGGATCGACGAGCCCATGTAGTAGCAGAACACGTACATGCTGGAGGCCTCCGCACGGTCGCGCTCAGCGATGAGCCCAACCCAACCGGACGCCGTGGAGTGCAGCGCGAAGAAGCTGGCGGTGAACACCAACAGGCCAAGCAGCGTGACCCACAGCGATCCGCTGGCTGCGGCAAGCGCACCGAGGAGCATGAGTATCGACGATGCCAGCACCACCACCCCGTGCCCGTGGCGCTTCAGCAGCACTCCGGCACGCGCGCTCGACCAGGTGCCGGACAGGTACACCACGTACACCAGGCCGGACAGTGCGGCGGGTAGGCCGAAGTCGAGCACCGCGCGGAAGCCGAAGAAGTTGTACATGGACACGAACACGCCCATGGCCACGAACGCGGTGGCGTAGAGCACCAGCAGCCGGGGGTTGCGCAGGTGGCGGGCCATCGCGCGAATTTCCGCGCTCGGCCGGATGGAGAGTTTTGGTACGAAATTGCGCTGCTCCGGAAGCAGCCACACGGCAATCACTGCCAGCAGGAAGGCAACGAGGCCGCTGCCTAACAGCGCCCACCGCCAGGAGGTGACCTCCAAAAGCCCTGCCGGGATGAGGCGACCGGTGAGCCCGCCGATGCTGTTGCCGGCGATGTAGAGCCCCATCGCGCCGGGTAAGTCCCGCTGGTCGAGTTCTTCGGACAACCACGTCATGGCCACCGCCGGGGTGCCGGCGATCATCGCGCCCTGGAGGGCGCGCATGGCGATGAGTTGCTCGGCGTTTTGGGCGATGGGCAGGAGCAATCCGATGCCGGTGGCGGCCAGTGCGGAGATGACCAGGACGCGTCCGCGCCCGTACTTTTCCGACAGGATCGACGCTGGCACTACGCACAGCGCAAGGGCGCCGGTGGCGGCGGAGACCGTCAGTGCGGCGGTGGAGGGGGTGATGTCCAACTCGGTGGTGAGCGTGGGCAGCAGGGCCTGGGTTGCGTAGAGGGTGTTGAAGATGGCGAGGCCGAACGCCAGCATTGCCAGCGTTGCTTTGCGGTATTCAGGACTGCCTTTTCTCACCCTGTCTATGTTACGAAACTTCCCGCCGGGGAATTACGCAACAAAAACTTTGCGAAAATACTTGCAGTTAAGGCGACCCTAACTTAGACTGCTTCTTGAGTTCATGCGGACTCGACGTATCACAGGGAAAACAACAAGCGCCCGCCACCTCCGAAAGGAAGTGGCGGGCGCTTGTGCGAGCTAGGTTGCTGCAGGTTTATGCAGAAGCCTTTGCGTAGCGCTCGTTGACGTCGTCCCAGTTGACAACGTTCCACCAAGCCTCGACGTAGTCAGCCTTGACGTTCTTGTACTGCAGGTAGAAAGCGTGCTCCCACATGTCGAGCATCAGGACCGGGGTGAAGTCCACGGAGATGTTGCCCTGCTGGTCGGTCATCTGCTGGATGATCAGACGGCCAGCGATGTGGTCGTAACCAAGCACTGCCCAGCCGGAGCCCTGCAGACCGTTAGCCACGGCAGCGAACTGCTTCTTAAAGCCCTCGAAGGAGCCGAAGTCGCGGTCGATAGCCTCGGCGATTGCGCCGGTCGGGTTGCCACCAGCGTTCGGTGCCATGTTCTTCCAGAAGATGGAGTGGTTCGTGTGGCCACCGAGGTTGAACGCAAGGTTCTTGGTCAGTGCGCGAATCTTATCGGCGTTTGCGTCGCCGTTGCGCTCTGCCTCAAGAGCCTCGAGTGCAGTGTTTGCGCCGTTGACGTAGTTAGCGTGGTGCTTGTCGTGGTGCAGCTGCATAATCTCTGCGGAGATGTGCGGCTCAAGTGCGTCGTATGCGTACGGGAGATCAGGAAGCACGTAAACAGCCATGATGGTTTCCTTTCGTTTGATTTCGTGTACGGCAACCATCGTAGAGAAAATTTGGGAACAGTGTTGTGCCCAAACTCGTTACAGCAGATATGGGATTTCTTTTCGCACCTGAGCCAAAGCTTGTCGACGACACCACGGCCCTCCCCGGCCGCCCCGAACCCGTCCTTGCCAACCCCCGCCCGCACGCCGTGCTGACCACCCCGATTACCGGCCCGTGGCGTGAGGGGCAGAAGCGCATCCTCATCGGGATTGGCTGCTTCTGGGGTGCGGAGAAGATGTTCTGGCAGCTCGACGGTGTTGAATCGACCTCGGTCGGCTACGGCGGCGGCATTACCCCGAACCCCACCTACCGCGAAGTCTGCTCCGGCCAGACCAACCACGTGGAGTTGGTGGAGGTGGTCTACAACCCGGAGGTGATCTCGCTGAAGGAGATCGTCAAGATTGCGCTCGAGGCGCACGACCCCACCCAGGGTTACCGTCAGGGCAACGACGTGGGCACCCAGTACCGCTCCGCCTTCTACACCGACACAGAGGAAGAGGCCGAGCAGATCCGCGAGTGGATCCGCCAGTACGAGGCGGACCTGAACAGCGCTGGCTACGGCGACATCACCACCGAAGTGCGCGCCGGCGCGCCGTACTACCTCGCTGAGGAGGAGCACCAGCAGTACCTGCACAAGGTGCCCAACGGCTACTGCCCGCACCACTCCACCGGCGTGGCCTGCGGCATTTAGTAGCCGTGCTTGGAGGGGAACCCTCCGACGGGGCGGCGCAGTTTGGTGGCGTCGTTGTGGATCCAGGCGGCCACGCGCTTGATCTCGTCCTTGGAAAGCGCCACCCCTGAGTCTTCGCCGTGGATGACGCCGTTCCAATACGCCACGGTTTCCTCGTGGTAGTTGTGCCCGTGGGGTGACGGGTAGTCCTTGGAGGACAACTGGTCGATGGCGACCTGCCAGTAGGTGACCAACGGCATCCACCGCATCGTGTGCAGCGCATCCAAGTGCTGCGCCTTCGGTGCCGGAACCCCGCGCGAGCCCGGCTCCTTCAGCCAGTCCGGCCGGCGCCACGCCAGGCTGTGGTCCCACCACACCACCGGGTCAGAGGCGTGCTGGGCGAACACGACGCGCGGGGCCTCCCACTTCTGCGCGTAGGCGTCGCCTTGGAAGTCGTGGTTGAGGTGGTCGGGGTGGGCGGTGAAGCGGACGTGGAGGCCGTCGTCGATAAGCGGAAGGCGCTCCGGAGAACCTTTTTGGCGCTGCTTAGTTAGCTCGCTGTGGTTGCGGGCGAAGCCGGGCGTGCCGGTGAACACGGCGCCAGAGGTGAGCTCGAAGAGTTCGTCGATGGACTCGAACGCGTCGGACACCCCGTAGGCGCCGAGCGATTCGCCGCCGACGAAGAGTTTCGGGCGGGAGGATTCTGGGATGTTTTCCAGTTCGCGCAGGATGTACTCGATCAACATGCGCGAGGAGCGCACCGGGTTCGTGCGGTCCGCAAGGTACGAATACGCCGAGGGCAGATACGAGTACTGCATAGCGACGATCGCACTATCGCCGCCGGTGACAAACTCGAACCCTGACGTGTGGAAGTCGTTGATCCAGCCCGTGCCGGCTGCCGACATCACCGCGATGTGGGAGCGCTCAAACGCGCCGGTGCGATGCATCTCCTTAATGGCCAGGCGCGCCATCTGCTCAAAGTCCGGCTCGTCCTGCTCACGCTCCAGATCCAGGCCGACGAAGACACGGATCGGCTCCCGTGCCTCCCGATCAAGGACACGCTCGATGTCCTCTTTGCGCGGGCCGCCGGAAACCACCGCGCGGCCCTGGCGGCCCATGAGGTTCCAATCCACCGAAGACTCCGGCGAACCCGAACGCTGTGGGCGATGCGGCTGCACCGCGCCACGCATGTACTCACGGTCCAGCTCAAAGGCACGCCGGCTCGCATTGGAGAGGAACCGACGCAGCACCACCCGGTCGCTCACTAACACCAGCAGCACACCACCGCCCACGATGGCGATTGGCCACGACGCCACCGGCGGCAACTTCTTGCCCAGCAGCACGTTGAGCGCGTCGATGAAGGACTGGATCGCATCGCCGACCAGCAACACCGTGCCGTAGCCGAGCGTGCCCAGCATCACGCCGCCCGCCAGGTCAGAGGCCCGGAACGTGTCGTCGCTTTGTACCAGGCGCTTCAGCCGAATGCGCCGGCGGATCGAGGTGGCGAACACCGCAACCGTGGTCGCCGTCATCGCAACACGCGCTGGGCGGGGCAAACGTCCAGTCCCGGTTGGTGGGGTCGTCGGCCCGAACGCGCGCGCAAGGCCCGTCGCAACCCCGTGGCCGATGCCCTGGAGCACCGCCACGTTCGCCGCCGTTGCCCACCAGTTGTGCGGCAGCAACGACGGCGATACCGCACCCCACGTGGCCACCTCCGCGCCGACCAGGCCAGAGCGAAACGCCGGCGGCAGCCGGTGCGGGCCAAGCAGGCGGATCGCGGGGGAGAGGTCCCCCAACACCTGCACCGCACCAATCGGTACCGCCAGCCAACCGTCGCGGCTGAACGAAAACCGCTGGCGTGCGCGCCATACCGCGTCGGGCAGTTTTGCGGTGATGTTGCGGATGGCGTTGCGGGTGTCGTCGATAAGCACGCTTGCTATTGTCCCAAACTTCTTACACTCGCGGGCGGGCACAAGGGCGAGTAGCCTGTGGGCCGTGAGCCACAACACCACACCAAAAATCGTCGCCCACCGGGGATTTTCCGGAGCCCACCCAGAACTTACACAACGCGCGTTTGAAAAGGCGCTCGAACTTCCAATCCACGGCATCGAATGCGATGTACGGCTCACCCGTGACGGGAGAGTTGTCGTCTTCCACGACCCCACCCTGATCCGCACTGCGGGCGTGCCGGGGCGCATCGACTTCAACGACTACAACGACCTGCGCGAACTGAACGTCGGCACCAAAGAGGACCCGCAGCGGATCATGCTGCTGGAAGAACTGCTCGAACTCATGCAGGATTACCCCGACAAACACATTTACATAGAGACCAAACACCCCACCCCGCACGGGCCTGAGGTGGACGAACAGACCTTCCGCATGCTCAGGTACGCGCGTCTCGACGACTCCCCGAACATCCACCTCGCGTCCTTCTCCCACCGCGCGGTGCGCTACTTCACCGACATGGCACCCGAACTGGAAACCTTCTACCTGTTCCGCGTGCGCGAGATGAAGTGGAACAAGAAGAACCGCATGTTCTCCCGCCCGTACGGCGTGGGCCCCGCGCTGCAGCACCTGCAGCTGCGCACGGAACTGCTGGGATACCGCGGTTTGAAGACGTACACCTGGACCGTAAACACGCCTCGCGGTATGCAGTGGTGCGCTGACAAGGGCGTGGATGTGATGGCAACGGACCTTCCCGATCTTGCCCTGGAGATCTTTGGCAACCACACCGCTGTTGTGTCTGACTAGCTTGTTGCCCGCCGGTGTCGTGCACGCCGGTACGATTGCGCGCATGGTGCAACGCAAACCGAAGAAAAAGAAGAACCGCGCAGACCTGCCCGAGGGCATGTCGCGCCGCGAGGCAAAACTCGCAGCCCGCGCCGCTGAGCGCGAGAAGTTCCAGAAGGACCCCCGCCCGTACGGCGGTCTGGCAGCAGAAGCCGACCTGGTTGCGCTGCAGGAGTTCGTCCCCTCTGCCGTGACCACGGTGGATGTGAAGGGCACCCCGGTCAACATCGTGACCGTCCTGCCGGGCGCGGGAGCTGCGCTCGTGCGCGAGGAGGACCAGGGCGGCGAGCGTTTCGTCGCGCTTCAGGTCACCTCCCACTCCCAGAACCCGGGCCGCGACCTCGCGTACGCCCTGAACTGGGTTGTGAATGCGAAGCCGGGCGAGACGCTGCAGTCCACCGTCGCCGACGGTTCGCAGCCGGAGCTGTCGGAGCTTCTTAGCGACGACGCCACCCTGGACATCACCACCTACCAGGACTTCTCCTGGTGGTTCCCGGAGGGGGCTTCGGTCCCGCCGCAGATCCAGCAGGCGCTGCGCCAGGCCAACGACGCCGTCCTGCCGTCTGAGAAGATCGGCGAGAACCTGCCGGGCGCAATCTGGTGGGTTAACCCGGGCGGCGGCAAGGCACACATCCGCTGGGTGCGCACCGAAGATAACGAGGCGCAGATGCTGTCCGCACTGGCACGCATCGCGGCACGTGGCGAGCTGAACCTGGGCGAGGACACCAAGTTCGCCGGCGCATTCCGCACCCACGGCCTGGTTGTTCCGGTGTTCGACCTCGACCCGTCCGTGGCGGCCGACTCCTACGAGGCGGCGCTGGCGGAACTGGATAAGAAGATCACCGCCGAGTACGCCAACGACGCTGCATTATCTGCAGACGAGCGCAAACAACTGGACAACATTAAGTCCCGTCAGGTGACCATCTAGCTAGCCGTAGACCTTCTTGCCTGCCACCCAGGTCTGCCACGTAATCGCCATGCCTGGGCGGTAGGCCAGGTTGATGGCGTTTTCTGCATCCAGGATGTGCAGGTCGGCGGCCGCGCCGGGCACCAGCGTGCCCTTGGCCGGGCGGCCCTGCGGGTCCTTGCCGTCGCCGACGTTGTGGCGACGCAGCGCCTTCGCGCCGCCGGTGGTGGCGGCCTCGATCGCCTCGTCGAGGGTGAGGTGCTGCTGCAGCACCGCGGTGGTCACGCAGAAGTTCATCGAGGACGTAAACGACGTACCCGGGTTAAGGTTGGATGCGATGGCGACGGTGGCGCCGGCGTCGATAAGTTTGCGCCCCGGTGCAAGATCCTCGCGGGTGGACAGATCGCAGGCAGGCAGCAGCGTGGCTACGGTGTCCGAACCGGCCAGCAGCTCGAAGTCCTCATCAGAGAGGTAGTTGACGTGGTCCACGCTGGCCGCGCCCATCTCCACCGCAAGCTTCACGCCCGGGCCCTGCCCAAGCTGGTTGCCGTGCACGCGCACACCCAGGCCAACCTTTTTGCCGGCCTCGAGGACGCGGCGGGACTGCTCCTCGTTAAACGCTCCGCGCTCGCAGAACACGTCGATCCACTGCACGTGGTCCTTCACCGCATCCAGCATCGGGCCGACGACCTCGTCGATGTATTCGTCAGCGTCCGCCCCTGGCGGGACCAGGTGTGCGCCGAGGAACGTCACCTCATCCACGTGGCGGGCAGCAACGCGAGCCGCTTCCGCCTCGGACTCAACGTTCAGGCCGTAGCCGGTCTTGGTCTCAAACGTGGTGGTGCCGCCCGCATGACCTGCGGCGACGCGCTCCGCCACCAACTTATCCAGGCGCTCCTCACCTGCGGAGCGGGTTGCCTCCATGGTCACGGCGATGCCGCCGGCGGCGTAGGACTCGCCGGCCATGCGGGCCTCGAACTCTTCGGCGCGGTTGCCGTCGAAGACCATGTGGGAGTGGGAATCCACCCAGCCGGGTAGGACTGCGCGGCCGCCAACGTCGACGGTTTCGGCAGCGTTTTTCGCCTCTGCGGGGGCTTCGTCGGCGGGGCCGACCCAGGCGATCACGTCGTCGTCGATAAGCAATGCTGCGTTCTTAATGGTGCCGAGCTCGGAGACCGTGCGCAGCTCGGAAATGCCAGTAATAAAGGTGCTCATGGGTGCCTTTCTTCGGGGGCTTCGTGGGGCCCAGGGTAACGAAAAGCGCTGACGCGCCCGTGGGGGAAACGTCAGCGCTCTACGGCGCGTGATTAGTCGCGTGCCTGGAACTTCATCGGGATGCGCACGCCGCGCTCCTGCGCGACCTCGTTGGCGCGGGAGTAACCGGCATCCACGTGGCGGATGACGCCCATACCCGGATCGTTGGTGAGCACAGCCTTGAGCTTCGCCTCGGCGAGCTCGGTGCCGTCAGCCACCGTGACCTGGCCGGTGTGGATGGAACGACCCATGCCCACGCCGCCACCGTGGTGGATGGACACCCAGGTCGCACCGCCGGACACAGCGGTCATGGCGTTGAGCAGCGGCCAGTCAGCCACAGCGTCGGTGCCGTCAAGCATGGACTCGGTCTCGCGGTACGGAGACGCCACGGAGCCGGAGTCCAGGTGGTCACGGCCGATGACGATCGGTGCCTTGACCTTGCCTTCCTTGACCAGGTTGTTGAAGATCACGCCGGCCTTGGCACGCTCGCCGTAGCCCAGCCAGCAAATACGTGCCGGCAGGCCCTCGAACTCCACGTACTCCTCGGCCGCATCGAGCCAGCGGTGCAGGTGCTCGTTGTCCGGGAAAGCCTCCTTGATGGCCTGGTCGGTGACCTTGATGTCCTCCGGGTCGCCGGAAAGTGCAACCCAGCGGAACGGGCCAAGGCCCTCGCAGAACAGCGGGCGGATGTAGGCCGGGACGAAGCCCGGGAACTCAAACGCGCGGGAGTAGCCGGCCTTGCGGGCCTCGTCGCGGATGGAGTTGCCGTAGTCGAACACCTCGGCGCCCTCGTCCTGGAACTCGACCATTGCCTGGACCTGTGCGGCCATGGCTTCGCGGGCCTTCTTGGTAAAGGTGGTCGGGTCGGCGTCTGCCTCGGTGTGCCAGTCGGCGAACGGGATCTCGCTCGGCAGGTAGGACAGCGGGTCGTGTGCGGAGGTCTGGTCGGTGACGATGTCCACGGTGAACTCGCCCGCACGCTGGCGGCGCAGCATCTCCGGGAAGACCTCGGATGCGTTGCCGACGAGGCCCACGGACAGGGCGCGCTTCTCGTTCTTCGCGTCGGTGACCAGCTTGATCGCTTCCTCGAGGTCGGTGGTGACCTCGTCGAGGTAGCGCTTGCCCTGGCGACGCTTCAGGCGGCCCTCGTCAACATCGACGATGAGGCAGGCACCACCGTTGAGGGTGACGGACAGCGGCTGTGCGCCACCCATGCCGCCGCAGCCGCCGGTCAGGGTCAGGGTGCCGGCGAGCGTGCCGTTGAAACGCTTCTTCGCCACAGCCGCGAAGGTTTCGTAGGTGCCCTGCAGGATGCCCTGGGTTGCGATGTAGATCCAGGAACCGGCCGTCATCTGGCCGTACATCATCAGGCCCTCGTCCTCGAGCTCGCGGAAATGCTCCCAGTTCGCCCAGTCGCCCACCAGGTTGGAGTTGGCGATGAGCACGCGCGGCGCCCACTCGTTGGTCTTCCATACACCGACCGGCTTGCCAGACTGGACCAGCAGCGTCTCGTCGGACTCGAGGTCCTTCAGCGTATCGACGATCGCGTCAAAGGCCTCCCAACTACGTGCCGCACGACCGGTGCCGCCGTAGACGACGAGATCATCGGGGCGCTCCGCAACCTCCGGATCAAGGTTGTTCTGCAGCATGCGCAGCGGGGCCTCGGTCTGCCAGGACTTTGCAGTGATCTCGGTGCCTCGCGGGGAGCGGACCTCGCGTGCACCTTCGGACCAGTTCTTCGCCATGGGAATCCTTTCTACGGCTCATTGAGTTTCGTGATGCAGGACCACAATCCGACAGGAATGTAACCCGCGTTACATTGAGGATAAGGGAGCAATGTGGTTGCTGGAATACAGTTTTTGCCCGGTTTGTCTCGGATACGAGACAGACCGGGCAGTGGGGGTTAGAAGATCAGGTACGCAATCGGCACCGTCAGGATGATGGACAGCACCACGCGCTGGAACCAGATGATCACCATGTGGCTGATCTTCAACGGGATGTCCGTGGCCAGCACCGCCGGGATCATCGAGGAGAAGAAGAACACCTGGCTGATGGAGACCACACCAACGGTGAAGCGCAGTACGTCAGACTCGTTGCCAGCCGCCAACGTTGCCGGCAGGAACAGCTCGGAGAGGCCGATGGCAAACGCCTCGGACGCGAGCCACGGATCCGGCAACTGGAACACCCACGCGAGCGGGTAGAACAGCGCGCCCAGAATCTTGAATGCCGGGGTGTAGAACGCCAGCGCCAAGCCGATGATGCCAACAGCCATGATGCCCGGGATGACCTGGATGGTCATGATCACGCCGTCTTTGAAGTTGCGCCAAATGGTCTTCGGCAGCGACTCCGCCTGCGCCAAGAACGCCTTCGCTTCCTTCCATGCGGCAGCAATCAGGTTGCCCTCCACGCGCTCTTCCGGCTGCGGGGTGGCACCGGGGTAGTAGTCGTCCGGGATCGTGCTCAGCGGCGGGATGCGGACGATGACCACGGTGACCAGGAAACACACGATGAGGGTGACCGCGAAGTACACGCCCCAGATCTCCATCAGGTCCAGCGTTCGCGCCACAACCACCATGAACGTCGCCGATGCGGTGGAGAACCCAGCCGCGATGATCGACGCTTCGCGCGCCGTATAGCCGCCGGTGCGGTAGACGCGGTTGGTAATCAAAAGGCCCAGCGAGTATGACCCCAAAAACGACGCCACTGCGTCAACGGCCGACTTACCCGGGGTGCGATACACCGGCCGCATGAACCGCTGCACCATCACACCGATGAATTCCATCAGGCCGAAGCCAACCAGCAAACCCAAAAATACGGCACCCACTGGGATAAGCAGGCCGACGGGGATGACGAGTTTGTTCAGGATGAAGGGGCCGAGGCGTTCGTCGAAAAGAAATGCGGGGCCGAAGTTGAACACGAGCATCGCGCACAACACCACCGCCAACGCGGAGAGGAACGCGAACACGGCACGCGCTTTATCCTCGCGCCACTTACCGGTGGCGAATTGGTAGACGGCGCCGGCGGTGATCATCACCAGGGTGATGTACGGCAGGGCGCCGGCAAGTGAGGACTGGAGCCAGCCCACAATGTGGTCCAACAGAATCGTGTTCTTCTCCCCGACAGTAAACGGGACGAAAAACGCAAAGGAACCGATCGCGCTGTAGAGGAAAAACCTCCACTTGTTCTTCGGCTCTGCGCTGTCTACCTCATGCTCGGGCGGAAGGGACGGGACGGCGGCAATATTGTCGCCCGGAATCCAACGGGTGCTGCCACCACGACGTGGGGTCTGCGTTTTATCCATGGTGCTGCTCCTTTACGGAACTCAGGTGGTGCGCGGATCTTCGCTCAACCAGGACTGGATACGTTCGTTGTCTTGCCCCAACTCCGGCGCCGGCGTCGGCTTTTCCATGCCGGCGAGTTTGAGTGGGGAGGCGAGGGTGCGGAACCCATCCGTTTCTTCAACCACCACGCCACGCTCCTGGGCGAACGGGCTACGCAGCGCCTCGTCCAGGTCGTACACGCGGGCGGTGGGCACGCCATGCTCTTCAAACAGGGCGATGGTCTCCGAGCGTGTCTTCGTGCTTAGCGCTTCTTCGATCAGTTCGCGCAGCGCAACGCGGTTTTCGGAGCGGGCCTCCGGTTCCGCGAAGCGATGGTCGGTTGCCAACTCCGGCATGCCAAGCGCGTTGGAAAGGCGCTCGAACAGGCGATTCGTGGTGATCGCGATGACCACGTCGCCGTCCTTCGTGGCGTAGGTGGAAAACGGCGCTGATAGGCCGTGGTCGTTGCCGATGCGGGTGGGTGGGGTGTCGTCGTAAAGCGCGCGCATGCCCACGGACTCCATGACGGAGATGAGCGAGTCGTACATCGCGAGATCCAAATGCTGGCCGGTACCGCTGGATTCGCGCTGGTAGAGCGCCGAAACCGTGCCGATCGCGGCGTAGAGGCCCGGGATGAGATCACCCAGCGAGATGCCCACGCGCGTCGGCTTGCTGTTCGGCCAACCCGTAATCGACATCAGGCCACTCATCGCCTGCGCAACCAGGTCGTACGCCGGTTCCTTGGCAAGCGAGCCCGTCTGGCCGAAGCCGGAGATACTCGTGACCACGAGGCGCGGGTTGATCTCCAGCAAATCCTTCGGCGCAAGGCCGAGCTTCTCAAGCACACCAGGGCGGAAATTTTCGACGACCACATCAGCGCGGCGGACCAGATCACGCAACACTTCCTTGTCGTCGTCGTTCTTGAAGTCCAGCGTGATGCCCATCTTCGAGCGGTTGAACAGGCGGTAGTAGGCGGACGTGCCGTCGACGAACGGGCCGAACTGACGCGAATCGTCACCCCACGGCGACTCCACCTTGATCACCTCAGCACCGAGGTCCGCCAAGATCATGGAGCAGAACGGTCCCGCGAGCACGCGGGAAAGGTCGAGGACACGGATTCCAGAGAGTGGTGCATTCATAGTGTTGCCTCCTGCGTGGACTAGACGAAGGCCGATTCGCCCGTGATGGAACGACCGACGATGAGCTGGTTGATGTCGTAGGTGCCCTCGTAGGAGTAGATGGCCTCGGCGTCGTTGAAGATCTTCGCCATGCGGTAATCCGAGATCAGGCCGTTGCCGCCGAGGATCTCGCGGCCGAGCGCGACCGTCTCGCGCATTAGCTTCGAGGTGAACGCCTTGGCCAGCGCGGATTGCTCGTTGTTCGCGGAACCGCGGTCCTCCATGCGGGCCAACTGGGCCATCATCGACTCGGAGGCAACGAGGTTGCCCTGCATGGTGGCCAGCTTGTTCTGGTTGAGCTGGAACGAGGAGATCTTCTTGCCAAACTGGATGCGCTCATCCGCGTAGCCGAGTGCCACGTCGAGCGCGCCCATCTGCGTACCGACGGCCTGCCAACCCACCGTGGAGCGTGCACTCTTGAACACCTTGTTGATGTCCTTGAACGAGTTCGCCCCCTCGAGCTTGTCGCTGTCCGGAACAAACACGTTGTCCAGGGTGATGTCGGCGTTTTGCACCGCGCGGATGGCAATGCGGTTTTCCATCAGTGTGGCCGTGTAGCCCTCGGACGTGGTGTCCACGATGAAGCCCTTGACCTGCTCATCCTCCGGGTCGCGGGCGTAGACGGCGACGTAGTCGGAGAAGGTGGCGTTGCCGATCCAGCGCTTCGCGCCGTTGAGGATCCAGCCGCCATCCACCTTGGTGGCGGTGGTGCGCATGCCCTGGGCGACGTCGGAGCCGGCCTCCGGCTCCGTGATCGCAAGCACGCCAGTCTTGCGCACGGCGTAGAGGTCCGGCAGCCAGCGCTCCTTCTGCTCCTCGGAGCCGAGCAGCTCGATGCTGCCGGTGAACAGGCCGTCCTGGCCGGAGAAAAACGTGCCTACGGAACCGTCCGCGCGGTGAATCTCCGCCGCGACGAGGCCTGCGAGTAGGCGGGAGCGACCCTGGCCGCGCACGAGGCTGATGATGTTGAGCTCGCCTATCGACGGCAGCAGCTCGTGCGGGAACTCCGAACGGTTCCAGTAGTCCACCGCGATCGGAAGCACCTTCTCCTTTGCCCAATCGCGGACGTTGTAGAGGATGTCCTTTTCCTCCGTGGACAGTTCGCTTTCAAAGTCGTAGAAATCGCCATTCGGGTACCGGCCAGCCATGATGAGACTCCAATCACAATCTGCGGGGGTTAATGATGTAGGCGACAGTGTATGGAGTTTCCCGTGGTAACAAAGGGGGCAGTGTCGCCAGTTGTCTGGGTTCCCAGACTATTGGTGATGCGTAATAGAAAACGGGCGGCGCCGATGCTGCGGCGCCGCCCGTTGAGTAGTGCGGTTTAGCGAAGTGTGCCCACAACCGCCTCAACGGCCGTGACGTAATCGCCGCCCTTGACCAAATGCACGGAATGCTCAATCTCCGGGGCCAGGAAACGATCGGTGCCCGGGCCCTCCACATGCTTACGCAGCGTGGCCAGAGCTGCACCGGTGCCGACGGACGGCTCACCCTCGCGCATGTCCAGCGCACGCGCGGCGGTGAGGATCTCCACTGCAAGCACGCGCTGCAGGCCATCGATGCTGCGGCGCAGCTTGCGGCCCGCCGACCAGCCCATGGAAACGTGGTCCTCCTGCATCGCGGACGACGGGATCGAATCCGCAGACGCCGGCACCGCGTTGCGCTTGAGCTCGCCGACAATGCCTGCCTGCGTGTACTGGGCGATCATGTGGCCGGAATCCACGCCCGGGTCGCCCGCGAGGAATGCGTTGAGGCCGCGGTTGCGCGCCGGGTCGAGGAAGCGGTCCGTGCGGCGCTCGCTAATCGACGCCAAATCTGCCACCACAATCGCCAAAAAGTCCAACACGTACGCCACTGGTGCGCCATGGAAGTTGCCGTTCGAGGCGACACGGCCGTCCTTGGCCACCACCGGGTTGTCGTTCGCGGCGGCGAGCTCGCGGTCCGCCACCGTGGTCACGTACGTCAGTGTGTCGCGGAAACCGCCGGCGACCTGCGGGGTGCAACGGATCGAGTACGCATCCTGCACGTCGTTAGCCTTGAAGCCCTCGAGCGCAGCTGTCAGAATCGGCGAATCTGCCGCAATGGTGCGGATGTTGTACGCGGCATCCGCCTGGCCCGGGTGTGGGCGCAGCTGCTGCAGGTCGTCGTCGAAAACAGACAGCGTGCCGTTGAGACCCTCCACGCTCATCGCGGTTGCGATGTCCGAAACCTTGGCCGCCTCGCGCAGGTCCGCGATGGCCAGGCACAGCATGCCGAGCATGCCATCGGTGCCGTTGATCAGCGCCAAGCCTTCCTTTTCGCGCAGAACCAACGGCTCGATGCCGGCCTGGGCAAGGGCGTCAGCGGCCGGAACGATTTCGCCACCCTTGACGCGGACCTCGCCCTCGCCCAGCAGGGCCAGGGCGCAGTGGGCCAGCGGCGCCAGGTCGCCGGAGCAGCCCAGCGAACCGAACTCGCGCACCACCGGCGTGATCCCAGCGTTCAGCGCGGCGGCGTAGGTCTCCGCCACCACCGGGCGCACACCCGTGCGGCCCGTGCACAGCGTGGACAGGCGCAGCAGCATCAGCGCGCGAATGACTTCTTTTTCCACCTCCGGGCCGGAGCCCGCGGCGTGGGAGCGCACCAGCGATACCTGCAGCTGCGCGCGCATATCTTCCGGGATGTGCTTCGTGGCCAGGGCGCCAAAGCCAGTGGAGACGCCGTAGACCGGGGTCGGGTCCGCAGCGAGCTCCTCGATGCGCTCACGGGTAGCGGCGATTTCCTCGAGCGCCGCCGGATCGATCTCAACGTTTGCGCCGTAGCGCGCGACGGCGACGACGTCCTCAACGGACAGCGCGCCGATGCCTACTGTGACGGGGGTAATAGTTGTCATGCGTGCGATGCTAGATCACACCGGTGTAGTGCTCAACGATTACCAAAAAACTGCGTGCGCAAGCGTGCCGAGGCATCCTCCAAAGCCCCCAAAAGTGCCTGCTTATCGGTGCTTCCCACCGGGAACGTCGCCGCAAGCGCCGCCGCCGGTCGCTCCAGATGGTCCAACACCGCAACCGCCACGGACTCCTGCCCGCGCGAGACTTCCTCGCATTCGCCTTCCCAGCCGTGCTCGCGGACGTCGATAAGCTGCGCTTTGACCTCGCTGTACCTACGGCGCTCGCCGGAGGACGTGAACACCGCGCGCAACTCCGCATCCGGCAAATACGCAAGCATGATGCGACCCGACGCCGTAGCCAACGCTGGCAAACGCACACCAACCTCCGTCACCAACGACACCGCCCCCGGCGCACGCACCTCGTGCAGGTACACAATCTCCGACCCGGCCAGGCGCGTCAGGTGAGCCGAACCCCCAGCAAGCGCAGCAATACGGGCGAGAGGCTTCGCCGCGAGCCGCACCAACGGCTGCTGCGTGGTGTACGCCTGCGACATGCGATACGCCGCCAACCCCAACCCGTACGTGCCCGGGTTTTTCAGGTGCACTACAAAGCCAGAATCCTCCAACTCGCGCAGCAAGTGGTACGTCGTCGAACGGGGCAGCTCCAACTCGCGTTGAATACGGGTCGCAGAAATCGGCGCATCTGTAGTGGACAGCAGCGACAGGATGCGCAGCACATTGTGCGCAGCGGGAACCTGGGGCTTATTCATCGCCTCTCAGTATGCCCCGACGCTAGGCTCGTGTGGCATGAATACAGTCACAGCACCACTTTTCGCACCCGCACCCGACTGGACCGGCCGCGACGACGGCCCCGGCGCCGAGCACGCCCGCTGGCACAGCGAGGTCTCCACCAACGCCGAACCGCACGAAGGAGCCGTGCACCTCATCGGCTTTGCCTCCGACGAAGGCGTTGAGCGCAACGGCGGCCGCCAAGGCGCCGCCCAGGGCCCCGACGCGTTGCGCGCCGCACTCGGCTCCCTCGCTATTCACGACGAGCGCACGCTTATCGACGCCGGCACCGTCACCACCCAAAACGACGACCTCGAAACCGCGCAACGGACCCTTTCCGACAAGGTGTATGACCTCGTCACCGCGCAAGGCGCAGACGGCATGACCGTCGTGCTTGGCGGCGGACACGAAACCTCCTTTGCCACCCACCGCGGCGCCTACGAGGCCATCGGCCCGATGCACATCATCAACTTCGACGCCCACTTCGACCTGCGCACCGCCAGCCGACCCACCTCCGGCACACCCTTCCGCCAGATCGCCGACCTAGCGGGCAGCGACTTCGACTACTCCGTCTTCGGCATCTCCCAGCCCAACAACACCAAGGTGCTCTTCGACACCGCCGACGACCTCGGTGTGACCACCGTGCTGGACACCGAACTTGCTGAAATGTCGATGCGCGAAGCCGTCTACCGCGCCCTCGCCTCCGTCGACGGCGACCTGCCGATCCACCTCTCCATCGACCTCGACGTCCTTCCCGCCGCCGTCGCGCCGGGTGTGTCCGCCCCCGCGGGCTTCGGCGTGGACTACGCGAAACTGCGCGCCATGGTCTCCGCCGTCGCCGCCACCGGCCGCGTCGCGCTGCTGGATGTTGTCGAACTCAACCCCGATTTCGACGTAGATAACCGCACCGCCAAAGCCGCAGCACGGCTTATCGACGATGCGGTAACGGCGACGGCAGGGCGTCGTCGCTAAGCAAAAGCCCCTTAGAACAGCAGGTAGGCGACGGGCACCGTAATGATCACGGTGAGCACCACGCGGATGAACCAAATGATGACCATCTTCACGATGTTCAGCGGAATGTCCGTCGCCAACACCGCCGGCACCATCGCCGAGAAGAAGAAAATCTGGCTCACGCACACCACAGCAATGGTGAACTTCAACACCATGTCATCCGAACCCGCCGTCAGCGTGGCCGGCAGGAACATCTCCGCCAAGCCGGTCGCCAGCGCACCCGAGGTTGCCCACGGATCCGGCAGGCGCAGCAACCACACCACCGGGTAGAACACCACGCCAACGGCCTTGAACACCGGGGTGTACGTCGCCAGCACCAAGCCAATCACGCCAACCGACATGATGCCCGGCGTGACCTGCACCGCCATGACCAAACCGTCGCGGAAATTCGACCACAACACCTTGCCCAGCGAATCCGCACGGTTGAGCTCAATCTTCGCCTCACGCCACGCCGCCTTGAAACGGTTACCGGTGATCTCCTTCTCCGGATGCGGCGTCGCCCCCGGGTAATAATCCTCCGGAATGCGCGAAATCGGAGGGATGCGCACCGTAATCGCCGTCACGATAAACGTGATGATGAAGGCGATAAAGAAGTACGCGATCCAGTGCTCCATGATGTCGAGCGTCTTAGCGACGATCACCATAAACGTGGCCGACACCGTAGAAAAACCTGCAGCAACAATCGACGCCTCACGCCCGTTATAGCTGCCGTTCTTATACATACGATCCGTGATCAACAGGCCCAGCGAGTAGGAACCAAGGAATGACGCCACCGCATCCACCGCAGACTTGCCCGGAGTGCGGAACACCGGGCGCATGATCGGCTGCACCATCACGCCAATGAACTCCATCAGGCCAAAGCCCACCAGCAAACCCAAGAAGATCGCGCCGACCGGAATCAGCAGGCCGACCGAGATCACCAACTTATCCAGGATGAACGGGCCAATGTCCGGGTTGAACAGCCACTCCGGGCCGAACCCAAACGTCAGCATCGCGCACAGCACAATCGCCAAAACAGACAGTGCCGCAAACGCCATGCGTGCGTAGTCCTCTTTCCAGCGACCGGAGACGAACTGGTAGATCGTGCCAGCGATGATCGCCGCCAGCGCCAGGAAACGGGTGCCCTCGCCGAGGGTCGTCGTGATCCACGTGACGATGTGATCCAACAAAATCGTCGACTTCGAACCATTCACCGAAAACGGCACGAAGAACGCGAAGATACCGATGGCGCTGTAGACAAAGAAACGCCACGCCGCCTTCGGCTTCACATCCGCATCGGGGGTGATGTCGGGATTGGTATCAGCCGGGGGCGTGGAGTCGTCGTCAAGCACATGCGAACTTGCGGGCAAATCTTTGACCGGCCAAGCAGGCGAGTACTTACGCAAGCGATTCGTGCGCTTACCAGCGGGTTCCATAAACATCCTTTCAATACTGCAGCGGCGTCCGCAACGTCTGCCCAACAATTGGGGCCGAATATTTTTGGTGCCGAAGAATAATTTTTACACAAAAAGTGACACACGGCACAAAGTGATGGTCTAGATTCTCTAGTTACTTGAAACGACGTTCAAGAAAACCCCAGCACACAAACAAAAGGAGGGCGCCATGGAAGGGTTCATCGACACCCTCAATGGCCTCATTTGGTCCAACTGGTTGGTATTCCTGTGCCTCGGCGCAGGCGCATACTTCACACTCGTCACCCTGTTCCTGCAGATCCGTTGCCTGCCGGACATGATCCGCCAACTGAAATCCGGCGAAAAGTCCGAGGAAGGCATCTCCTCGTTCCAATCCCTGATGATCTCCCTGGCCGGCCGTGTCGGCGTCGGCAACATCGCCGGCGTCGCCACCGCCATCGCCTTCGGTGGCCCCGGCGCAGTCTTCTGGATGTGGCTCGTCGCCCTACTCGGCTCCGCAACCTCGTTCATCGAGTGCTGCCTCGCCCAGATCTACAAGGAAACCGACCGCGACACCGGCGAATACCGTGGTGGCCCGGCCTACTACATCGAAAAGGCCTACAAGCACACCACCGCCGCACCATTCATGCTGGTCTACGCCATCATCTTCGCAATCTGCATGCTGCTGGCAACCTCCTACTTCCTCCCCGGCATCCAGGCCAACGGCGTAGCCGCAGCCGTGGACAACGCATGGGGCATCGACGTCAAGATCTCCGCAGCCGTCATGGCGATCCTCCTCGCCTTCATCATCATCGGCGGCGTGAAGCGCATCGCGAACTTCGCATCCATGGTCGTCCCGTTCATGGCCGCCATCTACATCATCATCGCCATCGTCGTCCTCTTCGCCAACGCCTCCGACATCCCCGAAGTCTTCGGCATCATCTTCCGCTCCGCCTTTGACAAGGAAGCAGCATTCTCCGGCATGCTCGGCGCAGCCATCATGTGGGGCGTCAAACGCGGCATCTACTCCAACGAAGCAGGCCAGGGCACCGGCCCGCAGTCCGCAGCAGCCGCCGAAGTCTCCCACCCGGCCAAGCAGGGCTTCGTCCAGGCATTCGCCGTCTACATCGACACCCTCTTCGTCTGCTCCGCAACCGCCTTCATCATCATCTCCACCGACATGTACAAGGTGTTCGAAGGCCAGTCCGAAGACGGCGCCGTAGTCTACGACGGCTCGCTTCCCGACGGCGTGCCCGTCGGCCCCGGCTTCGTCCAAGAAGGCCTGAACTCCTTCTCCGCCGGCCTCGGCCCATCCTTCATCGCGCTGGCCATCATGTTCTTCGCCTTCACCACCGTGCTGGCGTACTACTACATGGCAGAAACCAACTCCGTCTACCTCAACCGCTGGGTAAAGAACGAAGGCGCCCGCAAGGCCATCATCTGGGGCCTACGCGTCCTGATCATCGCTGCGGTGTTCATCGGCGCAACCACTACCCCGGGCAACGCGTGGGCACTCGGCGACATCGGCGTGGGCGCAACCGCATGGCTCAACATCGTCGCCATCCTCTTCCTGCAGGTCCCGGCCCTCAAGTGCCTGTGGGACTACCGCCGCCAGAAGAAGGCCGGTATCGACCCGCACTTCGACCCCGAAGCACTCGGCATCAAGAACGCTGACTTCTGGATCGAGCGCAAAAACGAGCTCATCGCCGCCGGCAAGTGGCCAGGCGTTGAAGGCACCGCAGGTGCTGCTGGTGCTGGCTCTGGCTCGACGGTCGTGCGACCAGACGAGCAGTAAGCGCTTACTGCTCTAAGCCGGTCCCCGGGTTTGCGCCCGGTGGCCGGCTTTTTCGTGCGTGGCGGGGTGGTTCGGTTGGGTGCTGGCCCCAAACGGTACATCCAACACAGCTCATTTCGCTGATTTTCGACGAAATGCACCGTGTAGGAGGCGCCGTTTAGCTTTGCGACGCCGCCCCCACCGACCCCACCACCACAGATGGTGAGAACGCAACGGAGAGCTTGCGAGTTTTTACGCGTCTTCACCGTTGTGTTCTCACCATGTGTGGGAGGGGCGGGGGCGGGGGAAAGGAGGCGCAGCCGGCCCACCCGCCAACCGGCCGCCAACCAGCCGCTACCGCAGCCGGGCGAACAGGGCTTCGGCTGCCTCGTCGTCCCAGAGCACCACGTTGCCCACTTCGGTGTCGTCGAAGCCGCCGATGGGCACGGTCTCGGTGTCAAGGCCGCCGCGCATAGCGAAGGCGATGCGGGCGAGGTTCCAAACGTGGTCGCCGGAACCGACGGTGAGCAGGGTTGGCGCGACCCATAGCAGGCGTCCAACACGGAACGGGTTGAGGAACACCGCAGGTGAGAACACTCGTGAGGTCAATGCGCTGAGGAATTCGCGTTGGCGGACGACGCGGTCCAGGTCGCCTTGGGCGGTGGCGCGGGTGCGTACGTAGCCGAGTGCGGTGGGGCCGTCCATCTCTTGGCAGCCGGGCTCGACGAACAGGTTGGCGAGGGGGTCGTCGATAGGTTCGGCGACGCAGATTTCCACGCCTCCGACGGCGTCGACAACTCCGGCGATGCCGCCCATACCGATTTCAGCGTAGCGGTCGATGTGTAGCCCGGTGTTTTGCTCCACGGTCTGCACCAGAAGTTCGGGCCCGCCGAGGGCGAACGCGGCGTTGATCTTGTCGTAGCCGTATCCGGGAACTGGCAGGTAGGAGTCGCGCGGGATAGACATCAGGGTTGCTTTGCCGCGCAGCGGCAGGTGGAGCAGCATGATGGTGTCGGTACGTGTGGAGCCGATGTCACCGCCGGTACCGAGTCGTTCGACGTCCTGTTCGCTCAGGCCCGTGCGTGAGTCGGAGCCGACGAGGAGCCAGTTGGTGCCGGCTGTATTGCCGATTTGTTCGTCGGGGAGTGCGGCGACGCGGTTGAGGCGGGCGTCGGTAAGGAGGACGGACGCGAGCGCGATCACGACGATGAGGGCGATGATGCTGCCGCATCCAGGGCGTTTTGCTTGACGACGACGCCCCGCCGACCTCTCCCTCCTCTTCGACACCTGCAGCGGCATCGGCCGTTCATCACGGGGTGCCTGACGCTGCGCGGGCCTGTACTGGCCCTGCGCTGGGCGCTGTCCGGGCCGGTACTGCACCGGCCGTGAAGCTTCGCGCGGAGGGTACTGGGGTGCGCGGCGCGGCTCGTAGGTGGGACGAGACTCGTACACGGTGTGGCCGGGTTCGACGCGGCGCTCTTCCCGGCGCCACTCTTCGCGGCGCGGGGGTCGCTCGGCGGGCCGTGCGGGCCGCTCAGCACGGGAATCCGCAGGCCGCGCAGACTGCGAGGGCCGGCGACGGATGGGCCGGCCGTAGCGGTCGACGAGGGGTTTTCCGTCTTTGCCCAGGACGAACTCGCCCGCGTTGTCGCGGGGGTCGTTGGAGTGGGGCGTCGTTGACATAAAAACAGTGTAACCAGTGTGACGCGTGTGGTTAGATTCCGAGCCACGACAGGTCGAGGAGCGGGTAGGCGATAAACGCCACGGTGTCGATGAGGAAGTGGGCGATGATCAGCGGCCAGATGCGCCCGGTTTTGTGGAAGTACCAGGCGAACACCACGCCCATGACGATGTTGCCCAGGCCCGCCGAGATGCCCTGATACAGGTGGTAGGACCCGCGCAGTACGGCTGAGGCGGCGATGAACTGCCAGGGCTTCCACCCGAGTTGGCGCAGGCGGGTGACCAGGTACATCACCACGACGATTTCTTCGCCGAAGTCGTTGGCCAACGACCACAGCAGGGAGGTCGGGACCTGCACGGCTTCGGTGGTCGGTACGACAACTTTGGACAGGCCGAGGTGTACGGCGGCGACGTAAAACGCGAGCCCGGGCAGGCCGATCAGGGCTGCGAATCCGGCGCCGCGGGCGAGGTCGGGGAGGCGAGGTAGGCGCGGTGGGTGCGTTCGGTCGTCGAGAAGAAACCATGCGAGTCCACCCCACGCGAACAGGGTCAGCGCCGAGCATGCCTGGAGGGCGAGGTCGAGCCACGGGATGGTGGAGGTGGCGTCGTAAATTGTGGTGGTTTGTTGGTTGAGCGGGGCTTTGAGCAGCGAGTCGATCAGGCGCAGGGCTGCGCGCAGGCCCGCGGTGCCGAATGTGACGGCGAGGACCAGCAGGATCTCTATCTTCAGGCGCCGTTGCATGCGGTAACTTTAGCGCCATGCACGAAATGTGGGCGCGCACTGTCGTCGAGGTCGTCGGCCGGGAGTATCCGGCGGCGATGCACCACGCGAGCCTCGGGCCGGCCGACACGGATGTCACCCCGCGCCGCCTGCACCCGGCGTTTTGGGGGTCTTTCGACTGGCATTCGTGCGTGCACATGCTGGCCAGCGGGGTGAAGTTGCACAAGCTTGTCGACGACCCCTCGCTCACCGCCCTGCTCAACCAGCGCCTGACCGCCGACAACATCGCCGCCGAGGCCGCCTACCTGCGCGAGCACCCGCTGTACGAGCGGCCGTATGGCTGGGCGTGGGCGCTGCAGTTGTGCAAGGTCACGCTCGGCACCCCATGGGAGGCCGCGATGGCGCCGCTGGCCCGCCAACTGGAGGAGAACATCACCGCGTGGCTGGGCACGCAGCAGTTGCCGGTGCGCCACGGCGTGCACAGCAACTCCGCACTCGCCCTGCTACTGATCATCGACGCCGCCGACGCGCTCGGCCTCCACAAGCTCCGCTTGCTTTGCGACGACACCGCCCGCACCTGGTTCGAAACCGACCACGCCTACCCGCACACCTGGGAACTGTCCGGCCACGACTTCGTCCCCAACGGGCTGGCGCAGGCGGCCCTGATGCAGCGCGTGCTCGGCGAGGATTTCCCCGCCTGGCTGGACGGCTTCTTCACCCCGGGCGCGCTGGAGTTCTACGCCACCCAGATCCATGTCAACGACCCCGAGGACGGCCAGCAGGCCCATCTGCTCGGGTTGATGTTGATGCGGGCGTGGTTGCTGCGGGTCATCGGTAGGCCAGAGGGCACGCAAATGCTTATCGACGCCACCGTGCCCCACCTCACCGGCACCAACTTCATGGCCACACACTGGCTGATCACCTACGCGCTACTCGCTGAAGAAACAGCACAGGAGAAGAAATGACACGAATTGCGTATCTCGGACCCGAGGGCACCTTCACCGAGGAGGCGGCGCGCCGCTTCGACTCCACAGGCCAAGCCGAGTTCGTCCCGGTCGACTCGCCTGCGGCGGCGCTCAAAGCGGTCGCGGAAGGCAAGACCGATTGGGCGGTGTGCGCGATTGAGAACTCCGTCGACGGCGCGGTGACCACCACCGCCGACGCGCTCGTGGACACCCCCGGCGTGCAGATCTACGCCGAGACGGAATTGTCCATCGCGTTCGCCATCATGACCCGCGCGGGCGAAACCCTTGACAGCGCCCGCCGCCTGACCACCCACCCGGTGGCGTACAGCCAGGTCAAACGTTGGGTTGGTGAGCACGCGCCGGGCGTGGAGTTCGTCCCGGCGTCCTCGAACGCGGCCGCGGCGAAGATGGTGGCCGACGGTAAAGCGGACGTGGCGGCCGCGCCCGAGCGCGCCGCGGACCTGTTGGGCCTGGACGTTCACGCTCGTGGGGTGGCGGATATGGAGACGGCGCGGACGCGGTTTGTGCTCGTCGGTAAGCAAGGCAAGGTACCTGCCGCAACAGGCAACGACCGCACCGCCATCGTCTTCCGCACCCCCAACAAGCCCGGCACGCTGGTCGGCGCGCTGCAGGAATTCGCGGTGCGCGGGGTGGACATGTCGCGCATCGAGTCGCGCCCGACCCGCAAAGAGCCCAACACGTACAACTTCTTCGTCGACCTTGTGGGCCACATTGACGACGACCCCATCGCCCAGGCGATTGCCGCCGTGGGGGAGCAGGCGACGCAGATACGCATGCTCGGGAGCTGGCCGAAGGCCTAACCCCAGCCGAGGGCGTGCAGCTCGTGTTCCTCTAGCCCGAAGTAGTGGCCGACCTCGTGCAGGACAGTCACCTTCACCTCGTGGCGCAACTGCTCCTCGTCAGCGCAGATGGCTTCGAGTGCGTTTTTGTAGATGAACACCGCATCGGGAAGGAACCCGGAATGGTTGGAGTGCTGCTCGGTCAGCGGCACGCCCTCGAAAAGCCCGAGCAGTGTTGGGTCGTCGGGGTTGAAGTCGCGGGCCAAAATCACCATGTTCTGCATGTGTTCGGCGAAGCGGTCCGGGATGGTGTCCAACGCGTCGTTGATCATCTCCTCGAACAGTTCGTCGCTGACCGGGGCCATCATCAGAACTGCACCGGAGCCTCAGGTGCAGGCGCAGGCGCTTCGGGCGCAGGCGCTTCGGGGGCAGGCGCTTCCGGCGCAGGCGCCTCGGCACCCGGAGCCGGGGCTGGAGCCTCAGGGGCTGGAGCCTGCGACTGGTTCGCCTGCTGCTCAGAGCGCAACGGGCGTCGTTCGGGGCGTTCGGGTGGCGGGGCGTCGTCGATACGCAAATGCTCGCGACCCTGCGTTGCAGAGCCGGTGAGGTTGGCAAACTGGCCCTCCGGGCGCGAGAACATCAACGCACAATTGGCGCTGCGGGAACCGCCCTCCCAGGCGGCCGGGGTCTGCGAGGTCCAGAAGGGGCGCAGCGCGATCTGGTAGAGCGCCTCCTCGCTGCCCAGGTAATCCTGCGCGGCCTGAGTGCACACGTCGCCGAGGTACTTGTCCTGCTCCTCGACGGACGGGGTGTGGTCCGCGAAGTGCTTCGCCAGGTTGACGCGGCTGGTGATCTCCAACTGGTGCGGCTTGTCGCATGGCACCACCGACAGGGAGTTGGCGGCGTCGATGGCCACGCACTCGCCGGCCTCAAACACGCGGGCCTGGTCCGCGTCCGCAACCTTGCCGGAGGTGAGCACCGGCTCGCCGTTGCTGTCGGTTTCTTGCAGGCCGCACAGCATGGTGCGGTCCCCGTTTTGCCAGGCGTCGGCTGGCGGCAGGATCGGAGCGATGGAGTAACGCCCGTTCGGGTCGTACTTGCCGTCCAGGTAGCGCAGGGTCGCCGCGCCGCAGAGCTCCTCGCGCAGTTGGGCCTGGCGGGTCTGGTTTGGCAGCGGCGCCTCGGGCCCGAACTCGGAGGTGGGGTAGGTGGCCAGGTCCTCGCGCGCGGCAACCTCGAAGCGGTGCTCGCCGGCGCAATCCGCCTGCTCAAAGTTGGTATGGGTGCCGTCTTCGGCGACCTGCCACGTCAAACACGAGCCGGCGTCGGCGGTGGTGAACGACGCCGCCTCCGCAACAGAACTCGAGGTAGACGAGCCGCCCGCCGGGTTCGCGGAGCCGGAACTATCGGCGGTCAGTCCGTAGGTGCCAGCGCCCACCGTGCCCGCCAGAGTGGCGATGAGAAAGGCGCGCAGCGCGGTCTGTTTCGAAGCCATGGCGCACCATTATTCCACTTCGCGGGCGACCCGTGTAGTCAGCCGGTAGCGGTCCGTGCGGTACACCGAGGAGCAATACTCCACGTTGCTGCCGCCACTGCGGGCGTAGCGCAGGATGTGGAGCAGGGCGGTGTCCGGGGTGACGTCGAGAAGCGGTGCGTTGTCGGGGCCGGCCGTGACGGCGGTGACGGTCTGCTCCGCTTCTGTGATGCCCAGCCCGTATTCGTTCTCCAGCAGGGTGTAAACGGAGTGGTAGACATCGTTTTCCAGCAGGTCAGGCACAAGGATGGAGTTGTACCAGGCGTCGTCGACGGCGTACGGTTCGCCGTCGCCAAGCCTTAAGCGCCGCAGGCGGATGTGCTCAGTGGTCGGCGGGGTGCCGAAGAACGTCGCCACCGCGTCCGGCGGGGTGGTGCGCTCAGAGAGCAAGATTCTCGACGACGCCTCCACCCGCTGCGCCCGCATCTCGTCCGAAAAACTCGCCAGGTGCAGGCGGCTCACCAGCGGGGCAGGCGCCACAAACGTGCCTTTGCCGCGTACCCTGCGCAAACGTCCAGCGGACACAAGATCCCCGATCGCGCGGCGCACCGTGATGCGGGATACGCCGTAGGCCTCTTCTAATGCCCGCTCGCCAGGCAGGGGGTCGCCGGGGGAGAGCTCGGTGGAGATCAGTTCGTCGATAATCGCGCGCAGCTGCTCATGCTTGGGCACGGGGCCGTCTGTGATCCGGGTGGGCATAAGGCCACCATAGCGCACTGGTTATGACCGGATTGCGGATCGGCGTACGCGCGTCGGCGGACAAGGTAAGGTATGCAACTGTGATTGATCTGAAGCGTGTGCGCGAAAACCCCGAGGCAGTCCGTGAGTCCCAGCGAGCTCGCGGAGAGGACCCAGCGCTTGTCGACGAGCTCCTGGCCGCCGACGAAGCCCGACGCTCTGCGATCCAAGCAGCGGATGAGCTGCGCGCCGAGCAGAAAGCGTTCGGTAAAAAGATTGGCCAGGCCGCCCCGGAGGACCGCCCGGCGCTGCTGGAGGGCTCTAACGAGTTGAAGGCCCGCGTGAAGGAAGCTGAGGCAGCGGAAGCCGAGGCGCAGGAGAAGCTGGAGAAGCTGCAGTACTCCATCGCCAACGTCATCGAGGGCGCCCCGGCTGGCGGCGAAGAGGACTTCGTGGTGCTCGAGCACGTCGGCGAGGTCCCCGAGTTCGACTTTGAGGTCAAGGACCACCTGGACCTTGCTGAGCCACTTGGGCTGATCGATATGAAGCGCGGCACCAAGGTTGGCGGCGCGCGCTTCTACTACCTCACCGGCGACGGCGCCTGGATGCAGCTGGGCATGCTCATGCTCGCCGCGCAGAAGGCCCGCGAAGCTGGCTTCAAGCTCATGATCCCGCCGGTGCTGGTACGCCCCGACATCATGCAGGGCACGGGCTTCCTCGACGCGCACGACGAGGAGATTTACTACCTGGAGCGCGACGACATGTACCTCGTCGGCACCTCCGAGGTCGCGCTTGCCGGCCTGCACCAGGACGAGATCATCGACCTGTCCGATGGCCCGCTGCTCTACGCCGGCTGGTCCTCCTGCTTCCGCCGCGAGGCCGGCTCCTACGGCAAGGACACGAAGGGCATTCTGCGCGTCCACCAGTTCGACAAACTCGAAATGTTTGCGTACTGCAAGCCGGAAGACGCAGAGGAGATGCACCAGAAGCTCCTTGGCCTGGAGCGCGACATGCTTGCCGCCGTTGAGGTGCCGTACCGCATCATCGACGTCGCCGCCGGCGACCTGGGCTCCTCGGCAGCTCGTAAGTACGACACGGAGGCGTGGGTGCCGTCGCAAAACACCTACCGCGAACTGACGTCTACCTCGAACTGCACCACCTTCCAGGCTCGTCGTCTGCAGACGCGCTACCGCGATGCCGACGGCAAGACCCAGATCGCCGCAACCCTCAACGGCACCCTGGCCACCACCCGCTGGCTCGTCGCCATCCTGGAGAACAACCAGCAGGCCGACGGTTCCGTGCGCGTGCCTGAGGCGCTGCGTCCGTGGGTGGGCAAGGAAGTGCTCACGCCCTAATGAAACTGCGCGCCTACCGCGGATTCAACGTCCCGCACCGCTTTACCGAAACTCCTGCCCACCGCATCGAGGCGGTGGAGCGGTTCTACCAGGGCCTCGTGGGTACGCTGCGGCGCGCGATGCGGGCGTTGAACATCGACGTCACCGTCATCGGTGCGGAACATATCCCCACCGAGGGCGGCGCGCTCATCGCCGGTAACCACACCGGCTACGCCGACTTCATCCTCATGGGCACCGGCCCCTACCTGCGCGGCGAGCGCCTCGTGCGCTTCATGGCCAAACAGGAAGTCTTCGACGTACCCGTCCTCGGGCGTCTGCTGCGCAAGATGCATCACGTGCCGGTCAACCGCGCCCATGGCAGCACCGCCATCGCGCCCGCCGTGGAGCGACTTCGCAGCGGCAACCTGGTGGGCATCTTCCCGGAAGCGACCATCTCCCGCTCGTTCGAACTTGCCAGTTTCAAAACCGGCGCCGCACGCATCGCCCATCAAGCCGGTGTGCCGCTCATCCCGTGTGTGATCTGGGGATCCCAACGCATTTGGACCAAGGACCTGCCGAAACACTTCCGCAATGTGCCGGTCATCGTCCGCTACGGCGCACCCGTCGAACTCACCGGGGACGCCGAGGCCGACACCGCGGAACTCAAACGCCAGATGCAATTGCTTCTCGACGAATCCCGCACCGAATACACCGCACTCGCCGGCCCCGGCACAGGTGAGCCCTGGCTGCCCGCCGCCCTCGGCGGCACCGCACCCACCATTGAGGAGGCCGACCGGATCCACGCCGAAGAACGCGCCGAGAAAGCCGCGAAGAAGGGCCGGAAACCATGACCACCTCGCTGCCGGACACCGCACCCCGCCTGATCATCTCTGACATTGACGGCACCTTCATCACCTCCGCCGGTCGCGTCACCCCGCGCCTGCGTAACGTGGTGTCCCGTGCGATTTCCAGCGGCGCTCACTTCGGCCTGGCCACCGGCCGTCCCCACCGCTGGCTCATCCCGGTGCTCGAGCAGCTCCCGGTGGCACCCGTGTGCGTGTGCGCCAACGGTGCCGTGGTCTACGACCCCACCGAGGACCGCGTCCTCCACGCCCACGAACTCAGCCCCGACACCATGGGCGAAATCCTCCACGACGTCGAACGGGCGCTTGCCGGCGTTTACCACGGCTACGGCGTCGAACGCGTCGGTTCGTCGGCCCTCGACCCGGAGGACGAATGCTTCCTGATCACGCCGGAGTACAACCCGGATGCGTGGGATAGTCGGTTTGGTGTCGTCGATAAGCAAACGCTCATCGAAGTGCCCGCCGCGAAACTGCTGGTCCGCTGCCCCGACATGACCTCCGCCGAGATGTACGACATCATCGCACCGCTTATCGACGACACCGTCGCCCACGTCACCTACTCCATGGACGAAGGCCTCATCGAAATCTCGCGACCCGGCGCCAACAAAGCCACCGGCGCCCAATACCTCGCCGACCGCTACGGCCTCACCTCCGCCGAGACAATCGCGTTCGGCGACATGCCCAACGACCTGGAGATGATCCAGTGGGCGGGCACCGGCGTGGCCATGGCTAACGCCAAACCCGAACTCAAAGACGCCGCCGACCACGTCACCGCCACCAACGACGAACACGGCGTCGCCGCAGTCCTCGAGCGCTGGTACTAGGTCTCTTCGAGGATTTCCTGCATTCTCTGGCGGAAATAGTCGCGATCGTCCTCTTGCATGCGAGCAAATTCCATGAGTACGCCCGGCCAGGTGGGAAATGTATCGACAAGGTTCTCCGAGATACCTAACAACGGTGAAATTGCGAGCTCGCCCCACCTAACACCTACACCTACTCGCTCAGAGTAAGCAGTGCTGCTGAGAGGACCAACAGTCCACTGGCTCCCTGATGCGGCATTCATCCATGTTCCGGTTATGGCCAGGATGCGGGAGACGGTGTCTTCATGGCTGTGTTTAGCGTTGAGAATTTCGAGCACGATTTCAAAGGGAAACTCGTCTACGCCATTGGTAACTTGCTCCCGTTGGGAAGGCGTCAATTCTGCGAGCGCTTCGGGGACTGCTACTGAAAGGAAGTCCTCCAGCCGGTTTCCGAATTGCCGTAGATATCCGTCAAACCACATAGTGTCCTCCTAGGTTATGAGTGTGACGTAGAGCATACATAGGCGGTGGCGTGCGCGGTTTGAGCACGAGCAGATTATGCCGCGCGTTGTTCTAACTCCTCCAACCAGTCGCGATAGTTCACGTCCACCCGATTCGGTAACTCCCTCACGCCGGGGCTGCTGTCGATCACAGTCTGCAGCGACGCGATGAACTCAGTGGACGTTGCACGGTCCCACCTCACCCGCCTGACAACTGCGCCCTGGTTTTGAAGCTGGGTTTCGCGCTCGCGTTCGTCGCGAAGCATGCTCGCTGCATCTCCCATTACCCCGCTCGTCTTCTCGAGACCGTCTGCCTCCACAACGAGAAACCCGTTGATCAGTATGTCCGCCCAGGCCATCATCGGGCGGCCGTCACGTTCCCGGATCTGCAGGCCAACCTGGAACTCGAGCGTGACCACCCCGGTAAGCGTTCCGTCTGCGATCGCACGCAGGATTGCGTCGCGCACAATCGTCTCCAACGCACTCGCTGACGTATCCGTCGCGTGTTCGATGAGTTTTCGGAACCCCGCGATTCCGCGTGCTTTCGGCAGCGTTTCCGTTTTATCCAGCAGGTATTCCGTGGTCAGGTGGCGGTGCTTCCACCTCGCCGACTCGATCTGTACCAGCGCCTCGGTGCGCCCGTGGTACCTGAACGAGTCGAACATCGCCCTGATCGCCGTCGCAGTGCGAACCCCCTTGTGTACGAGGTACTCCTGGTCGGTGAGGATTCCACTTCTGTAGATGCGATGGGCATCGCCGCGCTTCCACGGCCTCGTTTCTCCTGGTAGTGCGAGGTCGACTGTGGTGACCCAGTTGTATGTCGAGAGTCCTAGCCACCTGGCCGCGGCTGGACCTGTGATTACTGCAGATCTGGACTTTGCTGCGACGTCTTGAATGAGTTCGAGTTCTGCTTCGCGTTTCTTCTGTAAATCCCCCATGTAGGCAATATTGCACCCGACTGCTGCGCTGTAAAGGGGGTCTTTGCGCAATATATTGTGCATTTTGAGGGAACCGGGGCGCGCTGATCGTCTAGTTCGGCTCTGTCATGTCTCATGACTTTTTGGACATGGA
>NZ_KV833286.1:0-1661 GCF_001837615.1 Corynebacterium sp. HMSC070H05
AACGGCCTAAAACAACTTGACAAAACACACGCGTCGGTGATCGTGCTGATCGTATCCGGGCTCATATCCACCCCCAGGGCGGTGGCGAGATGGTGCTGGATATCACGCACGTTCATCCCGCCGGCGTACAGCGAGATAATCATGTCGTCGAGCTCTGTGAGCCGACGGGAGCCTTTGGGCACCATTGTTGGAGCAAACGTGCCGGCACGATCCCTCGGCATGGTCACTTCCAACGCGCCGTAGCCAGAATCAACGGTTGTGGTGTACGACCCGTTGCGGTGATTGTTCGCCTGTGCGGTTTCCACCCGGGCCTTCGCCTTACGATCGGCATGGCCGTAGCCCAAATGCGCATCCATCTCTGCCTTAAGACCGGCGTTGATCGATGCCTGCAGCAGGCCTTTGACCAGCTCGCTGGCATCATCAGCGGAAGCCGACAGCTCGCTGATCAAGCTGGCCAGCTCAGGATTTTCCATCAGCTTCTCGCTGATCTCGTTGACCCTCGCCGGGTCGTGGCTTTTCTTCGGTGACACCGTAGTCATTATCGGTGAAACTCCTCCTAGATCAGAGCCTCACACACAAACTTCCTGACACCCTCACTGGCGGTGGCCGCCCCTGTATTTCCCAGGGCCCACCATCAGCAAGCGCTACACCACACTAAGGGACGTAACCGTCCATGCGCAGCGCGTCATCCGCCGCTACACCACCTCACGGCCACGAACCGACGCCGGCAAAGCCATCTACGCACTCGCGTTGAAGCTGACCCGTATCACCACACTCGACCAAGCACGGGAGTGGACGCTGCGTCTGCACGACTTCGGGCAGGTATTCAAAACATTCCTCAACGAAAAAACGCCCGTGCCAAAAGAACGCCGCACACTCAATAACCAGTGGGAATGGACCCATCTACGAGTGCGCAAAGCCTACAACTCACTGCTGTATCTATCGCGCAACAACTGGCTGTTTACCTACCTGCAGCCACCACCGAATGCGCTTGAGCCAAAACGCTGGGCGTCAACGACAAACAGTCTGGAAGGCGGCATCAACGCCGGACTCAAACGCATCGCCGACGGGCATCGCGGCAGGTCCGGGGAACGCCAACGGAAAATGCTCGAGTGGCACCTCCACACCAAAAAAGCAACTGCCTGACGATCCGTTAGACATCGCCAGGCAGTGCAATTTTGGTCAAGATCAACTCGCCAAAGTCAACGATCTTGCCGAAGAAGACCACAACAAAGCCGACCAAGAAACAGGACGACCAGCCTTCTACGACAACGCTATCCCAACCGAGTACGAACACTCGATAGGAATCAGAAAAGGCCTCATGAAGTAACAAACAGTGTGTCCGCCCCGCGACACGCCGAGCGGACACACTTTTTGCTACTTAACCCGCGATTTGCGTCTTTGCTTAACGACGAAGCGCCGCCCCACCCCTTCCGGAGCCAGGCGGCGCTACATGCGATCTTTTCGCGCGCTACTTCTTGCCGAAGCTTGCGATCGGGCCGAGGACTCGGTCGATCGGGAATGCCAGCAGCAGCGACAGAACACTGAGCACTGCGACTACGCCCGCGATGATGACGCTAATCGGCGCGTTGCTCGAGCCCTTGGAGTCATCCTGGCCCTCGACCGGCCCCTCCGGCTTGGTTTCCGGCTTGGTTTCCGGC
>NZ_KV833287.1:0-569 GCF_001837615.1 Corynebacterium sp. HMSC070H05
GGTGAGAAGCGTGACGATATTGACCTGGGTATTCTGCCGTCTGGTTCTGTTGGTGACCGTGTTTGGAATGACGCTAATGGTGATGGCAAGCAGGATGAGGGTGAAGAGGGCCTCGAGAATGTCGTCGTGTTGGTGTCGCGTGATGGTGAGCCGACGCGTTCTGCCGTGACCGATAAGGACGGCAACTGGAAGATTGAGGGTCTTAATCCGAACGCTGAGTACGACATTCGTTTCATCCAGCCGGACGGTTGGGAAGTCACTGGCAAGGTGCCGGGTTCGGATGAGTCCGGCCTGGTGTCCAAGGTGACGGTGAAGCCGAACGAGTACAACGACACTTACGACCTTGGCTTGAAGAAGGCCGACGTAACGTGCGATTGTGAGCCGGAAGCACCGGGCACGCTTGGCGACAAGGTCTGGGTGGATACCAACGGCAACGGCAAGGAAGACCCGGACGAGACCGAGGGTGTCGAAGGCATTACGGTGATCATCCGCGATAAGGATGGCAACGAGGTCATCCGTACGGTGACGGATGAGGATGGCAACTGGAAGGTTGACGTCGAGCCGGGTGA
>NZ_KV833288.1:0-60312 GCF_001837615.1 Corynebacterium sp. HMSC070H05
AAAATGTTCATGGACATAACACGTCTAGTTCGGCTCATCGTCTAGCTCCGCCTCGAATCCAGCTAGACGGCCTCGGGGAGGACCAGGTATTTCCCCAGGTGATGATGAACACGGTTTTCAGTAATTAGCTGATCGTCTGGTTCGGCAAAAATGCAGCTAGACGATCAGCGGAAGCTAGACGATAAGCAGTGGAAACGAGCCAGAAAGCGCCAGAAAAGCACCGGAAACGGGCCAGAAACCCACACAACAACCCAACCCGCACCCCTGCCCACCGTAGAATCACGCGCATGGCTTTGATTGCGGCGATTGACCAGGGTACGACGTCGACACGTGTGTGCATCACGCGCACGGACGGGAAGGTCATCACCCAGGCGCAGTTTGAGCACGAGCAGATCATGCCGCGCAAGGGGTGGGTGGAGCACGACCCGATGGAGATCTGGCGTAACACACGCCGGGCGCTCAGCGAAGCACTTGCTGACAAGGACATCGCTGAGCAGGACATTTACGCTCTCGGGCTGACCAACCAGCGCGAGACTGCCGTGATTTGGGACAAAGCAACCGGCAAGCCGATCTACAACGCGATCGTGTGGCAGGACACCCGCACGAACCACGACGGGGACGCCACGAAGTACCTGAGTAAGACCGGGCTTTTGCACAATTCGTATCCTGCGGCGCCGAAGTGGGCGTGGATTCTGGACAATGTCGAAGGCGCTCGCGAGCGCGCCGAAAAGGGCGAACTCCTGGCGGGCACGATGGATACGTGGCTGATCTGGAACCTCACGGGCGGGGCGAAGGACAAGGACAAGGCGTTGCATCTGACGGATGTGACCAATGCGTCGCGCACGTTGCTCATGGATTTGGAGACCCTCGATTGGGACGAGCAGCTTTGCGACGACCTCCGCATCCCACCCCGAATCCTTCCCGAGATCCGGCCGTCTGTGGGCAACTTTGGCAAGATCCGTCCGCGGGGTCCGCTGGCGGGCGTGCCGATCACGGGCGTGCTCGGCGACCAGCAGGCCGCACTGTTCGGCCAAGGCGGCCTGCATGAGAACGACGCGAAGATGACGTACGGCACCGGCCTGTTCATGCTGCTCAACACGGGTGCCGAGCCGAAGTTCAGCGACCGTGGCCTGCTGACCACCGTCGCCTACCAGGTGCAGGGCCAGCCGCCGGTGTACGCGCAGGAGGGCTCGGTGGCCGTGGGCGGGTCGTTGATTCAGTGGCTGCGCGACCAGCTCGGCATCCTGAGCACCGCCGCTGAATCGGAAACCCTCGCGGAGCAGGTCGAAGACAGCGGGGGAGTGGTGATTGTGCCTGCGTTTTCCGGCCTGTTCGCACCCCGGTGGCGTCCGGATGCGCGGGGTGTGATTGTGGGGTTGACGCGGTTCGTCGATAAGCGGCACATTGCTCGGGCTGCGCTGGAGGCGACGTGCCTGCAGGCGCGTGAGGTGGTGTGTGCGATGGGCTGCGACCCGACGACGCTGAAGGTCGATGGCGGCATGACGGAGAACAACCTGTTGATGCAGATGCAGGCCGACATCCTCGGCGTGACGGTGGAGCGACCCGCGAATACGGAGACGACGGTGATGGGGGCGGCGTCGGCGGCGGCGATGGGCATTTCGCTTATCGACGAACCCTTATCCCTCGGCACCTCCACCACCTGGGAAAGCGAAATGGCCGGCCCCGAACGGGACCGGCTGGTCACCGCGTGGGAAGACGCGGTGGAGCGCTGTCTAGATCTTGCCTAGGCCCGAGCCTGCGAGGGCCTAGCGGGTGGAGATGTCCACCGCGTTGGTGACCGGGTTGTAGGTGATGGAGCCGCCTTCGAAGTCGACGCGCACGACGTCGGTGGTCGGGTAGTACTCGCGGGTGATCGGCATACCCAACGGGCCGGCGTCGAGGCCTTGCTGCAGCCAGGTCTCCGCAATCTTGCCGACGAGCGAGATGATCTCGCCCTGGTCATTACGCGCGGCGATGCCGTTGGAGTAGAAGGTGATTGCCGGGCCGGTCGGTCCACCAACGCCTGCGATGAGTTTGCCCAGGGTGGGCTCGAGCGCGGTCCAGACGGCGGCGGCCTCGGTGGCACCGAAGGCGTTGAGCGCTGGGCCGACGGCCGGGCCAATCTTTTGGGCCAACTCCGAGACCTGTGCGAGGTTGAGGCCCTGGAAGACCTCCACCCCCTGGCGTTCGCTGACGCCGGGGAGCATGTCGCGTGCAGCCAGGAACAGCAGGATTGCGCCGATGACGGTGCCGGCCGCGGTGGCGATGGCGATCGGGTCGCCGGAGGTCAGGCCGGTGAGAACGCCTGTGGCGTTGTTGCCGGTGTTGCCCTGATTGCCGGTGTCGCCTGGCAATGCCGGGGACTGCGCCGTGGTGGTGACAGCGGTCGACTCGGTGCCGCGGTTGCCCAGGCCTGCGCGGTTGCCGGCCTTGAGCGTGCGGTACTTCGCTGCGGCGGTGGCGCGGATCATGGGCAGTTTGGAGTACAGGTTGTCGCCTGGGCAGGTGCTGTAGTGGAAGTCGCGGTGGGCGTTGATGTTGCTAAACGATGCACCCTGGCCAGCCGCGTACTTGGAGCCCTTGAAGCTGAATTCTGCCTGGTGGTAGCTGTAGCCCATTGGGTTGAAGTCGGCGACGGCTGCCTTCCAGCCGATGATTTCGCCCATGGCGCGCAGTGCTGCGGTGGTGGGCTGGGCGCTTTGGTAATCGCCAAGCATGGAGACGCCCCAGGTGTTTTGGTTGAATCCGCCGACGTGTGCGCCTTGTGGGCTGCGGTCCATGCCGCCTGCGCGGCCTTCGTAGATGTTGCCGTACTTATCCACGAGCGCGTGGTAGCCAATGTCACCCCAGCCCAGGTTGCGGGCGTGGTAGGTCCAGATACCGCGGACGATGCCCGGTGCCTGGGCCTCGGTGTAGTTGTTGGAGCCGGCGGTGTGGTGCACGGTCGCTGCGGTGGTTGGTTCGGAGTAGTACGGGGCCTGGCTGGACCCTGCACCCCACTGTGCGCGGGTGATCACCTTGGGCATGCCCCAGGTGTAGGAGTCCGCGACCGGGTTGATGCCGCCTTGGGTTTGGCCTTCGCCGCCGTCGAGGAAGACGGCCTGGAGGTCCTTGGCGGTGGTGGGTGCGCCGGAGTCGGTGCGGCCGCCGTCGAGAAGATCAACGCCGCCGGTGGAGACCTGGACGCGCTTGGTTTTGCCCACGAAGATCGGTTCGGTGCCGAACTTGTCGCTGCCCTTCGGCGGGTCGATCGGGTCCATTTCGAACCATTCGGACCAGGTGCCGTCGGCCTTCTGGGAGCGGACGAATGCGGCAATGTCGCGGTCGCCGGTCCAGGTCAGGCCGACGATGGAGAAGTCGCGGTCGTTGGTGAACTCCTTGACCACGCGGCGTACTTCGCCTTCTTCGCCGCCTTGGGTGCGGATGGCGGCGTCGTCGACAGTGATGTTCGCACCCGACGCGAAGGACTCGGACGCGCTGTACACCTCGGGTGCGCCGGCGCCGAGGGATTGGACGTGGAGGATGCGGTTGCCGCTGAACACTTGCGTAGCGACGAGAGCCACCACGAGGAGAACGGACACCACGACAGGCAGGATGACGGCCCGGCGTGGTTGGACCGCACCGCCCTGAAGACTACGGCGTTGTTGCACGGTAAAACTCCTGACACTTCTTGTGAAAATAGTGGCAATTGTGACTGGAACGCAGTGTAGTGCAATTTAAAGTCTCAAGAAAGACTTGAGGCTTTTGTGGCGTGTCGCGGCGTGGTGTCGTCGATAAGCAACTGTGCGAAAATAGACCGCATGGCATACGACCTCATTGTTGTTGGATCAGGGTTCTTCGGCCTTACGGTGGCCGAGCAAGCGGCGAGCGAGCTGGGCAAACGCGTGCTGGTGGTGGAAAAGCGCAACCACATCGGCGGCAACGCCTACTCGGAGCAAGAGCCGGAAACCGGCATCGAGGTGCACAAATACGGCGCGCACCTCTTCCACACGTCGAACGAGCGCGTGTGGGAATACGTCAACCGCTTCACCTCGTTCACCGACTACCAGCACCGCGTGTTTGCGATGCACGACGGCACCGCCTACCAATTCCCCATGGGCCTCGGCCTGATCAACCAGTTCTTCGGCAAGTACTACTCGCCAGACGAAGCGAAGAAGCTCATCGAACAGCAGCGTGAAGGCCTCGACCCGGCCGCCGCGACCAACCTGGAAGAGCGCGGCATCGCCCTGATCGGCAAGCCGCTCTACGAGGCGTTTGTCAAGCACTACACCGCCAAGCAGTGGCAAACCGACCCGACTGACCTGCCGCCGGAGATCATCTCCCGCCTGCCGGTGCGCTACACCTTTAACAACCGCTACTTCAACGACAAGTACGAAGGCCTGCCCGTCGACGGCTACGCCGCCTGGCTGGAGAAGATGGCAGAGCACGAACTTATCGACGTCCGCACCGACACCGACTGGTTCACCGTCCGCGACGACATCCGCGCCGAAAACCCCGACGTACCAGTGGTCTACACCGGCCCGCTCGACCAGTACTTCGACTACGCCGAAGGCCACCTCGGCTGGCGCACCCTCGACTTTGAGCAGGAAGTGCTGAACACCGGCGACTTCCAGGGCACCTCGGTGATGAACTACAACGACGCCGACGTCCCCTACACCCGCATCCACGAGTTCCGCCACTTCCACCCGGAGCGCACCGAGTACCCCACCGACAAGACCGTCATTGTCAAGGAATACTCCCGCTTCGCCGAGGGTGACGACGAGGTGTACTACCCGATTAACACCCCCGAGGACCGCGCGAAGCTCGAGGCTTATCGACGACTCGCGGCGGAAGAATCCGAACAACACAACGTCCTCTTCGGCGGCCGCCTGGGTACCTACCAGTACCTGGATATGCACATGGCCATCGCGTCTGCACTGACCCTGTTCGACAACCAGCTCCGTCCGTTCTTCGAGTCCGGCGAGCCACTGTCCCAGCCGCGCGGCCACTAGGAGGTACTTGTGAGCGCTGAGATTTTCGTTCACCCCGACTGCCCTGACTGCACGGACGTGATCGCGCAGTTTAAGGCAGACCCGCAGGCCTTCGGCGACGCCGAACTTCTCGACGTCACCAACCTGCGCAACCTCAAACGCTTCCTCACCCTGCGCGACTCGCTTGACGGGTTCGCTGACGTGCGCGCCGCCGGCAAGATCGGTGTGCCGTCCAAGGTGATCGACGGCACGACGGTCGAGTTATAAACAACCCAAAACAACTCCAAACAACTATTCTGACCTGCTCGGATGGGCTGATTTCGGGCGAGTTTTGCGGTAAGTTGTTTCGGAGTTGTTTCAAACAACTTTGAAACAACTTTTGTTATTCTGAGCCCATGCTCGATTCGGGTTTTGAGGGTGTGGAGGAAGCGCTGTCGGCAATTGAGGCCGGAGATAGCGCTGGGAGCTGGGAATCCCAGGTACTGGATTTCAAGGAAGATCCTGCTGTCCACCCGATGAACAAGAACCCCGATGCGGGGCTTGTGGAGTTTCTTGTCGACGAGGTCATTTGTTTCTCCAACGCCGACGGCGGTGTCGCCTACATCGTCCTTGGCGTCAATGACAAGAAGGCAGGCCCTGCTGCGTTCACTGGCACCGATCGCTCATGCGACTGGTTGGTGGAAAAGATTTACAGCAAGACGCAGCCTCATATTCAGGTCGAAGCTTCTGAAATCGAGCGCTGCGGCAAGCGTTTGATTGCATTGCGCATCCCACGGGGGATGGCGCTGTATCAGCGTTCCAAAGGCCAAGCCAGTAAACGTGTCGGGAAAAACTGCGTCCCTCTGGGCGAGGATGAGCGTCGCAGTATTCACCTGTCCCGTTCGAACCCTGACCTGAGCGCTACTGCGTCTCGACGAAGCCCTGAAGATCTCGATCCTAAGGCAATTGAGCAGGCTAAAGCACTCCTTGCCAACCGGAAGCATGCCTTGGGTGATGACTCTCCTGTACCCCAGACGAGTCTTGAACTCTGCAGTGAGTTGGGATTGTTTACGCCCGATGGCGCGCTGACCTTTGCGGCAGAAATTCTCTTCATGCAGCCGCTGCGCAACCGGACGGTCGTGCGACACTTGCTTCGCGACGTGCCCAGTGGCGATCCGAAAGTCACCGAGATCTCCGCACCGTTGATTACTGCATCAGAACAGCTTCGTGCGTTGATTAAGGCTCACACGTCGCAGGAAATTGCGCGAGTGCAACTCCCGAACGGGCAAGAGTTTCCCATTCCGGCGTTTCCTGCGGCTGCTGTAGACGAAATTGTTTCCAACGCATTCGCGCACCGCGACTGGGGAGCGACCACTGCAATCGTTGTTGATCAGTCTCCGACCAGTCTGACCGTTTGGTCTCCTGGTGGTCTCCCTGTCGGCGTGCCTGAGGAAAGGATTCTGACCACCCAATCGATCCCGCGTAACCCGATTCTGATGGGTGCATTGCGGCGGTTGGGCCTCGCTGAAGAGTCTTCGCGAGGCTTCGATCGCATGTGGGTCTCCATGCTCGCCAGTGGTAGACAAGCGCCTAGTCTGAATGCCGATGGACCGTTTGTGGAGGTCACGTTGCCCGCCGGAAACGTCGATTCGGCTTTTATTAAGTCGCTGTACCTGCTGCGTGCTGAGTTCGGAGAGGCGATATTCAATAGCGTAAATGGGCTCTTAGTGGCGCGTCATCTGGCGAACAACCAGATTTTGATGACGTCCACGGCGGCCCGACTCATGCAAGTCCCGGAAGCGCAGGCCCAAGAATACTTGGGGTGGTACGCAAGTCAGGGCTTCCTAGAACCTTTGCGGGATGCCCCCGAGTGGATATTGTCTGCTCGAGCACGGACGGCGTTTGAGGAAAACGGTTCCACTGTGATTGCATCCGTGACTACCGAGGACTGGATCGTTGCTCAGTTGCGCGAGGGGAAGTCCCTGAACGCTCGTGAGGTTGCGAATGAACTCGGCGTCGAGCGTGAATCAGTGAGCCGAATCCTTCGCCACCTTCGGGACCTAGGGAAAGCGAAAATCGCCGACGGGAGCCCAACGCGAGGCCCGAGTGTCCGTTGGGTTTCGGTATAAACAACTCAAAACAACTCGAAACAACTATTGTGACCTGCGTCGATGGTTTAATTTCGGGTGAGTTTTGCGAAGAGTTGTTTCGGAGTTGTTTCAAACAACTCCGCAACCGGGTGGCTAGGCGCTCGGGACCGGGGCGACGAAGGCGGACACGAGGTACCGGTTGATGTCAGGGCGGTTGATGATGCCCGCGCCCGTGCCGTCACCGGTCTTAAAGGCGACTAGCCGTTTGGCCGGCTACACGGGCGCCGGGACTGCTCACCTCAATGCTTTCCTTAGGATAGGCAAGCCTATATAGTTTGCGGGGTGAGTTTTAGACCTTTCCTTGCAACCGTCGTCCGCAGTGAACGCATTGCGCCGAGTTTCCAGCGGGTGACGTTCACCGGGGTCGACGACATGGGACCCGCCGTTCCTATCAGGGATTTGCGTATCAAGCTGCTGATCCCGCCTGCCAGCGGTCTGTTCGAGCTTCCGGAAGAGGGGTGGTGGGAGACGTGGCGTGCGATGCCGGAGCATATGCGCGGACACCTGCGTACCTATTCCATTCGGGAGTTCCGGCGAAGTGCTGAAGGTCCTGACGAATTGGATGTGGATTTTGTTTTGCACAGCGATAGTCCCGGTCCCGCCTCGGCGTGGGCGCAGGACGCACACCCTGGGCAGCAGCTGCTGATTATTGGACCAACCCGCGACGATGATTCCGGTGTTGGTATTGAGTTTGACCCCGGATCTGCTGCGATTGTGCGTCTTTACGGCGATGAAACCGCGTTGCCTGCAATGGCTCGTATCTTGGGGGATTGGCCCGAGGGGCTCGCCGGTTCGGTTGATATCGAGGTGCCCGCCGGCAATCACCTGCCCATCGACTCCCCTTCACAGGTTGATATCCGTTGGCACTTTCGTGAAGAGGGTGACTTCGACTACGGAGGCTTGCTTCTTGCGCAGCTGAAACAGGAAGTTGGATCCCGTTGTGCCTCCGCTTCGTTGGAAACTGGAAAAACTGGCCTTGTGGATGAAGCCCAGCTCGATGAAGTCTGGGAGACACCCACGTATTCCAGCAGTGGTGAGTCCATAGCTTCCACGCCGGATACCGTGGGACATACCTATTACTGGATCGCTGGGAAGAATACGGCTGTGACGGCGATGCGGCGGCTTCTGGTGGGTGAGGCGGGAGTGCCTCGTCACCACGTGTCGTTCATGGGGTACTGGCGGTAACGGAGTTACAGCGTGACTAAACGTGTTGGGCTTGTCGCCCTCCTTGTGATTTCCACTGTGTGTGCAGCGCTGGTGTCGCTGTTGATCGGGGCGCGCGAAATGGGTTTCGAGGCGACGGTGAGCGCGGTTCGTGATGGACTCATGCTGGCGTTCTCGGGCGCAGACGAACAGCCTGAGGCGTCCAGCGATGAGGCGAAGATCATCGCGCAGCTCCGTGTTCCGCGCACTCTGCTTGGTCTGCTGGTGGGAGCAGCGTTGGGCACTGCGGGCGCACTGCTGCAGGGACACACCCGAAACCCGTTAGCAGACACAAACCTGCTGGGCGTCGGGCCTGGCGCGGCGCTTGCTGTGGCAGCAGCCATTTCCTTTCATGGGTCAATGACGGTATTGGGCACTGTCGGGGTGGGATTTCTCGGGGCGATACTTGCGGTAGCGCTTGTGTTCGTGCTCAGCATGAGAAGCCTGGGATCTACGCCGATCACGGTGGTGCTTGGTGGTTCCGCGTTGGGTGCGGTTTGTTCTGCGCTGACGAGCGGCATCGTACTGACGCATACGCGAAGCCTTAATGAGATGCGGTTTTGGACAGCGGGTGCTATCGCCGGACGCGATATGCAGGTGGTCACGGTCCTTGCTCCCGTGATTGTTCTTGGGCTCGTGGGCGCCTTTGCTTCAGCGAATCAGCTAAACCTCCTGAACTTGGGGGATGACGTGGCAAATGCACTTGGCGTCCGAGTTTCTATCGCGCGGACCTTGGGTATCGTCCTGGTTGCATTGCTTACTGGCGCAGCGGTGGCTGGAGCCGGACCGATCGGGTTCGTTGGCCTGGTTGTTCCGCACCTCGTGCGTAGCCTCACCGGCCCGGACTACCGCTGGGTGCTGCCGTGTTCCGCGCTGGCTGGGGCGACGTTGCTCTTGCTTGCTGACGTTATTGGTCGCGTCATCGCGCGCCCTGGAGAATTACAGGTGGGCATCACACTCGCCTTCGTTGGGGCCCCATTTGCACTGCATATCTTGCGGAAGGGGACGAAACTCTGATGCGGGTTTTTGCGATAAACACTGCTCTTGCGGTGCTGGCCCTAGCCGCTGCCCTCGGGGGCGTGATGGTTGGAGATTTCGAGCTATCGGTTCGAGACGTAGTTTCCGCTCTCATGGGCCAAACGGCAGAGTTGACCCGGACTGTAGTTCTCGAGTGGCGCCTGCCACGAGTGGTCACGGCGCTGGGGGTAGGTGCTGCGCTGGGCTTTGCCGGGGCAATTTTCCAGACCATTACAAGGAACCCACTGGCGAGTCCGGACATCTTGGGGGTCACCTCGGGTGCCTCCGCTTTCGCGTTGACCGCGCTACTCGCTGGTGGAAGTGCCGGGATGATGCTGCGTGTATTGGGCGTGCCGCTCAGTGCATTCCTCGGGGGACTGACCGTATCTGCGGCAATCTGGTGGCTGAGTCGTGGTGCTGGACTAGGGTCTTTCCAGCTTGTCTTCGCCGGCATCATCATCAATGCGCTGGCGATGGCCTACAACTCGTTCCTGCTTGTTCGTGCTGACTATCGAGATGTAGGCAAGGCGCAGGCGTGGGTGACCGGTTCGGTGGGTTCTTCTAGTTGGCACGACGCCATCGCTGTACTCATTGCACTGGCGGTCGTCATTCCACTATTGCGGTGGGTAGCCTTCAAGCTTGAGGCACTCTCTTTGGGGGAGGACACTGCTGCTGGTCTCGGGGTAGAGCCCCGGCGTACCCAGCTGATCCTCATGCTAATGGCTGTAATGCTGGCATCGATGGGCATTGCGGCATCTGGGCCGATAGCCTTCGTGGCGTTTGTCGCACCACAGATCGGACGCAAGATCACACATGCAGCAACGCCGCCATTAGGAACCGCGATGCTTACTGGCGCGGCGATCGTATCCGTCGCTGACTTGGCGGTGCGAACCCTGGTGCCGGGGAATCTGCCGGTGGGAATAGCCACAACTGCAATTGGTGGCGCAGTGCTGCTTTACACGCTGTTGCGTGCAACACGAAAGGTGTCCATATGATGCTTCAGGTCCGAAATCTTAAGGTAAGTTATGGCGCTTCCGTCATCCTCAAGGGCATTGATTTCGACGTGTCCAAAGGCGGAATCACCACAATCATCGGCCCAAACGGTTGTGGCAAGTCAACGCTGTTGCGTGCTGTGGCAGGGCTTCTTACACGTGACTGCGGCACGGTAACGCTGAACGGCGTGGACATGGCGAATCTGAAGCGCCGCGAGATTGCGCGTCAGCTTGCAGTGTTGCCACAGACTCCGGTGGCTCCCGAGGGGCTGACAGTGCATGATTTGGTTGGCCGTGGACGCCACCCACATCGATCTTGGTTGCGACAGAGCTCGGCTGAGGATTCACGTGTGGTCGATGAGGTGATGGAACTGACCAATATCACGGAGTTTGCAAACCGTCCGCTCGAGCGACTTTCTGGTGGTCAGCGTCAGCGCGCTTGGATTGCGATGGTCTTAGCTCAGGAGACTCCGCTCGTGTTGTTGGACGAGCCTACGACCTATCTCGACTTGTCTCACTCTGTCGAGGTTTTGTCACTCGTACGTCGTCTCGCTGATCAGGAGGGGAGAACCGTGCTTATGGTGCTGCATGACTTGAACCTCGCTGCACGCTACTCAGATCAACTCATCGTGATGCAGCGTGGCGAGGTGGAAGCGGTCGGTGCGCCCGCCGAGGTGCTCACCGAGTCCTTACTGGACCGTGTTTTTCATCTGCCTGCTGTCGTGGCAACAGACCCGGTAAACGGGGGGCCACTGGTTGTACCCCGGTAAGCACCACTTCTGCCTGGTGTTCTAGAGCTGCTTTTTGAATTGATCGATTGCGTACGGGATCGTGAGGGGGTTCGGCATGCTCATTGCGTTGGCGGTATCTGTGTCTAACCAGTAGACCCCGCCACGCTTATTCACATCGAGGTCCATGAAGGTGGCGTCGTTCTTCAGAGCATCGATTGCGCCGTAGTAGTCCAGCACGAAGAGGTAATCCACGTCGTTGAAGTCGGCGTAGTTCTCGGGGGACCAGTCAAGGAAGAAGCTGGAGCCATCGCCGTTGAACTTCTCCGGGATCTTGAACCCTAGTTTTTCGATGAAGGAGCCGCGGCCGTCGCCCGAGGTGTAGACGCCAAACTTTCCGTCGTAAGGCATGCCGATTACCGCTGTTTTGCCTTGCAACTCGGGGTGCGCTTCACGGAAATCCTGGAAGGCCTTCTCGGAGTCGGCGATGAGCTTTTCGCCTTCGGCCTCCTTATTCAACGCCTTGGAGATTTCCTTAATCTGTTCGTCCCATGGCACCTGCCAATCTTGGTACTCATCCGAGTGGAAGGTGGTTGGTGCAATCTGCTCGAGTAATGCCCTCTTATCGGCTTCGAGGCCGCTATTCACTGCAATGATCTTTGTCGGGTTGAGCGAGGCAACTTGTTCGGCAGTGTCAGTACTGAACTCGGTGGTCGTGTCCCGGAGCGGGTTTGGTTCGACTGTGAGCTTGTCCTTGGCCCACGGTCCAAGTCCGGAAGGGTCCCCCGTACCTTCCTGTTGCCAGGTGGCGTAACCAACCGGTTGTTCGCCCAGGGCAAGGACCGTATCGACGTCGCCGAGGCCCATTGTCACAATGCGCTCCTCTGACCCGTTAACATCGGAAGTTTCGGGAGCGGTTGTTGAATCGCTTGATCCGCTGGAGCAGCTGGCAAGCATGAGCGCCGCAGTGAACGTGGCTGCGATCCCCTTCAGGGCGCGAGAGGTAAAGAGTGCCAAGGTTGCACCTTTCGTAGGTGGTCAAAAAGTTTCACGTTAGGTCTCCCTGACCTAACGTGATTACCCTAAGGCATGCCTTGCCTAAGTGACAATCCTTGTCTGGGCGCTCGGGACCGGGGCGACGAACGTCGAGACGAGGTACCGGTTGATGTCGGAGTCGCCGATGACGTCCAACACGTCGCCGGCGGAAGCCGATATCGGATTTCTGTGAATTCAGCAGATGGGCGAGGAACCAGCGTCAGCGTCGTAAGCTGAGCCAGCGTGGGAACGTTTATTGCGCTAATCGGATTGTTGCTGGCCACCGTCATTGTCGCTGCGGTTGGTGAGCGCACGGGCATTCCGTGGCCGGCGCTGCTGACCATCGTGGTGGCGCCGGTGATTTTCATTCCAGGCATTGACACGGTGTCCATTGACACACACCTGATCTTGCCGATCTTCCTGCCGCCACTGCTGTGGTCGCTGGCCAGGCGCACGAGTTGGGGTCAGATCGGCTCGCAGCTCAACGTGGTGCTGACCATGTCGGTCATCCTGGTGTTCCTTACTATCGCGGCGCTGACGGCGACGGCGATGTGGATCCTGCCGGGTGTGAGTCTGGCTACCGCGATGGTGTTGGCGGCGGCGATCGCCCCGCCGGACCCAGTCGCGGTCGACGCGGTGGCGGGACCGGCTGGCATTCCGAAGCGCATCACCGGAACGTTGCAGACGGAGGGGCTGTTTAACGACGCCGCCTCGATTGTCACCTTCAACATCGCCATGGCTGCGGTGATTGCAGAGGGTGAAGTGGACTTCACCAAGGGATTCGTTGAGTTCCTTTATGCCGCGGCGGTTGCTGTGGTGGTGGGGTTGATCGTCGGCAGGCTAGCTGCGCTGTTTGCAAACTCGGTGCCAGATTCCGTGATCCGTACCGCGTTTACGTGGGTGCTGCCGTTCGCCATCTATGCGGGTTGTGAGGCGATCCACGCTTCGGGCGTGATCGCGATCGTGATCGCCGCGGTGGAGTTGTCGTCGCGCTCCACGATGACAGCGGAGGACCGCCTGACCGGTCACTCGTTCTGGGAAACAGTGGAGCTGCTGTTCACGGGCGTGGCGTTCGGGTTGATCGGCATGAGCGTGCGTGATGCTATCGACACCGCCGGCACCTATATTTGGCCCGCCGTACAAGTCGGCGTGGTGCTCTCTGTCGTCGCATTTGTGGTGCGTCTGGCCTGGATGTGGGTGCTGTACAAGTTGAACGTGCGCAAGGGTCGCACGCACGTGTCGCCACTGCGCCTGCAGGAGGTGCTCCTGATGGCGTGGTCTGGCATGCGCGGTTTGGTCACGTTGGCGCTGGTGTTGGCTATCCCGCCGTCGGCAACCGAGTACCACCACGAACTGTCCGTCATTGCGTTGACGGTGCTGACCTGCACGATGGTGATCCCCGGCCTCATGCTGCCATGGCTGGTACGGAAGATGGACCTGCAAAAAGGCCCAGAAGCAGACCGGGCAATTGAAGAATTGAACCAGCGGGCGTACGCGGCGGCGCACAAGGCGGTGCGCGAACACGGCGAGGAGCATGCGCCGGAGGCGTACACGATGGTGCAGGAGTGGCTGAACTCGATTACGGAGCAGCGCCTGCAGGATCCGGAAAGCACTGACGAGCGCATGGCAGCTTTCGAGCGCGCTCGCGAAAGCGCGATTGAAATGCAGAAGGTTGCGCTTAAGGCGGCGAGCTCCGAGTTGCACCGGGCGCGCAGGGAGCGCCAGTACAACCCGGCGGATGTGGACGCGGTGCAGGCTGACCTGGACCGTCTTATCGTGGCCAGCAAGCGCAACGTGCTCGCACGCCCAAGCCAGATGGTGAAGTGGGAGTCCTAGTTGCTAATCGACGACCACATCCGCCATCGCATATAACGTCTCCCGCGCCGCCTTGAACGCCTCCGGTGTGGCGGCGAACTCGGCTGCACGCGCAATGGCGGAGTTGAGCAGCGCGATATCCACGGCTGATACGCCAGGGCAAAAGTCCGCCACGATGGTGCGGAATCCGGCGTGGGAGCGTTGCACGTTGTCGTCGGCAAACGCCTCCGGGAAGTTCTTCGCCGCCGCCATGAGTGGGCCGTGGCCACCATGCGCGAAGAGGTCCAGGGTGGCGTCCACGTAGGCGCGCATGCGCTGGTGGGGTTCCGGCGGCGCGTTCTTAATCTTGGCCTCAAGTTCGGCGTTCCACTCGTCGGTTGCCGTGATGAGCAGTTGGACCAGCAGGTCGTGCTGGGATTTTGCATACCGGTACACGCTGGGTCGCGCGAGACCGACCGCGGCAGCAACCTCCGCCAGGGTGGGCACCTTGCCGTGGTTTTCGACGATGAGGCGCTCGGCGGCGTCAAGCACTGCGCGGTGTTGTACGGCGCGGTGCTCGGCGACGGTGTCCTCAGTAATCTTCGGCATGCCCCTGAGTCTACGGACTGGTTATTTCGTTTCGGCGAGACGTGTTCCGCCGACTATCTCGCAGAATTTCAAAGTGCGGAACGAAATCGTTTCAGAATGTCGAACAAAACCGTTTCAAAGTGTCGAATATGCAGGTAGTCGGCTATGGTTTTGGCATGTCAAACTCATACATTCCGAGGCTTGCGGATGGCCAACTCGAAAGCGCTCTTCGTCGCCAAGGTGGAGTGCTCATTCAAGGGCCGAAGGGCTGCGGGAAAACGGAAACCGCGAGCCGGCAGGCCGGGAGTGTCTTGAATGTTGAAACTGATCCGAGCGTCCCGCTGGCGATGGCGACCGATCCACGTGTACTGCTCGAAGGTGGCACCCCTCGCCTCGTCGACGAGTGGCAATTGCAACCGCGTCTTTGGGATTTTGCGCGGCACGAGATTGATTCTCGTAAGGCGAAGGGACAGTTCATCTTCACGGGTTCCACCGCTCCGGGAGTGGACGCAACCCGCCACTCTGGTGCTGGAAGATTTGCGCGCCTAACGATGTCGACGATGACCCTGTTCGAGTCGGGAGAGTCAGAAGGTTCTGCATCCCTCAGCAAGATTGCTGCGGGCAATGCGCCTCAGTTTGCAACTCCTGCCTTGACGCTGACTGAGCTTGCTGAGCGAATGTGTCGCGGAGGCCTTCCTTACAACGCGGACCTTTCCTTGGATGACGCGATAGAGAACGTCCGTGATTACGTGCAGACGGTCGCCGATGTGGATATCCACACTGTGGGTGAAGTCTCGCGAGACTCGGAGCGTGTGCGCAGGATAATGCAGTCCATCTCTCGCGCGGTTGCTACAGAGGTTGATCTGCAAACAATTGCGACTGATATCGACATGCATCGTGAAACCGCACGTGATTATCTCGACGCGTTATCGCGGATCTTTATTTCGGTGGATCAGCCAGCGTGGTCTACGCACCTGCGGTCGAAAGCAACCTTGCGCAAGTCACCCAAGCGTCACCTCGCGGACCCGTCCTTTGCGATGGCTGCACTTGAGCGCGGTCCTCAGCAACTGTTGCAGGATCCGCGCTACTTTGGGCAGCTTTTCGAGTCGCTCGTTTTCCACGAGCTTCGCGCACTGACTGGCAAGACGGTCTACCATGCGCGGCTCAACACGAAGCTCGAAGTCGATGCCGTGGTGAACTACGAAGGCGTTGACATCCTGGTCGAGGTCAAGCTGGGTTACACACCGGAGATCCTCGACCACGCGGCAGACACGCTGAAGAGGTTCGACGAACAGCTTGAGCAGGACACCGTGTTGCTCGTTGTCACCTCTGGTGGGCCTGCACACCGTCGAGCGGACGGTGTGGTGGTTGTGCCGATCGGGGCGCTAGGCCCATAGGCCGACCACCTACCGGCCGTCGCCGAACTCGCGCTTGAAGTTGTCGTCCCAGTCCACCTCGGGTTGGGAGTCGAAGTAGTGCTGCTCCAGGTTGGGTGCGTCGTTGCTGCCTTGAACACCCATGATCAGGAACACGGCACCGGCGATGGCGCCGAAGATGCCAACGAACACGGCGGTTGCGCCGGAAAGGAACGAAAAGGACAGCACACAGATGGCGATGAGGATTGCGCCGATGGTGTAGTTGCGGGCGGGCGTGCCGGGGGTGCGGTGTTCATTGGGGGCGCCGAGTGGCGAGCGATCAACCGAGTTTCCCCCGAGAAATCCGCCACCCTGTCCGCCGCCAGTTCCACTCCGGTCTCCAGATCCCCCGATGGGGAGGCCGTCGGCGTCGTAGTCGCCGTTGTAGTTGTAAGGCTTCATGGCGAAGAGCCTACGGGAGTTGGCCGGTGAGGCGGTCGAGTCGGGCTTTGCTGGGGCCGTCGAGGCCAGTGATGGTGACGGTTTTGCCGCGGTTGTGGAACTTCTGGGTGATGGAGTCGAGGGTGGCCACGGTGGAGGCGTCCCAGATTTCGGCGTGGCTGAGATCGATGATGATGTGGTCGGCGTCGTCGGCGTAGTCGAAGGCGTAGACCAGGTCGTTGCTGGATGCCCAGAAGAGTTGGCCGTGGATGCGGTAGGTGCGGGTGTCGATGCGGCCGTCGCCATCAGTGTCGAGCTCCGCCACCTTCTCTACCGACGCGAGGTGGGCGACGCGGCGGGCAAACATGATCATGGCGGTGACCACGCCGAGCACCACGCCGATGGCCAGGTTGCTCGTTGCAAGCGTGGCGACGACCGTGACCAGCATGACCACGGTTTCGGACACCGGCATGAGTTTCAGGGTGCGGGGGTGGATGGAGTGCCAGTCAATGGTGCCGACGGAGACCATGATCATGATTGCCACCAGCGCGGCCATCGGGATCATGCCGACGACGTCTCCAAGCACCAGGATTAGCGCCAGCAGGAACACACCGGCAAGCAGGGTGGACAGGCGGGTGCGGGCCCCGGACTCTTTGACGTTGATCATCGTCTGGCCGATCATCGCGCACCCGCCCATGCCGCCGAAGAAACCGGAGGCGATGTTGGCCACGCCCTGGCCCCAGGATTCGCGGGTTTTGTTGGAGTGGGTGTCGGTGATGTCGTCGACAAGTTTTGCGGTCATGAGCGATTCCATCAGGCCAACGACCGCCATGCCGAGGGCGTACGGGCCGATGATGCGCAGTGTTTCTAGCGTCAGCGGCACGTCCGGGATGAACAGGCTGGGCAGGGAGTGGGGCAGCTCGCCCATGTCGGAGACCGTCGGCACGCGGATGCCCGCAACGACGACGACCGCGGTGAGCAGGATGATCGTGATCAGCGGGCCCGGGATCGCGCCGGTGACCTTGGGCCAAAAGATCATGATCGCGATGCCCGCGGCGACGAGCGGGTAGACCGGCCACGGGACGTCGATAAGGTGCTCGAGCTGTGCGGAGAAAATCAAAATGCCCAGCGCATTGACAAAGCCGACCATCACCGAGCGTGGGATGAAGCGCTGCAGTTTGGCCACGCCAAGCGCCGCGAGCACGATCTGGAGCACGCCGGCGAGGATGACCGTGGCGACGAAATAATCCAGACCGTACTCCCGTGCGACCGGGGCGATGACGAGCGCGACAGCTCCGGTGGCGGCGGAGATCATCGCGGGGCGGCCACCCGTGAACGCGATGGTGATCGCCATAATCACCGAGGCGAACAACCCGAGCGCGGGGTCCACACCAGCGAGGATGGAAAACGCGATCGCCTCGGGGATGAGCGCTAAGGCGACGGTGAGCCCGGCGAGTACTTCACGACGAAGCCGCGCGGCGGAGCTAAATGCGTAGCGGAAGGATTCCACAACGCCCGTCGGGGCGAGCGGTTCGCGAGTGGTCTCGGTGTGAGGGGCAGCCATAGGTATACCGTTTTCAATGCGTTAGATGGTTTCCCTCGAGCAGGTGAGGGGTGGAAATCGTAGCTACCGTAACGGTTCCGGGGAGGCGATCGCCAATGCAGCCGCCGCGCGAAAACGGTCCTTGTTACGGGGCGGGGAGGTCGCCGCGGATCGTCGCAAAGCTGTACGCCACCATGTAGATGCCGACGATGGCGGCGATCCAGAGAAGTGTCACTTTTGCCTCGTACTCGAGGCGGGGGATGAGGCGCTCGAGCCGCGGGAAGAACTTCTGGCCGAAGAGCAGCGCCAAGGTGGCGAGGATCACCGTCGGCAAGATCATGACGAGACAGTAGACGCCCACGGCCCCGGCTTTTGCCGCGGAGGGGATTTCCCAGCTGCCGATGATGCCCATCGCTGCGATGTACGGCAGCATCGTCGCCGCCTCGGTAAGTGATGCGCCGAGGCCCAGGGCGACCATGCTTGGCACACTGCTTGTGGCTCCGGCTGCGCGTTTCGGCAACTGCCCGGGTTCGGGCTTCTTGGGGTTGGGGCCGAAGATGCCGAAAAGCGCGAGGACCGCGCCCAGTATCAACGTGATCCATGGGAAGACGTCGGTCTGCGTGGCCCGTTCGGCAATTGAGCCCAGGCCGGCGAACCCGAGGAGGATCCCTAGTCCGAGGAGGAAGTACACCGCCGCAACGGTAAGCAGGTAGGTGGTCAGCGCCGGTACGCGGACGGCGCGCCAGTGGACGATAAGCGCAAGGGGGATGACAAGGGTGCCCAAGCTCAGGCTGTCGAGCAGCGCCAAGCCAACAACGGCGATGACTGAACCCATGCGGATCTCCGGATCTCTCGTACGAACGTATTACACCGTACGAACGTACGAGAATCTAGACTGGGGCGCAACCATGAATGATTTTTCCCTGGACCATCAGTTCTCAGAATCGGCCGCGACCGTCGCCGACGCGACCATCCGCATCATTGCGTCGCGGGGGCTCGATGCCGTGAGCGTGCGGGAGGTGGCGAAGGAATCCGGGTTCGCCGCCGGCTCTGTGCAGTACCACGCTCCGAACAGGGACACCCTGCTGGCTCACGCGTTCATCCGCTCCATCCAGCGCCAGAGCGAGCGGGTGGCGGCGGTGCCTGAAAGGGAAGGCGAGCTCGAAACCTGGGTGGCGAGGCTTGCAGAGCTCCTCCCGATCGGAGGTGTGCGTTCCGAAGACGCCGCAATCTGGGTCACGTACGGCTCCGCCTCTGCAACCCGGGACTGGATTGCGAATCTCTATACCGAGGTCCTCGAAGACTTTCAGGACAGCGTTGTCGCTGCGATGGGCGGTGAGGAGGACGCAAAGCCCAAAGCGCGCCTGGTTACCGCGCTGGTCAACGGCCTCACTCTAGACAACCTGCGGGTTCCCGAATCGGAGGCCGACCGCATCCTGGCTGACCTCCGTGAGGGCCTGCGCCTCCTCTTCGCCGGCTAACCCGCGCCACCCCGCGAGCCACACCAAGGAATCACCTTTGAAGCGATTACGCTTAACTCCGACTGCCCACAATAGAAAGTGAGAGCTGTGGAAACGAGCAACAACCTCGCGGTGGACACGCTTGCGCGTGTGCTGATGCCGAAGAAGGGCGAGCCGCACGACGTGCGCATGCTGTACCTGATCGAGCAGGAGCAGAACAAGCAGCGCCTGCGCTGGTCGGACCGGACGAGTTTTGAGGTTCCGGCTGGCAACGAGGTTTCCTTCGAGACCTACTTCAATGCGTTCCCGGCGAGCTACTGGCGCCGCTGGTCGCAGCTGGACACCGTCGTCCTGGCGATGACGGTTCAGGGTCGTGCGACGATTTCGGTGTACCGCTCGAAGTACGACGGCACCCGCATCAGCGTGACCAACGTGGACGCGACCGGCTACACGGAGATCCCGCTGAAGCTGGGCAACTTCGAGGACGGCGGCTGGCTGTGGTTCGACATCACCGCCGAGGAGGACACGCGCATCTCGGATGCGGCGTGGTGCTCCCCGCAGGAGCCACAAGAGCAAGTGCTTGACGACGGCACCGTGGTCCCACCCCAACCCAAACAAGTCGCCGTTGGCATCCCCACGTTTAACCGTCCCCGGGATGCGGTCAACGCGTTGCATGCGTTGGCTGAGGATCCGTACGTGGAGGCGTCGATTAGCAATGTGCTCATGCCCGACCAGGGCAACCAGCATCCGGCGGACGAGCCGGACTTCGCCGAAGCGGAGAAGAATCTCGGTGGCAAACTGCAAATTTTCCACCAGGGCAACCTGGGCGGCTCCGGCGGCTACTCGCGCATCATGTACGAGGCGCTCAACAGCACCGACGCGCCGTTCATCCTGTACATGGACGACGACATTGCCATCGAGCCGGACTCCATCGTGCGCTCCGTGCAGGCCGCGCGCTACGCCAAGCAGCCGATCCTGGTCGGCGGCCAGATGCTGAACCTGCAGGACCGCTCCCAGCTGCGCACCACCGGCGAGACCGTCGACCCGAACATCTTCATGTTCTCTGCAGCCAAGCACGCCGTGTACGACCACGACTTTGCCAAGTACCCACTCGGCTACGTGGGCACCGAGGAAGAGGATCTGGATCCGCGCAAGACCACCTCGCGCCCGCTGCACCGCCGCATCGACGTGGACTACAACGGCTGGTGGATGAACCTGTTCCCGCGCGTCGTCGCAGAGAAGATGGGCCTGCCGCTGCCGCTATTTATTAAGTGGGACGACAACGAGTACGCCCTGCGCGCCAAGGAAGCGGGCTTCCCAACCGTCACCTGGCCGGGCGTTGCCATCTGGCACATGGCCTGGGCCGACAAGGACGACGCCATCGACTGGCAGGCCTACTTCCACATGCGCAACCGCCTCATCGTCGCCTCCATCTACGGGCCGGACAACCCCGAGGCGATGCTGAAGAACATGCAGAAGTCCACCGCGAAGCACTACTTCTGCATGGAGTACTCCACCATCGCCATCCAAAACGAGGCAATGCGTGACTTCCTGAAGGGCCCGGACCAACTCTTCGACATCCTCGAATCCTCGTTGCCGCGCATCCAGAAGATCCGCAGCGAGTACTCCGACGCGCAGGTCCTGCCGTCCGCGACCGAACTGCCCGCACCCACCGGCGCGCCGGGTGTGCCGACGAACAAGATCGGCGGCCGCCTAGCCAAGGTGAAGAAGATCCCGTGGGCCGTTAAGGCGCTGCTGCACCTGCGTAAGGACGAAGACCGCGCCCACTGGGATGCCCCGCAGTTAAACCTCACCGCGGAGGAAGCCCGCTGGTACACCCTGGCACGTGTGGATTCCGCAACCGTGTCCACCGCCGGCGGCACCGGCGTGGCCTTCCGCAAGCGCGACAAGGCCCTCGCCGACAAACTTGTTGAAGAGCAAAAGCAGCTGCGCGCCGACATCAAGCAGCGCTGGCCGGAACTCAAGCGCATCTACCGCGACGCGCGCGAAGACCTCACCAGCCACGACAACTGGGGGAAGGTGTTCGATGCCCAGTAAGGAAACAGACCTGCTCGTCGCCATCCAGGACGCGCTGTATTCTCCCGCCACCGCCAAAGGTGCCCGTGTGCTCTCATACTTCGGTGAGCACGACCTCGGATGGTTGGGTGTAGCCGGGGTAGGGGCGGTCGTCGATAAGCAACGGCGCTCAAAGTGGCTCGCACTGGGCGTTGGCACCTTCGCCGCGCACGCCGCAACCGTGGTGCTCAAACGCATCGTGCGACGCCCACGCCCGAACGACCCGCGGGTGAAGATCGGGGTGGGAACGCCCTCCCAACTGTCGTTCCCGTCCTCGCACGCCGCGAACACGGGTGCTGCCGCCGCGCACCTGGCCAACATCACCGGAAAGAAGTGGCCGTGGCTGCTGGTGCCCGTAATGATGCTGTCGCGTAACGTGCTCGGCGTCCATTACCCGACCGACACCCTCGCCGGCGCACTGCTCGGCGCAGGGACGGCGAAGGCCGTGATTGAAGCGGAGAAGAGGATTTAAGTGGCACACACGCAAGAACCTATCGACGAGCCGCTGCTGAAGTCTGAACCCCACACCTCAGGTGTGGACCAGGTGATGAAGAAAACCCCACCGAAGAACCTCGTCGACGCGATGATCAAGGGGCTGCGCCCCAAGCAGTGGGTGAAAAACGTCCTCGTGCTGGCGGCACCGTTGGCTGCCGGCGCGGAAGCGTTCACCCGCCACACCGTGGTGGACATCCTGCTGGCGTTCATCGTGTTCTGCTTCGGTGCGTCCTCGATCTACCTGATCAACGACGCCCGCGACGTCGAATCGGACCGCCGCCACCCGACGAAGCGCTTCCGCCCGATCGCCTCCGGCATGCTGCCGATCAACCTGGCATACATCATGGCGGCGGTGCTCATCGCCGCGGCACTCGGCCTGTCGCTGCTGGCCACCGACGGCGCTGCACTGGCCTGGGTCATCGGTATTTATATTGCGCTGCAGCTGGGCTACTGCTTCGGCTGGAAGCACATCCCGGTGATTGACATCGCCCTGGTGTCCTCCGGCTTCATGCTGCGCACCATGGCCGGCGGTGTCGCTGCCGACATCGAGCTGTCGCAGTGGTTCCTGCTGGTCGCCGCGTTCGGTTCCTTGTTCATGGCTTCCGGCAAGCGCTATGCAGAACTGCTGCTGGTCAAGGAAACCGGCGCGGAGATCCGCCGCTCGCTGCAGGGCTACACCGAAACCTACCTGCGCTTCGTCTGGACCCTGTCCGCCACCGCCGTGGTCATGTCCTACGCACTGTGGGGCTTCCAGCTTTCCAACTCCGTCGAGGGCACCGCCGCCATCTGGTACCAGGTGTCCATGGTGCCGTTCGTGATCGCGATCCTGCGCTACGCCTCCGTCGTCGACGGTGGTCAGGGTGGTGCACCCGACGAGATCGCCCTCGAGGACCGAGTGCTGCAGCTTCTCGCCGCAGCTTGGATCTTCTGCATCGTCATGGCCGTCTATGTCGTACCAAACTTAGGTTGGTAGGCAGAAACGCAGTAACATCTGCGCAATGACCAAAAACGCCCGTATCTCCGCGCTCGCCGCAGCCGTGGTGGCGGGCGTTGCCGCATTCTGGGGCGGTTGGACCCGCCGCTGGATGTCCGACGACGGCCTGATCGTCCTGCGCACCGTGCGCAACCTGTTGGCCGGCAACGGTCCCGTGTTCAACGCCGGCGAGCGCGTGGAGGCCAACACCTCCACCCTGTGGCAGTACCTGATCACGCTGTTCGGGTGGCTCACGGATGCCCGTCTGGAAAGCATCGCCATGTGGCTGGCGTTGCTGTGCACCGCCGCAGCAGCCGCCACCGCCGCGTACGCCTCCGGCAAGTTCTGGGGCAGGGTCGGCCCCGTCATCCCGTTCGGCATCATCATCTATATTGCGCTGCCGCCCGCGCGCGACTTTGCCACCTCCGGGCTCGAGTGGGGCATGTCGCTGCTGTGGATCGCCATCTGGTGGGCGGCACTCGTCGCCTGGGCCGAGGACCCGGTCAAGCGCCGCGCGCCCTACGCCGGCTACTTCCTCGCGTTTTGGTCCGGCCTGTCCTGGTTGGTCCGCCCCGAACTCGCGCTCTACGGCGGGGTGGCAGGCATCATGCTCATCGCGTTTAGCCCCCGCAAAACGCTAGGCATCCTCGCCGTAGCGCTGCCGGTTCCCGCCGGCTACCAACTGTTCCGCATGGGCTACTACGGCCTGATCACCCCGCACACCGCGGTGGCCAAGTCCGCCAGCGGCTCTGAATGGGCCCGCGGCTGGGAGTACTTTGCGGACTTCTTCGGCTACTACTGGCTGGCCCTGCCTCTCCTCGGCGCTGCTGCGGTGGCGGTGTGGTTGTTGTGGGGTGCGAGGGGGCGTCGATTAGCAATTGTGTGTTTGACCACCGGCGTTGCACTCGCGCACATGCTGTACGTACTGCGCGTCGGCGGCGACTTCATGCACGGCCGCATGTGGCTGCTGCCCCTGTTCGCGCTGTTGCTGCCGATGATGGCGGTGCCGTACACCAAGGTCACCGCCGCCGTCGGTACCGCGCTGGTCGTGTGGGCCAGCGTGATCGTGCTGCGCGCCCACCCCATCGACTGGGAGCCCTACAACACCGGCGAAAAAGAACTCGGCATTGTCGACGAGCGCGACTTTTGGACCATGGCCGTCGGCCGCGACGCCGGCGACCCACCCCTGTACGCCGAAGACTTCCTCGGCTCGAAACTCATGGGGGACTGGAACGAGGCCATCGAGCAAGGCCTCGAGGAGGACGCCGCCCAGATCAGCCTGGCCGTCGTGAGCTCTGATCCAACGCGCTACAAGTGGTTTGTGCGCGAGCGCCAGCCCGACGCAACCGACCAGCGCGATCTGGAGCTGACCGCCTACATGGTCAACCTTGGCATGACCAGCATGAACTCGCCGCTGAACACGCGCATCCTGGACACGGTCGGCCTGGCCACCCCGATTGCCGCGCGCATGCCGCGGGTGCCGGACGGGCGCATCGGCCACGACAAGGAACTGGGCCTGGAGTGGCAGGTGGCGGACACGGATGCGGATCTGGACAAGTTGCCGCAGTTCGTCGATAGGCAAAAAGCGCAGGACGCGCGCGAAGCATTGCGTAGCGACGACATCGCCGACCTGCTGGCCACCTCCCGCGAACCCATGAGCTGGGACCGCTTCTGGGCCAACGTCCGCTACTCGTTGGGCCCGGGCCGCACGCTCACGCTTGACGACGACCCCACGCACTACCTCAGTCACACCAGCCCCACCCGACAAATCGCCTGGCCGACCGAGTGAATAGCGGACTATGTTTCGGGTTGGTAACGTGAACGTGTCTTTTGCCTGAAAACACGTCTCGAGGGGAATGCATGAACACTCGAACCTCCGTGCGCCGTAAACTCACCGCGGTGCTGGTCGCGATCCTCAGCGCGATCTCCATCGTGAGCGCGCCACAGGCCGCCGCGGCCAACCGTGACTGGCTGCGCCCCGGCTGCACCTGGGACCGGGTCGGCTACTGGGTCCAGCGCTGCAACGTGTGGTCGGCCGCAATGAACCGCCACATCCCGGTACAGATCCAGCCCGCCCAGCGCGGCGGCAACGCGGGCCTCTACATGCTCGACGGCCTGCGTGCGACGGAGCGCACCAACGCGTGGCTCAACGACGTCAACGCGGCACGCACCTTTGTTAACCACAACATCACCCTCGTGCTGCCGGTGGGTGGACAGTCGTCGTTCTACACCGACTGGAACGCCCCGGCGACCTACGACTTCAACAACCCGGTGACCTACAAGTGGGACACGTTCCTGACCAAGGAGCTGCCGCCGTACCTGCAGCAGCACTTCGGCGTGTCGCCGACGAACAACTCCATCCTCGGCCTGTCCATGGGTGGCACCGCCGCGGTCAACCTGGCTGCGCTGCACCCGAACCAGTTCCGTCAGGTGCTGTCCTACTCGGGCTACCTGGCCACCACCATCCCGGGTGGTCAGACCGCGCTGCGCGCCGCGCTTCTCGACGGCGGCATGTACAACGTCAACGCCATGTGGGGCTCCTCGCTGAACCCGCGCCGCTTTGAAAACGACCCGTTCCTGAACATGGGCAACCTGCGCGGCAAGGACGTGTATGTCTCCGCAGGCTCCGCCGTGCCGGGCCCGGCCGACGAGAAGTACCTGCCGCAGCACCGCGCCTCCGGCATCGCGCTCGAGGGCGTTGCCAACGCGACGACGCGCGCCTGGTCCGCCAAGGCCACCGTGACCGGCGTGAAGCACACTGCCGTGTTCACCCCGACCGGCCTGCACAACTGGGATCAGTTTGGCAGCCAGCTCGAGGCCACCAAGCCGCGCATCCTGAATGTGATGAACGCCTGGTAGTTCCCGGATTTCCAGCCAGGTGAGGGCGCGTGCGGATGTGATCCGCACGCGCCTTTTGTTGTTTATGGAAGTGTTTGCGGAAGTGTTTGCAGTAACGCCCCGCGTGTCGCGCTCGATTAAACCCTCAAGTGAAACTTAAGATTTAGGGCGATACTCTTGTGACACAAGTAGCCCGACGAGGTAGGAGACTCATGCGAGACAACCGGATCACCCCCACCAGGCTCACCGCAGCCCTGCTGCCTGCCGCGCTGGCTCTCACGCTGGCGCCGTCGGCCGCAGTCACCGCCCAAGCACAGTCCTCGGACCTTTCGTCGCTGTCGTCGAACCGCGGCATCTCCGACGGTCTGCGCCCGTCCGACCCGCCAAAGCGCACTCCGATCGAGGTGGAGAAGAACCCCGAGATCCCCGGCCTGCCGGAGGGCGTGAAGGTGGACCGCATCGAGTGGATCACCAGCCGTCGCGTCGCCGTATTCATCAAGTCCGCGGCCATGCCGAAGGAACTCATCCAGGTGCAGATCCTGCTGGCACGCGACTGGCACTCCAACCCGACCGCGAAGTTCCCGGAAGTGTGGGCGCTCGACGGCCTGCGCGCGCGTGACGACGAAAACGGCTGGACCATCGAAACCAACATCGAGCAGTTCTACGCCGACAAGAACGTCAACGTCATCCTCCCGGTCGGCGGCGAGTCCTCCTTCTACTCCGACTGGCAGCGGGAGAACAACGGCAAGCACTACAAGTGGGAGACGTTCCTGACCAAGGAGCTCGTCCCGGTGCTGAACAACGAGTTCCGCTCCAACGGCAAGCGCGCCGTTGTCGGCCTGTCCATGGGTGGCACCGCCGCAGTCAACCTGGCTGAGCGCAACCCGCACCTGTTTAACTTCGTCGGCTCGTTCTCCGGCTACCTGGACACCACGACCACCGGCATGCCGTCCGCGATCAAGGCCGCGCAGCTGGATGCCGGCGGCTACAGCGCCGAGGCCATGTGGGGCCCGCTGGGCTCCCAGGACTGGATCGACCACGACCCGAAGCTGGGCATTGAGAACCTGAAGGACATGACGGTCTACGTCTCCTCCGGTTCGGGCCGCGACGACTACGGCAACGCCGAATCCGTGGCCAAGGGCCGCGCGAACGCTGCCGGCATGGGCTTGGAGGTCATCTCGCGCCTGTCCACCCAGACGTTCGTGGACTACGCCTCGCGTACCTCCGTCAAGCCGATCGTGCGCTTCCGCCCCTCTGGCGTGCACTCGTGGGAGTACTGGCAGTTCGAGATGGCACAGGCATGGCCGTACATCGCTAACGCCCTCGACGTGCCGGAGGCTGACCGTGGCTCCAAGTGCAACCCGATCGGTGCGATCGCAGAAGAGACCAAGTCCGGCGTCATCGGCACCTGTGTCAACGACGAGTACAACGCGGGCAAGGACGGCAAGGGCAAGGCCCAGGACTTCCGCGGCGGTACTGCGTTCTGGTCCCCGAACACCGGCGCGCACGCCCTGTACGGCGCAATCCTGGCCAAGTACAATGCGCTCGGCGGCGCCGCTGGCTGGCTCGGCTTCCCCACCACCGGCGAGCTCCAGGCACCGGACGGACAGGGCCGCTTCGTCCACTTCGAAAACGGCTCCGTCTACTGGACCGCGAACACCGGCGCCTACGCCATCCCGGGCGACATGTTCAAGGCATGGGGTGCCAACGGCTACGAGACCGGCGACCTGAAGTACCCGGTCGCCGAGGCCAACAAGGTTGGCGACGGCTACGTGCAGAAGTTCCAGGGCGGCTACCTCACCCGCAACCCGGACGGCAAGCACTACATCGTCCACGGTGCGATCGGCGAGAAGTACGGCGAGATCGGCACCGCCACCTCCGAGCTCGGCTACCCGAAGTCCAACGAGATCGCCATCAAGGGCGGCTTCTTCCAGGAGTTCGAGCACGGCAACATCTACTGGTCCGTTGCCACCGGCGCCCACACGATTCTCAAGGGCGACATCTTCAACGAGTGGGGCAAGCGTGGCTACGAGCAGGGCGAACTCGGCTGGCCGGTGAAGGACATGGCGAAGATTCCGGCTGGCGGTCTGACCATCGACTTCCAGCACGGCACGGTTGAGCAGGTCAACGGCGTGGTCAACGTAAGGAAGAAGTAATGCGCAGATTCGCCCTTTGCTTGACGACGATCACCTGCACCGCCGCCTTAACCGCCTGCGGTGGAGCCACCGTGGACTCCGAGGACGTCACCGAAACCGCGGCCACCTCGGCCACGGAAACGGCCACCTCGGCCACTGAGTCGGGTACCGCGTCCGCGACGGAATCCGCGACGGCGTCGTCGGCTGCGGCGCCGGGGTCGTCGTCACGCAATGGCGCCGGCGACCAACCCGCACGGGAAGTGGAAACCGTGCCCACCCAGGTGCCTTCATACGCGCCGGAGGAGCAGGCGTTTCTGGATCACCTCAGGCAAAACGGGGTGAACGTCGACGGTCTTGAAGACCAACTCACAGCAACCGGGTTTACCGTGTGCGACGACGATACGATCACCCGCGACGCCGTCGCCGGGCAACTGGTCGAACAGCGCCGCACCGACATGGACGCGCGCACCGTAGCGACCCTGCTCAGCGACACCGCTCGCGCCAACCTGTGCGGCTAACCCCGCACGTGTAAGGAGTTTTCATGCGCCGATCGCGCAACGTTGTCGTCGTCGCTGCCGTGATTGTGGTGCTTGCGCTTATCGGCCTAGGTATCTACCAGTGGCGCACCACCACCGACAGCGACCTGCCGTCGGCGAGCAAGCCACCAGAGTCGAGCGCGCCCGAGCGTGTCGACGAGCCCGACTGGTGTCCCGCCGTCGAAGTCATCTCCGTGCCGGGCACCTGGGAATCCGCGGCAGACGACGACCCGTTCAACCCCCAGGCCAACCCGGCCAGCTTCATGCTGTCCATCACGCGCCCGCTGCAGGAGATGTACGACATCAACCACGTGCGTGTGTTCACCGTCCCGTACACCGCGCAGTTCCGCAACATCCAAACCGCGCACGGCCGCGCCGAGATGACCTACGACGACTCCCGCGCCGAGGGCACCGCGAAACTGCGAGGCGAACTGGACTTCGTGGCGCGCACCTGCTCGTCGACAAAGTTCATCATTGCGGGCTTTTCGCAGGGTGCGGTGATTGTGGGGGACGTGGCGTCGTCGATAGGCAATAGCGAGGGTCCGATCAACCCGGACCGTCTGCTCGGCGCGATGATGATCGCCGACGGACGCCGAGAAAACGGCGTGGGCATCAACCCCGGCGCCGAAGTGCACGGCACCGGCGCGGAGATCGTCCTGCAGCCGCTGCAGCGCGTCGCCGACGCCGTCACCCCCGGCGCCACCATGACCGGACCACGCCCCGGCGGCTTCGGTCTCGTGGAGGATCGTGCCTACGAAATCTGCGCGCCGAACGACACCGTTTGCGACGCCCCACTGGGTGTAGGCAACGCGATCGAACGCGCAAACGCACTCATTTCGGCTAACGGCAATCATGCACTATATGCCACAAATCCGGACGTGATTCCGGGCTCGACAGTGCCCGAGTGGGCTGTCAATTGGGTCCGTGACGTGGTAGAGAGTTTGTAACTCGAATACAGGTGTAAAACAAGGAGTTTTTCGATGGATCTTCAGCAACTGACCGCCCAATTCATCGGCCCCGACGGCGACATCGCCCTGCCAGAACACTTCACCCTGCCCCGACTCGCCGAAATGATCCACCAGGCCCAACTGCAGGCCGGCGGCGGCGACGCGATCAACGTCCGCGCGTGGGACTTTTCCACCGACCCAGCTGGTGTGGAAACAACGTTCACCCGCTCCGAGGTCAACACCCGCATCAAGGCCGTCGCAGCACGCCTCGCCCAGGTCGGCGAGCCGGGCGCACGCGTCGCGCTGATGGCGCCGAACTCCGCCGAGTACGTCTTCGGCTTCATGGGCGCGCTCTACGCCGGCCAGGTGCCGGTGCCGCTGTACGACCCGACCGAGCCGGGCCACGAGGGCCACCTGCGCGCAGTGCTTGGCGACGCCGGCGTCCAGATCGTGCTCACCAACTCCGCCGCCGCCCCCGCCGTGCGCCGCTACTTCGCCGACCTGCCCGGCACCGAGCGTCCCCGCGTCATCGCCGTGGACTCCCTGCCGGACACGCTCGCCGAGTCCTACCAGCCGATCCCGCCCGTGCCGGGCGAGGACACCGCGAACCAGATCTGCTTCCTGCAGTACACCTCCGGCTCCACCCGCAACCCGGCCGGCGTGATGATCACCAACGAGGCGCTGGTCACCGACGTTCTGCAGATCAACGACGCGGTGAAGTTCGAAACACCGATGCGCATCCCGACCTGGCTGCCGCTGCACCACGACATGGGCATGATCGTGGCCATGATCGGCGTCGTGCTGGGCCAGGAGATTGAGATCTTCGCCCCGCGCGACTTCATCCAGCAGCCGAAGCGTTGGGTGGAGCGCCTGTCGCGTCGCGACGACGACCTCGCCGACATCCACGTCTACACCGTGATCCCCAACTTCGCCCTGGACCTCGCCGCCCGCTACGCCGCGCCGGAATCTGCGGACCAGTACGACTTCTCCGCCGTGGAGTGCATCATCATTGGCTCCGAGCCGGTTACCCGCGCGGGCGTGACCGCGTTTATCGACGCGTTCAGCGCCTCCGGGCTCGACCGCTCCGTGCTGCGCCCGTCCTACGGCCTGGCCGAGACCACCCTGCTGGTATCCACCGACCGCACCGATGAGCGCCCGAAGTTCATCGAGTTCGACCGCGACGCACTCGCAGAGGGCAAGGCCGTCCCGGCGGAAGGCGGCGTGGCTACCGCGTCGAACGGCCAGCCGGTGAACTGGATGCACTTCGCCATCGTCGACCCGGAGACCCGCAACGAGGTCGAAGACGGCACCATCGGTGAAATCTGGGTCCACGGCAAGAACGTCGCCGCCGGCTACCTGGACCGCCCGGAAGAGACCGCCGCGACGTTCCACAACACCATCGGCGAAACCATCCAGGACGGCATGCCGAAGGACAACTGGTGCGCCACCGGCGACCTGGGCACCATGCTCGACGGCCACCTGTACATCACCGGCCGCGTCAAGGACCTCGTGGTCGTGGCGGGACGCAACCACTACCCGCAGGACATCGAAGCCACCGTCATGGAGTCCACCGACCACGTGCGCAAGGACTCCGTCGCCGCATTCGCAGTGCCTGGCGACGACGTCGAGCGCCTCATCATCATGGTCGAACGCGCCGACAACGCCTCCGCCGACGGTGACGCAGCCGCCATCGACGCCATCCGCTCCGCCGTCACCGCCAAGCACGGCATCGCCCCGGAGGTCGTCGAGTTCTACGGTCCGGGCGAGATCGCACGCTCCTCGGCAGGCAAGATCGCCCGCCGCGTCAACGCGAAGCGATTCACCGATCGCGAACACGCTGCAACGCAGTAACAAAACCCCGCCGGTGGGCGATAGTCTGAGCTGTTATGAACGAGCATGATCTGATTCAGTGGCTCACCAGCTGGGTTGAGCGCGCCACCGGCGTAGATAACGTCGACCCGACCACGCCGCTGGAGACCTACGGCCTCGCATCCCGCGACGCCGTGATCCTCTCCGGCGAACTGGAAACGCTCCTCGGCCGCCGCGTAGACCCGACCATCGCCTACCAGTACCCGACCGTCGCCGCGATCGCCGCGGCGCTGACGGCGGTGAAGGCGGAGGGGCCGGTAAGGCGTCGTCGTCAAGCAACTGCGACCCCTGGCACCCACGACATTGCCATCATCGGCTCCGCCGGCCGCTTCCCAGGCGCCAAAAACAACGCCGAATTCTGGCAAATGCTCATCGAAGGCCGCTCCGCCACCGGCCCACTTCCCGCACCACGCTGGAATGAATACCTCGGCGACCCCGTCGTCCGCACTAAAATGTCGGAAGAAAACACCGACGGCGGCTACATGGACGGCATCGCCTCCTTCGACCACGAATTCTTCGGCGTCTCCCCACTCGAGGCCCAAAACATGGACCCGCAGCAACGCATCATGCTCGAAGTTGCGTGGGAAGCCCTCGAAGACGCAGGCCTCGCACCCAGCAAGCTGCGCGGCGAACCCGTCGGCGTGTTCGTTGGCTCGTCCAACAACGACTACGGCATGCTCATCGTCGCCGACCCAGCCGAGGCGCACCCGTACGCGCTGACCGGCGCATCCTCCGCGGTCATCCCGAACCGCATCTCTTATGCCTACGACTTCCGCGGCCCGTCCATGAACGTGGACACCGCCTGCTCCTCGTCGCTGGTGTCGGTGCACCACGCGGTGCGCGCGCTTCGCGACGGCGAAGCCGACGTCGCCCTAGCCGGCGGCGTGAACATCCTGGCCAACCCGTTTGCCTCGCTCGCATTCTCTGAACTTGGTGTGATCTCGCCGACCGGGCGCATCCACGCGTTTTCCGACGACGCCGACGGCATCGTCCGCGCCGACGCCGCAGGCTTCATCGTGCTCAAGCGTGTCGACGACGCCATCGCCGACGGCGACAACATCCTCGGCGTAATCAAAGGCTCGGCCACCAACTCCGACGGCCACTCCAACGGCCTGACCGCCCCCAACCCGGACGCCCAGGTAGACGTGCTGCGCCGCGCCTACGACGACGCCGGCGTGGATCCGCTGCAGGTCGACGTGGTCGAAGCCCACGGCACCGGCACCATCCTCGGTGACCCGATCGAGGCCACCGCACTCGGCGAAGTCCTCGGCCGCGGACGCGACGCTGGCTCGCCGCTGCTGCTGGGGTCGGCGAAGTCCAACATCGGCCACTCCGAATCCGCCGCCGGCGTCGTCGCGCTGATCAAGGTGATCGAGGCGCTCAAGCACGACACGATTCCGGAGTCCATTAACTTCACCGCCCCAAACCGCTACGTCGACTTCGACACCGAGCGCATCGAGGTCGTCCAGGACCCGCGCGAGTGGCCGCGCTACTCCGGCCGCCGCATCGCCGGCGTGTCCGGCTTCGGCTTCGGCGGCACGAACGCGCACGTGGTCGTCGCCGACTTCGACCCGGCCGACTACGACACCCAGGCACCCGAAACCGAGCCGTCCTTCGAGGGCGTGGCTGCGGCGGCGTTGCCGGTGTCGGGCCTGCTGCCCTCTCGTCGCAAGGAAGCTGCCGGCGCGCTCGCCGACTTCCTCGAAGGCCGCCCCGACACCGACCTCATCCCGGTGGCGCGCTCCCTGGCCAAGCGCAACCACGGCCGCTCCGCCGCCGTCGTCCAGGCCACCACCACCGAAGAAGCCGTCAAGCGCCTACGCCAGGTCGCTGCCGGCAAGATCGGCCCCGGCATCGCATCCGCCGACGCACCGACCCCCATGGGCCCCGTCTTCGTCTACTCCGGCTTCGGCTCCCAGCACCGCAAGATGGCCAAGGAACTCATCGCCCGCTCGCCGCTGTTCGCCCGCCGTATGCGCGAACTCGACGAGATGGTCAAGTTCCAGGCCGGCTGGTCCATGCTCGAGATCATTGAAAACGACGAACTGACCTACGACACCGAAACCGGCCAGGTCACCATCACCGCCATCCAGATCGCGCAGACCGACCTGCTGGCCTCCGCCGGCATCACCCCGGCCGCCACCATGGGCATGTCCATGGGTGAGATTGCCGCAGCCTACGGTGCCGGCGGGCTGAGCGACGAGGACTGCATCCTCATCGCCACCGCCCGCGCCCGCCTCATGGGCGAAGGCGAAGAAATGATTGCCGGCACCGACCAAGAAGGCGCGATGGCGGTTGTGGAGTTGTCGCGCGAGGCGTTGGCGGAGTTCGTCGATAAGCATGAGCAGGCTGCAGGCGTTGAGCCAGCCGTCTACGCGGGCCCCGGCATGACCACCGTCGGCGGGCCGTCGAAGGCCGTCGACTACATCGTCGAGGCACTCACCGCCGAGGAGAAGTTCGCCCGCAAACTCAACGTGCGCGGCGCCGGCCACACCAGCGCGCTCGACCCGATCATGGGCGAGCTCGCTGGCGAAATCGCAGGCCTGGACGCCCGACCGCTGCGTGTCCCGCTGTTCTCGTCCGTCGACCGCGGCGAGGTCTACCAGCCCGGCCAGACCATCCACGACGACGCCTACTTCCTGCGCATGACCCGCCAGCCGGTCTACTTCCAGGACGCCACCGAAGCCGCGTTTGCCGCCGGCCACACCACGCTTGTGGAGATCACCCCGAACCCGGTTGCACTGATGGGCATGATGAACACCGCGTTCGCCGCCGGCCAGCCGGATGCGCAGCTGCTGTTCACCACGAAACGCAAGGTCGACGAGCTCGAGTCGCTTTTGGACCTCGCCGCCAAGCTCTACGCCGGCGGCGTGCCGGTGGACTTCGGCGCCTTCTACGGCGCAGGCAAGGTCATCGACGCGCCGAAGATGGCGTTTAAGCAGGTGGATCACTGGACGCCGGCGAGGCCGTCGTCGGCAAGCACGTCGCTTTTGGGCTCCCGTGTGACGCTGCCGAGCGGCGAGGTTGCGTTCGCGACCGCCGCCGACCAGGTCTTCAGCCCGCACCAGCTCATCGAGGCCGCCGCGGCTGAGGTAGCCGAGGGCGCGCGTGTCGTCGCTACGGAAGAGCACGGCTACCTGCCCGCCGACGGCGAAGTGACCACCGTGGTCGCCTCCTCTCTCGGTGGCGTGTCCGTCAAGGTGTACGACGGTTCCGCGCTGGTTGCGGAGGGTTTCGCCTCCACCATCGACCGCGCCCCGGTTCAGGGCGTCATGGAGCCCACGCGTAGCGACGACACCCCGGCCGCCGCCTCTGACGAGGACCAGGACGACGACATCGACGCCGTGCGCTGGGACCCCACCTCCGGCGAGACCGTTGCCGAGCGCCTGCGCGGCATCGTGTCCGAATCCATGGGCTACGACCCCGAGGACCTGCCCGACGAACTGCCGCTGATCGACCTCGGCCTCGACTCCCTGATGGGCATGCGCATCAAAAACCGGGTGGAAAACGACTTCCAGATCCCACCGCTGCAGGTGCAAACGCTTCGCGACGCCTCCGTCGCCGATGTCATCCGCATCGTCGAAGACGCCGTCGCAGGCCGCACCGACGCCCCGCAGCCGATGGCTGTCAACGACGAGGCGCGCGACCCGGCCGCTGCTGCCGAAAAGACCCAGGGCGTGGGCGTCGCCCCGCGCGACGCGTCCGAACGCATGGTGTTCGGTGCCTGGGCGAAGTACGCCGGTGCGGCGGCTGCTGGTGTGACGTCGGATTTGCCGGAGATTAGTAAGGAGCAGGCGGGCGAGATCGCCGCGCACCTGACCGAGCGCTCCGGCATCGAGGTCACCGCCGAGGATGTGCTGGGCGCCGAGACGCTCGAACCGCTTGCGAACAAGGTCCGCGAGGGCCTGGAGACCCCGGTCGACGGCAACATCCGCGTCTTCCGAGATGGCGACGCCGCCAAGAACCCTGTCTTTATTTTCCACCCGGCGGGCGGGTCGTCGTCGGTGTACGCGCCGCTGGCCCGCCGCCTGAATAAGGACGTCCCGGTCTACGGCGTCGAACGCCTGGAGGGCTCCCTCCAGGAGCGTGCCGCCGAGTACGTCAAGGACATCGAGCGCATCGCAGGCGAGCGCAAGGTCATCCTCGCCGGCTGGTCCTTCGGCGGCGCCCTGGCCTACGAGGTCGCATCCCAGTTGGGCAACGACAAGATCGACTACATCGCGCTTTTGGACACCACCCAGCCGTCTGAGCCGATCCCCGACACGCTCGAGGAGACCAAGGCTCGTTGGGGCCGCTACGCCGCCTTTGCCAAGGAAACCTACGGCCTGGACTTCGAGGTGCCTTACGAGCTGCTCGAGACCGCCGGCGAAGAAGCGCTGCTGACCATGCTCACCGAGTTCCTGGCCAGCACCGACGCTTCCGAACACGGCCTGGCCGCCGGCGTCCTGGAGCACCAGCGAGCGTCGTTTGTGGACAACCAGATCCTCAACCATCTCGACTTCACCCGCTGGGCGGACGTCGACGTGCCGGTGCTGCTGTTCCGCGCCGAGCGCATGCACGACGGCGCCATCCAGCTCGAGCCGAACTACGCCCACATTGACGAGGACGGCGGCTGGGGCGCTATCGTGAGCGACTTGACCATCGTCCACCTGTCCGGTGACCACTTGGCGGTTGTGGACGAGCCGGCGGTGGGCATCGTCGGTAAGCACATGAACGCATGGATCGAAGGGAAGCGATGAGTACCGCCGACAAACTCGCCGACCTGCGCGAACGGCTAGACAAAGCGCAGGACCCGGGCTCGGAACGCTCGCGCAAGCGTCGCGACGACGCCGGCCGCACCACCCCGCGCCAACGCATCGACGCCCTGCTCGACGAGGGATCCTTCGTCGAAATCGGCGCGCTCGCCCGCACCCCCGGCGACCCGGACGCCGTCTACTCCGACGGTGTGGTCACCGGCTACGGGCGCATCGACGGCCGCCCCGTCGCCGTCTACGCCCACGACAAAACCGTCTACGGCGGCTCCGTCGGCGTGACGTTCGGTCGCAAGGTCACCGAGGTCATGGAGTTCGCCATCAAGATCTCGTGTCCCGTGATCGGCATCCAGGACTCCGGCGGCGCCCGCATCCAGGACGCGGTGACGTCGCTGGCCATGTACTCCGAGATTGCTAAACGCCAACTGCCGCTGTCGGGTCGCGTCCCGCAGATCTCGATCATGCTGGGCAAGTCCGCCGGCGGCGCCGTCTACGCCCCGGTGACCACGGACTTTGTCATCGCCGTTGACGGCGAGTCCGAGATGTACGTCACCGGCCCGAACGTGATCCGCGAGGTCACCGGCGAAGACATCACGTCCGCCGAACTCGGCGGTGCGCGCGTACAGGAGCAGGCCGGCAACATCCAGGCCGTGGTGGCTACGGAGGAGGACGCCTTCGACTACGTCAAGGACCTGCTGGCCCACCTGCCCACCTCCACCTTCGACGCGGCCCCCGTCGTGGCGGCCCCCGCGGACGACGAGTTGGACGACTCCGCACTCGATTCCTTCATGCCCGACGACACCAACGCCGGCTACGACATGATGGATCTGCTCGTGCAACTTGGCGACGACGAAGACCTCGTCGAAATCCAAGCCGGCTACGCCGAAAACCTCATCTGTGCCTTCGGCCGCATCGACGGCAAGGCAGTCGGCTTCGTCGCCAATAACCCGATGTACGCCGCTGGCTGCATCGACGCGGACGCCGCCGACAAGGGCGCGCGCTTCATCCGCACCTGCGACGCCTACAACATCCCCATCGTCTATGTCGTGGACACCCCCGGCTACCTGCCCGGCGTGGAGCAGGAGCGCGAAGGCCTGATCCACCGCGGTGCGAAGTTCGCGTTCGCCGGCGTGGAAGCCACCGTGCCCAAAGTGACGCTGGTCGTGCGCAAAGCCTACGGCGGCGCGTATGCGGTGATGGGGTCGAAGAACCTCAACGGCGACATCAACCTCGCCTGGCCCACCGCCCAGATCGCCGTGATGGGTTCGGCGGCGGCGGTGGTGATGCTGCAGGGCAAGCAGCTCGCCGCCATCGAGGACCCTGATCAGCGCGAGGCCATGAAGAAGATGTTCATGGACTTCTATGACCAGGAGATGACTTCCCCGTACGTGGCTGCTGAGCGGGGTTACATCGACCAGATGATCGAGCCCAATCAAACACGCATTGCTTTACGACGAGCCCTTCGCCAATTGGCCACCAAACAAGAATTCGACCTTCCTAAGAAGCACACCATCAGCCCCCTGTAAGAAAGGCCCTTCTTCTATGCTTTCCTCCACCCTCGACCTGTTCGGCGACCTTGTCAGCATGATCATCTGGTTCATCAACGGCATCCAGACGGGTGATCCGCTCTGGAACTTCGGTTCGAGCTTCTAGGCCTGGACGCCGAAAACGCACCCGTTTGGTTGGCGGGTGCGTTTTGTTATTTGCGCACGAGTTTTGCGATTCCGCGCCAGCCGAGCATGAGCAGCGCGGACATGGTCGTCGCCACGATGATGAACGACCAGTGGGGGATCGAGCCGTTGCGGATGCCCCAGATGACCAGGCCGGTGATCACGGTGACCGGCCAGATGATGCCGCCCTTGTTGTCACGGGCGATCAGCCATCCCAGCGTCACACCCAGGGCGAACGGCCACAGGGTGGACAGCCAGCCGGTGAAGTTGAACGGCATGGTTTCGGATTGGTGGGCGGCGCGTGCGAGCAGCGCGAATACCGCGATGGCGACGTAGTCGGCCGCGATCGCGGTGGGGCGTGTGATTCGTTTCGTCATACTCGCAGATGGTAGCGCCCGAACAGCGCGTCCATGATTCCGCCGGGCCTAAACACCGGGTACCCGCGCGGTGAAACCCACACCGGCCGGCCCCGGATCCGTTCGATCCTTCCGCGCCGGTTGGTGTGGCGGGGATCGTCGTGGTTGACCCGGTTGTGGTACCTGCACAGCGGCACCAGGTTGGCCAGGTTGGTCTCGCCACCCTGGGACCACGCCGTGATGTGGTGGAACTCGCACATATCCGCCGCCACCCGACATCCGGGTACGGGGCACATCGGGGTGGCCATGCGGGCTAAGTCGCGTTGCTTCGCGTTGGCCACGCGCTGGGTCCGGTACAGGTTCACCGGCCCGGCCTCGGGGTGCACGAGCGCGACCTCGGTCGGGAACATCTCGCCCAACAGCGCGGCGACGTATTCGGCGCCGGTGATGGTGGTGCCGTCGGAAAGTGCGAGCAGGACGTCGTCGCCGTGGTCGGCGAGGATTGTCACGTGCTGGTCCGCCGGCACCGCCACGATCGGGCGCGGCGCCGGCACTTGCACCCCGCCGCCCACGGTGAGCATGTCGGCGAACCGGGCGAACATTTGCGGGCCCGCCGGCTTCGACACGTCCAGCCCGGCGCGCAGCTGCTTTTCCAGCGCTGCTAGCACGTGTTCGTCGCCGCAGCCGGAGAACTTCCGCTTCCCACCGCGTGAGGCAGAGAAGCGGAAGGCGTCCTCGGGGGTGCGGGCGTCGTCGGGAAGCAATTCGCGCGCGGCTTTCTGCACCGCCCGGTAGTCGCCGCGCACCTCCAGCAGCGCAAGCCGCGGCGCCCAGCGCTCGTTGACTGGCAGGCGCTTCAGGCGGCGCTCGATGGCCACCAACTGGTGCAGCGAGAACCCCCGCGCCCGCTCCAGCGCCACCGCCTGCTTGCGGGTGTAGGCGGTGCGGCCGAAGTACACCTCGCGCAGCCCCGCCCACGCGGACACCTGCGCCGGGTCGAGGCCTGCCTGGAGGGCGTACTGCTCGTCGAAACCGGCGAGCGCATCAACGGCGCTGGCTAGCGTGTCCACGAGAGCAGTAAATGAGGTCATGCACTTCAACCTAAAGTGCCGGCCAAACTTGCGCAACACCCCTGTGGATAACTCGCGATTATGCCGTTGGTTTATCCACACGCCCCAGGTAGAAGGCGGAATAGACGATCCAGCCGATGGCGGTCACGAGCGCGAAGGAGATGGCGCGGTAGATGACGGTGGCGGCGGTGGCGTCGGCAAGCGAGAGCCCCCCGGCGACGAGCATGCCCACCGCAACGGGCTCCACCGTGCCCAAGCCGCCGGGCGTGACCTGGGCGGATCCCGCGAGTTTGGTCATGATGAACGCCAAGCAAATCCCCGACAGCGAAATACTTGACGACGACCCCACCGCCCACACCGCACACACCATCGTCGCAAGGTCGAGCAGCCGGTTACACAGCGACAGCCCGGCCGCACCTGCGAAGGCTGGGGCGGAGATGCGGATGGCGGAGACCTGGTCGATCACCGCCACGGCGCGCTCGTGCACGCGCGAGGGCAGGAAGCGCACCCAGCGTTTGAGCACCGCAGGGTTGAGCGTCGCCCAGAACACTGCGGCGATGGTCAGCGCGGCCGCCACCAGCGACAGCACGAGCGACGTCACCGACAGGTCGGCACCCAGCAGCACCACGGCGACGATGCCGATGAGCACCAGCCACACCGTGGACAGCGCACCGGAGACGACGAAGAACCACCCGCACAGGCCCGTCGACGCACCCCAGGTGCGCTGCACCCGGTACGTCAGCCACGCCGACAACGCCGGCCCGCCCGGCACGGTGGTGGACCACGCGTTGGAGGCGAACACGATCGCGTTGGTGCTCGCCACCCCCGTGATGCGCCCTTCGACGTTGAGCAGGATCTGCATCACCCCGGCCATCGCCACCAGCGCCAGCAAGGCTGTGACCACCGTGCCCAACAGCGGCAGCAGCGAAGCGGCCCGGAGGGCGCGCCAGGCGTCGCCGAAGAACGGCATCTGGTCGCGGAGTACTACCAGCACCACCACGACCAGAACGACCGGGGCGAGCCAGCGCAGCCAGGTCCTAGCGTTCAAGTTCTTTCTTCTTCAGCTGCTCGAGGGCGCGGCGCTGCTCGATGTCGCGCATGAGTTCGCTAAACGGCACCAGCGTCGCGTCCTCTTCGACGGAGACGCCGGCGCGGCCGGGCAGGGTGTCCACGACCATGTGCTCGATGGGGGTTTCGGTGGGTGGTGTCGTCGATACGCCAGAGCCCTCGCCGAGCGCACCCGCGGCACGTTTGACCCAGCGCGGCGCCCACCAGTTGTCCTCGCGCAGCAGGTGCATCACGCCGGGCACGAGCAGCAGGCGGATGATTGTCGCGTCGAGGGCGAGCGAGAAGATCATGCCGTAGGCGATGTACTTCATCATCACGATGTCCGACAGGGCGAACGCGGCGGCGACCACGATCATGATGGCGGCCGCGGCGGTGATAATCCCACCGGTATGGGCGGTGCCGTTCTTGATGGCGTCGTCGGTACGTGCGCCGTCTTGGCGGGCCTCCACCATGCGGGAGACCAGGAACACCTCGTAGTCGGTGGACAGGCCGTAGAGGATGGCGACGATGAGCACCAGGATCGGGCTCATCAGCGGACCCGGCGTGAAGTTGAGCACCCCTGCGCCGAGCCCGTCGACGAACACGGCGGTGAGGAAGCCGAGGGTGGCGCCGATGCCGAGGATGTTCATGATCACGGCCTTCGCCGGCAGGATCAGCGACCCGAACACGAGCGCCATGAGCAGGAACGTCGCGAGCACCATGTAAACGCCCATCCACGGCAGGCGCTCCAGCAGCGCTTCGATGGATTCGACTTCCATGGCGGGGGTGCCGCCGACGTAGGTGGTTACGCCCTCCGGCACGTCAATCTGACGCAATTGCTTGACGACGTCCGCCCCACCGTCCCTGTTCTCCAACGGCGCCGACAGCACCGTGATGTCGCCTTCGGTGGGGTAGTCGGGCTTGAGCGGGCGGGTGAAGCCGTCGATCTCGCGGGTCTGCATGACGATCTGGCCGAGCTGCGCGTTGTCGGCACCCTGGACCACGAGTTTCACCGGGTCGGTGCGGAAGGCGGGGAACTCTTCGTTGAACTCGTCCTGCGCTTGGCGGGTGACCTGGTTGGGCGGCAGGTAGGTTTCGTTGATGCCGCCGAACGCGATGCCGACAATCGGCACGGTTAGGGCGATGAGTAGCGCCGCCACCCCGACGACAACGGGGCGGGCGTGGCGCATCGCCCAGGCGGGGATCTTGTACCAGACCGTATCTTCCATGCTGCGCTCTTTGCGACGACGCACGGACAGGAAATCGATCTTGGGGCCCAGCATGCTGAACAGCGCCGGCAGCACCGCCACCGAAATCACCGCGGCGAGCACCACCGCGCTGATCGCACCGTAGGCAACCGACTTGAGGAACGCCTGCGGGAACATGAGCAGGCCGGACAGCGCGACGCCGACCATGAGGGCGGAGAAGAACACCGTCTTGCCGGCCGTGTTGGTGGTCACGGCGACGGCCTCTTCGGTGTCCAGGCCGCGGTCGAGTTCCTCGCGGAAGCGCGACACCATGAACAGCCCGTAGTCGATGGCCAGGCCCAGGCCGAGCAGCGTAATGATCGACTGGGAGAAGATGTTGACCTGCTGGAACTGCGCCAGCACCGCCAGCAGCGACAGGGAGCCGATGATGGACAGGATGCCCACGATCAACGGCATCGCAGCGGCCACCACGCCGCCGAACACAAACAGCAGGATGATGGCAACGAACACCAGGCCGATCTTTTCGGCGCGCGCGATGTCGTCGGCCATGCCGGTGTCCAACGCGTCGGCCACGGCGGTGGCGCCGGCGATCTGGGCGGTGCCGCCAGGGACCTCCAGCGCCTCGAGCGCGGGCTGGATGGTGCGGAAGTCCTTCAGCGTCTGCTCGCCGTCGCCCTTCAGCCCGATCGCGGCGAACGCCTTGGTGTGATCGGCGTTGACCAGTTGCGGGTTGGGCCGCTCGAAGTAACTGGTGATGTGCGCGATCTGGTCAGGGTGCTGCGCCTTCAGCTCCCCCAACTGCGTATTGACCTTATCGACGACCTCCGGGCTGTCCACCCCATCCGGCGCCGTCACCAGCAGGATCACGTCGCCGGAGTTGTCGCGGCCGAACGTGTCGTATTCGATCTGCGCCGCCGTCGTCGAATCCGCGCCCGGGTCTTCCCAGCCTTCTTGGGAGAGGCGGTCGGCGAGTTTGGATCCGAACAGCACTTGCATCAGCAGGATCAGCGCGATGACGATGACCGGGATGATGCGGCGGTGGCGGTAGGCGAAGTGGCCCCACTTGTAAAACACGGCGGGCTCCTAGTCTTTCGGGTTGTGCAAAAGCGCCTTGAGAGGGCGGAACGGCTGCAGCCAGGCGCCCTCGTCGGGCAGTTTGTCCAGGTGGACGCGCGGCAGCGGGTTTTGGAACACGCCCGGGATGTCTTCGAGGTCCACGAAGGTGACGTCGGGGGAGTTCACGGCCCAGGAGGCGTGTTCGTGGAAGCCTAAGACGGTGACGGGGACGTTGTCGTCGATAAGTTCTTGCAGGAGCTCTTGGAAGTTCTGCCCGTCTGCGGATGCGACGACAACGCCTTGGAGCACGCCTTCTTTACGACGACGCTCTATGTGGTCGATCATGTCACCGTCCACATCCGAGTCTTCCTCGCTCTTCGGCTTAGCAAAGACGGCGAAACCGACGTTGCGCAGCGCTTCCACCCACGGACGGATCGAGTCTGCGCCGGCGGGGGAGACGTTGGTGAACACGGTGGCTTCCGGCTCGACCTCGTAGCCGAGTTCGTCGGAGCGGTCGGCGGCAAGGTCGATGAGCCAGCGGCCGATGGCGTCGAAACGCGGGCGGTGCGCTGCAGTCGGGCGACCACCCAGGATCGCGCCGAGGCCCATGTCCAGGTTCGGGGCGTCCCACACCAGCAAGTAGCTCTCCGGCCCGGCCGGTGCGCCCGGGGTGTAGGGGTGGGTCATTGCCTGCAGGTCCATTACTTCTTCTCCCACAGGTACTCGCGGATCACGTGATCCTTGTCCAGGCCTTTGCCTTCGAACTTGGTGATCACCTGGCGGTCCGTCAGCATCGGCGCCTCGTCCCACGGCCAGCCCTTGTACTCCAGCATCGGCTCCACATTGACCAGTTCGTCGATCCACTCGGCGTAGTCGGCGTGGTCGGTGGCCACGTGCAGCACGCCGCCCGGCTTCAGGCGCGTGGCAATGAGGTTGAGCGTGCCGGACTGGATGATGCGGCGCTTGTGGTGGCGCGCCTTCGGCCACGGGTCCGGGAAGAAGATGCGCACGCCGTCGAGGGATTCCTCGCCGAACATGCGGGCCAGGACCTCCACGCCGTCGCCGCGCACCATGCGAATGTTGTCGATGCCGCCGCGCACCACCGCGCCCAGCAACTTCGCCAGACCCGGCTTGTACAGCTCCACGGCAACCACATTGGTGTCCGCCTCCAGCGGGGCCATCGCCGCGGTGGACGTGCCGGTGCCGGAGCCGATCTCCACGATGGTGGGGTGGCCGGAGCGGCCAAACCAGTCGTCGATATCAATGCGCTCGTCCGACCCCTCCGCCAGCACCTTGCCCAGGCGGGGCCAGTGCTCGTTGAACAGGGCCTCCTGGTTGTCGGTCAGCGTGCCGCGGCGAAAGGTCACGGAGCCCAGGCGCGGGTAGTCCAGGCCGGTTTCAAAATCAGTTTGCAAAGGGCGGCCAGCGGGCAACTCGCCCGTGCCCGACCGCGTGTTTTCAGAATTATTCATCGTGTTTATTGTCCATATGAACAGGTCAAACGCAAGTGTCCCGGCGAGGGGTGAGGGGCCGGGTTGTCACCCCCGTGTCGTCGATACGCATGCACCCCTGTCGGGGGTAGCGCGTTACCCCCGCCCAAAGTGTTATGAGTGCTCGGGCGTACTGGTTATATCCACTATGCTGTGGAAGTGCCCAAGGTTTGGCTTGAAGAACACACATTTCGATACTCTTGGGGCAAAACGCAACGATTATTGGGGTTGCCGTGCGCCACGCACTGGCAATAACCAGTTACACAAGGAGTGCACATGACCGCCGAAGTTAAGCGCCTGGAGGGCCAAGCGCCCACCGACAACGAACACCTCATCGACTGGATTAACGAAGCCGTCGACCTGTTCGAGCCGGAGAAGGTGGTCTTCGCAGACGGCTCCGACGAGGAATGGAACCGCCTGGCCGACGAACTCGTCACCGCCGGCACGCTCATCAAACTCAATGAGGAAAAGCGCCCCAACTCCTACCTGGCGCGCTCCAACCCCTCCGACGTCGCCCGCGTCGAGTCCCGCACCTTCATCGCCACCGAAAACGAAGAAGATGCCGGCCCGACCAACAACTGGATGAAGCCCGAAGCGCTCAAGGAAGAGATGCTCGAGCACTTCGCCGGATCCATGCGTGGCCGCACCATGTACGTTGTCCCGTTCTGCATGGGCCCGATCTCCGACCCGGACCCGAAGCTCGGCGTGCAGCTCACCGACTCCGCTTACGTGGTTATGTCCATGCGCATCATGACCCGCATGGGCACCCAGGCGCTGGACAAGATCCAGGGTGACAACTTCGTCCACTGCCTCCACTCCGTCGGCGCCCCGCTCGAGCCGGGTCAGGAAGACGTGGCCTGGCCGTGCAACGACACTAAGTACATTTCCCAGTTCCCAGAGACCAAGGAAATCTGGTCCTACGGCTCCGGCTACGGCGGCAACGCCATCCTGGCCAAGAAGTGCTACGCCCTGCGCATCGCATCTGTGATGGGGAAGGAAGAGGGCTGGATGGCTGAGCACATGCTCATCCTGAAGCTCACCAACCCGGAGGGCAAGAAGTACCACGTTGCCGCTGCATTCCCGTCCGCTTGCGGCAAGACCAACCTGGCCATGCTCACCCCGACCCTGCCGGGCTGGGAGGCCGAGGTTGTTGGCGACGACATTGCGTGGATGAAGCTGCGCGAAGACGGCCTCTACGCCGTCAACCCGGAGAACGGTTTCTTCGGCGTCGCCCCTGGCACGAACTTCGCCTCCAACCCGATCGCCATGAAGAGCATGGAGCCGGGCAATGTGCTGTTCACCAACGTCGCTCTTACCGACGACGGCGACGTCTGGTGGGAAGGCATGGACGGCGAAAAGCCGGCGCACCTGATCGACTGGCGCGGCGAAGACTGGAACCCGGACTCCACCAGCAAGGCCGCCCACCCGAACTCCCGCTACTGCGTGGCCATCGAGCAGTGCCCGACCGCAGCGCCGGAGTTCGAGGACTGGCAGGGTGTGAAGATCGATGCCATCCTCTTCGGTGGCCGCCGCCCCGACACCGTCCCGCTGGTCACCCAGGCGCACGACTGGGAGCATGGCACCATGATCGGCGCGATGCTCTCCTCCGGCCAGACCGCAGCCTCTGTCGAGGCGAACGTCGGCTCCCTGCGCCACGACCCGATGGCGATGCTGCCGTTCATGGGCTACAACGTGGGCGACTACTTCCAGCACTGGCTCGACATGGGCAAGAAGGGCGGCGACCGCATGCCGTCGATCTTCCTGGTCAACTGGTTCCGCCGCGGCGAGGACGGCCGCTTCCTGTGGCCGGGCTTCGGCGAGAACTCCCGCGTGCTCAAGTGGGTCATCGACCGTATCGAGGACAACGTCGGGGCTGAGGAGTCCGTCGTTGGCTACACCGCCCGCGCCGAGGACCTGGACCTCGACGGCCTGGACACCCCGATCGAGGACGTCCGCGAGGCACTCACCGCCGATCCGGAGCTGTGGAAGGAAGACGTCGCGGATTCCCGCCGTTACCTCGAGAGCCTCGGCTCCCGCATCCCGCAGGAGATCTTCGACCAGTTGAAGAAGCTCGACGAGCGCATCCACGCCGCGAAGTAACCCCTTGCCCGCCCACGGGGTGATGCTGTAACATCGCCCGTGGAAAACTTCAGACAAGATCTGTTGTTAATTTTGCAGGATGCCCGCCGCGAGGCGGGCATTTTGTTATGCTCACGGCATGGTGGGTGAAATGCTTGGGGGATTGAGTGACGCTCGTGTTCGGTCATACCGCATGGTTATTGTGGGAGAGACTGGGAGAAGCGCAGACAGCATCTCTGATCGCTCAGTTCAATCCTTGTATCTGTGGCAAAGTGCAATTGCTTCGGCTTGGTATGAGGCGCTTTCGGTCTTCGAGCCTGTGCTGAGAAATCGTATTGACGCATCTTTAAGGTCGTGGAACCAAGCGCAAAGCAGTACTGAAGATTGGCTTGAGAACCCGGCTCGTCCACTTAGAAAAGTAGTGGAGCGCATGGCAACGGACGCACGGAATGCAGCGGAACGTAGCGCTCGGCGCAGACCTCGGAATCATCCCCGATTTAAGGCTCCGGTGACATTGGATGACAGGGTTTCGCAGCTCTCGTTTGGGAATCTAAGTGCTCTTTTCCCGTTGCATCCACCGGCTAATCGTGCGGATTTCGCGACAGGATTTTCAGCAAAAGAGAACCTTTGGATTCATGCACTGGTGGGTGGTTTCCCCGGGTTGACATCGAAGCTTGTTGAAAGGCACCGCTCGAGCATTTCACCTCCAGTTCCCGCCCAAGTTGAGGATGGGTATGCGGTGGCGGTTGCTTTAGAACAGTTGCGTCGGCTCCGGAACCGTGTAAGCCACCAGGAACAGATTCTTAACGTTGACCACCAGGAACGGTTGACGGACATGTATGCCTTGGCACATGCAATGTCTCCCCAAACACTCGGTGTGATGAAGAAGATGGATCGAATACAGCGCACTCTGCTGTTGAGGCCCCAGTATTAGCCGCGCAGGACGAGGACGAGGTTTGAGACGGCGAACTCGCGCAGCACCGGCACGCGGGTGACCCACCACGCCCACGCTGGGTGGTAGCGGGGGAAGGCGGCGGCGAGGCGTCCGGTGGATTCGGCCCATTCGAGCCCTTCGCGTGCGGAGACGGCGAAGAGTGTTTCGCCGAAGCGGTTCTTCGGTTCGTGCCCGTGCACTTTTGCGTATCGACGACGCGCCCACCGACCTCCCACATAATGCTGCCAAAGCCCCGTTTCGTGCCCGCCGAACGGCCCGAGCCACACGGTGTAGCTCAGTACGACGAGCCCGCCGGGTTTGGCCACGCGCAGCATTTCTGCACCCATGGTTTGCCAGTTGGGGATGTGTTCGGCGACGTTGGAGGAGTACACGACGTCGAAGGTGTCGTCGGCAAATGGCAGCGCTGCGCCGTCGCCGCGTACGGAGCCAAACCCGGATAGGCCGGCGGCGGACATTTCGGAGACGCTGGGTTCGAGGCCGACGTAGAAGCAGTCGGCGAATTCTTCGGCGAAGTACCCGGGGCCCCCGCCGACGTCGAGGACGGATTGGTTGGTGATGGGAGGTAGGGAAAGGTCGTTGGCGAGGGCGTCGATAAGCATGCGCGTGTCGCGCGCCAGGGAGGAGTAGAACACGCGCGGGCGGAACTGCTCGTAGGGGAACGAGCGCAGCAGCCGCAGTGAGCGGCGGAGCGTGGCCATCCGGCGGGTGTGGTGCATTCGCGCAATGTTAGCACTGTAGCAACCGTGCTACGCTCCGGCGTATGGCACATCCGGAATGGGACGAATCGCTGGTGGAGCGCAGGATCTCCCAGCGCGAGCTGCGCAATGATTCGGCGAAGATCCTGCGTGAGGTGCGTGCAGGGCGCAGTTTCGTGGTGACGAACAACGGCGAGCCGGTCGGGCGCCTGATGCCTCTCGACGACCCGCAGCCACGCCTGGCCATTACCCGTCCGGCGACCCGGGTGGGTGGTTGGCTCGACCTTCCGGTGCCGCAGGTGGAGGGCGAGTCGCTGGCGGATGCGCTCGACGATATGCGCGCGGACAGGTACTGACATGCGCAGGGTGTACGCCGACACGTCGGCGATGGGCTGTCTGCTCAAGTTGGAGCCGCACACGCACGCGATGCGGCTGTGGCTCGAGGCAGGCGAATACGAGGTGGTGTCGTCGGACTTGCTGGAGATTGAGCTGCGGCGCTTGGCGGTGCGCCTCGGCCGGCCGCAGGGGGAGGCTACGATGATCTTGCGGGGAATTTCGATCGCGGAACTTGGCCGGGGGACACTACGAGCGGCGAGTATGTTGCCGATGCCGTATTTGCGTACGTTGGATGCGATTCACTTACAGGCTGCGTTGGATGTGGAGGCGGATGCGGTGTTGACGTACGACGACAGGCTCGCCGAGGCCGCCCGTGAAGTTGGGCTCGAGGTCATCGCGCCGTGAAGGTGTTGTTGTTGTGTTGGCGCGACTCCACCCACCCACAAGGGGGAGGTTCCGAGCGCTACCTTGAACGCGTTGGGGAGTACTTGGCCGAGCAGGGCCACGAGGTGGTGTATCGGACAGCGAAGCATACGGATGCGCCGCGGCGGTCGCGCCGTAACGGGGTGCGCTACGAGCGTGCCGGCGGGAAGTTCAGTGTGTACCTGGCGGCGCCGTTGTCTATCTGGCGCAACCGGCCGGATGTGGTGGTGGATACGCAGAACGGTATTCCGTTTTTCGCCCGGCTGTTTACGCGTAGGCCGGTGGTGTTGCTGACGCACCATTGCCATAAGGAGCAGTGGCCGGTGGCGGGTCCGATCATTGGCCGGTTGGGGTGGTTTTTGGAGTCGAAGGTGGCGCCGCGGGTGTATCGGGGGGCGCGGTATGTGACGGTGTCGGAGGCGTCGAAAAGCGATTTGGTGGCGCTTGGCGTGCGCGAGGGTGACATTGAGATTGTGGAAAATGGCGTCGATCCGGTGCCTGCGCATGTGCCCACGCTTTACGACGACCACCGCACCCACCTGCTCACCCTCTCTCGGCTGGTGCCGCACAAGCGGATCGAGGAGGCGATCGACGCGGCGGCCCGCATCCCGGACGCGGTGCTGGATGTGGTCGGTTCGGGCTGGTGGGAGGACGAGCTGCGGGCGTACGCGCAGGGGCGTGGCGACGTGGTGTTCCACGGGCATGTGTCTGAGCCGTACAAGCACGCGTTGCTGGAACGTGCGGATGTGCATCTGTTGCCGTCGCGGAAGGAAGGCTGGGGTATTGCGGTGATTGAGGCGGCCCAGCACGGGGTGCCCACGGTGGCGTACGCGTCGGCGGGTGGGGTGGCGGATTCGATCCGCGACGGCGAAACCGGTCGGCTCGTGCAATCGGGCGAAGATTTCGCCGAGGTTACCCGCGAAACACTTGAGCGCCGCGCCGAGCTGGCGGGCAATGCCAGGCGGTGGGCGCAGCGCTTTTCGTGGGAGGAGACCGGCCGCAGGTTCGCGGCGGTGCTCGCGAAGCTCGTTACCCCTCGATGAGCTGCGTGGTCCAGTTCAGCTGCTGGATCTTGGTGTCCAGTTCGCGGTAGGCCTTGGAGGCGTTGTCGGCCATGTCGCGAAGCGCCTTGACGTCCACGGTGGGCACGAAGCGTACTTCGGAGCGCGAGTAGCGGGCGTTTGAAATCGTTGCAGCGTCGGCGACCGCGGCGTAGAGGCGGCGGGAGCGCAGTAGGGCGTCGCGGCGCGCGATGGCGTCGGTAAGCGTCGCGCCCTCGAAGGCGGTCTGCGCGTTGGTGTGGTTGATGCGGCGCACCAGCGTTTCGATCTCCTGCAGCAGCGCGGCGACTTCCTCGAGCATGTCCGCCGGGTCCTCCGGCGGGGTGTCGCCCTCCTGCATCAGCGCGCCCTGGACGAGGCGTTCCTGCAGTTTGTTCAGGCGGTCTTGCGCCTCGGCGCGGCGTGCGAGTGCTTCTGCGAGCAGCATGTGTGCCTCCTTGAAAGTTCTGTCCCCGTTCCCAACCCTCACGAAAGTGTCCGGGTCACCCCCAACGTCGCGGTAGTAAATCGTGCTCGGTGCAACCCTGTGGTGGGGGTTGTGCCCGTGTGCGTCGTGCAGGCCGCATGCGTTGTGCGTGTGAGCGGAATCGAACCGCTTCAGCCTTGATACGGCCACAAGGCGCCGGTGTGTGCTCCCTTTTCCCCGGGCGCGTGGGGTTGACGTTCGCTGGGTGCCGGTGTGCTTTCGCTACCGACAGTGTTAGGTGTCGAACATAGCAAAATGCCCAACCGCTGCAAAGGGGTTGGGCGTTGGGTTTTGCTGTGAGTTATGCGGCGGCCTGTGGGAAGAGTTCGCCGTCGCGGAGTCGGTCGCGCATTTCTGCTTCGACGAGGACGGGGATGAAGTCTTCGACGGTTGCGGTGCGCTTGTGTGCGCGGACGACGGCGTCGAAGGCGTCGTTGATCTCGAGTGCGTCGTACTGTCCGGCGAACTCGACGAGCAGGTCCTCGCGGATGTTACGCAGGGCGCGCTCGCGGATGATGCTGAAATCGATGTTGTTGTTGGCCACGGCTATACCTCCTTGATTCTGCGGTGCGTAACCTTTTGTTCATCTGGAGTTCACTTTAACCGCACAACACAATTCATGCAAGCTTTCAATCATGGGAGGTTCCAACTATCGGTTGCGGCGCAGCGTTGCTGGCACCGCGAGCCACAGTGCGAACAGTGCGATCCCCGCAGGTGGCAGCGGGTTCGCGGGCGCTTGCGTATCGACGACCCGCCCATCCGAACGCACCACCACCCCGATACCCATCTCGTGCAGCGCATCGGTGTCGTCGATGGCCGCTTGGGCGGCGACCCAGCGTGGTGATGGAGCGTCCACAACGACACCGTCGACGGTCAGCGCGCCGGATTCGACCACGTTCATGGCTTTGGGGGCGGGGTCGACGGTGGGGTGGTCGTCGATAAGCATCAGCGTCGGGCGGGATTCAAAGAGCACGTCGCGGCCGTGATGGTTGATGGCGGGGACCTCGACGGTGGTGGGGGTGAGTGCGGCGACGGCGACGGGCGCGTCAGGGACCTGCAGGAGCGCGAAGGTGAGACCGGCGAGGGCGCGGCGGGCGCTTAATGCGCCGGCGGCGGTGACCAGGGCGGGGATGGTGAGGATGAGCCACTTTTGGCCGTCGCGAAGCAGGCCGGCCCCGGGGACGTGCGCGACCACCGGGCCCAGCAGGCCCGCCCAGGACGCGAGCGCGATGAGGAAGCCGACCCCAGCAACCACGAGTAAGCGGCGGGGCACCTCGCGCCAGGCCAGCGCGAGCAGCACGAACAGCGCGATGCCGAACAGGGCGAAGCCGGCCTCGCGGGAGGCGGGCACGGCGTGGGCGTTCCAGATCCCGCCAAGGCCTACGAGCGCGCCGAGGGTGCCGGTGAGCCCTTCGGCGCGCGGGGCGAACACCTCGGCGGACACGGCCGATGAGGTGCCGCCCGCCCCGGCGAAGATGCCTGCGACGACCCACGGCGCGCAGGTCAGCGCAGTGGTCAGGGGGCTGCGGGCCACGCACGCGGCGGCGATGGCGCCGGTCGGTGTCAGTGACGCCAGCCAGTGCGCAAGCCCGGACATCGGGTGCACGCCGAGCGCTATCAGGGGCAGCAGCCAGGCCGCGGCGGCAAGCGACCACTGGCCCTGCAGCAGTCTCTCCACGACGAACGGGTTCCATACCGCCACCGTCATCGCTGCCGCCTGGCCCAGCGGGGTGCGGCCGAGTTTCCACCCCGCCCACGCGGCGGCCGCGGCGGCGGACACCATGAACACGCGCAGGAACAGCACCGGGTACGGCAGGATGCCAAGCAGGGCGTCTTGGGGGACGTTGCGGGCGGGCAGGTCACCCCACCCTAACGAGGCGCGGGTGAGTTCCATTGCGTCGAAGACCATCATGTCCCGCAGCGCGAACGCCTCGCCGGGGACAAGAAACGGCCAGGTCAGCGCCAGAACCAGCAGGGCGCCATAGACCGGCGCCCACCACCTTTTAGCGGCGGCGCGCATAGGCCACCAGGCCAGCAATGAACGCCGCGGCCGCGATGAAGCGGGTGAGCACCGCCATGACTTGCAGGCCACGCAGCCAGGCCACGTCGCGGCGCGCGGCGTCGACAGCTGCTGCCTTGGTCTCCTCCGCAAGCACCCACTGCTCGGGCGGGCAGTCCCAGATCTCGTCGAGGATGCGGCCGGTGCGGCGTTCCGCGTCGACGGTGCGCACACAATCATTGGACAACGCAGCGGTGTACTTGTAGGTCTGCATGCCACGCACGTTGCCGGGGCCGACATAATCCATGGGGACGTCGCGGCCAGACGTGGTGTCGAACAGCGGGTAGGTGCGCCGTTCCGGCTGGTAGGGCAGCAGCGGGCCGAGCCCGGCGCGGCCTTTGGCGGGGAATGCCGTGGAGGGGTCGATAAGAAAACTGTCTACGACATCGCCGTCGATGGCCACCTCAGCCAGCATGGATTTGGGCTGTTTGGTCAGGGTGACGGTGCGGGAGCGGGCGTCGTCGAAAAGCATGGTGTACTCGCCGGGCTGCAGGGTGCGCTGCTTTGCAATCACGATGGGGGAGGCGATGTTGAGCGCGGCGCAGACGACAATGATGCCCAGGCAGGTGGCTAATCGACGACGCAGGTTCACCCGCCTAACCCTACCGGGCGACTAGACTTTGCCCATCGTGAATCCAAGACCCGCTGTGTTGCCCGAGCTCGACGGCCTGCGCGCTGTGGCCGCGTACGGCATTGTGGCCACGCACGTCGCGTTTCAGACGGGGACTGGCTCGGCGGTGTTGGAGCGCTTTGACTACTTCGTGGCGGTGTTCTTTGCCCTCTCGGCGTTCCTGCTGGCGCGCGGTGGGATGCGGCCGGGCTACTACTCGCGGCGTGTTGCTCGCCTGGTGCCGGCGTATGTGGTGTGCGTGGCGGTGGTGCTGCTTGCGCTGCCGCCGCTCGCGGGGGTCAGCGCAACGCAGGTGGTGGCGAATGTGCTGTTGGTGCAGGTCTACGTGCCGCACGCGCTTATCGACGGCCTCACCCAAATGTGGTCCCTATGCATCGAAGTCGCCTTCTACCTCGTGTTGCCGCTGTACCTGCGGCTGGGTGCGCGGGGCCGGTACGTGGCGCTGGCGGTCGCGGTGGCGCTCGGGTTCGTGTGGCCGTGGGCGGTCTCGGGCATTGCGGACCCGGCGGTGCTGAACCTGCAGATCTGGCCGCCGTCGTATGCGCTGTGGTTTGCGGTCGGGTTGGTGCTCGCCGAATTGGAGCGCGCCGGGGTGCGCTACGCAGGACCCCGCTGGCCGTTCGTGGTGTTGGCACTGCCGGTGGCGTGGGTGGCGGGCGTGATCGGCCCGCGCGGCCTGGAGCACCCGAGCCCGCTGGAATTTAACGTGCGGGTGGTACTCGGCGCGGTGTTCGCCGCCCTGCTGGTCGCACCCTTTGCGCTGGGGCAGAGGTTTGAGGGGACGGTGTTGTCGTCGAAAAGCATGCGCACGCTCGGCCACTGGTCGTACTCGGTGTTTTTGTGGCACATGGCGGTGCTGTACTTCGTGTTCCCCATGCTCGGCGTGCCCATGTTTTCGGGGCACTTCGTGCTGATCTTTACGACGACCACCCTGCTGAGCACCGCCGTTTCCTACATCTCTTATGAACTGGTGGAGGTACCCGGCGCGCGGCTGGTCAGGCAGGCCACGGCGAAGCAGGCGGCGAGGATGAGGAAGGTCGACGAGCCCGCGTAGTTCGCCGCCGGCCAGGGCGCACGTGCAAGCACGAGGCCGCACACGGTCATGGTGGCGGCGGCCAGGTGCGGCATCGGGATCACGGTGAAGCGGCGCACCAGCCACGCGAGTACGACGGCGGCCGCGCCGGGCAGGGGAGCGGCGGCGATGACAGCCAGGCCCGGCAGCCAGTTCGCGCCGGGCGGGGGCGTGAAGCGTTCGAAGCGGCGCCACGGCACCCACAGGCACCGGGCGGTGACCAGCAGGCTGAGCAGGGTGCCGGCGACGAGCGAGTACCGGTAGGCGCCGTCGCCGGTGAAGAACATTTCAAACTCGCCGTCAGCGTGTTCGGGGACGCGGAACGCCTGGGCGTTGGCGTCGATACGCATGGGCTCGAGCGGGACGCCGCCGAGGGTGGCGCGCAGGCCTTCGTTGAACGCGCGGGTGGTCAGGATCATGCGCTCGCCGGTGTGGTTGGGCAGCGGCGCGCGCGAGAGCATGACGGTTTCGGCGCGGGTGACAATCTCATGCGTGCCGGCCTCGAGGAACACGTGGCCGACGTGGCGTTCGCCGTCGATCGTCGCCGGTTGAGAGAGTTCCCATTCGCTGTCCACGGCGGTGGTGAAGCGGCGCTGGATCACGTCCGTGTCGGGGAAGCGGCGTTGGAAGAAGTAGCGGTCCGCGGTGCCGGGGACCTCCACGATGCGGCGGATGCCGGCGTCGAGTTCGCGGATGCCCACCGGTTCGGTCAGTTCCAGGCGGGTGGCGTCGCCGCGCGTGATGGTGCGTGGCTGGTCCTTGACCAGGGTGACGTTGCGGCATTCGCGGTTGCCTTTGCACAGCCGCACCGTGGTGTTCGCGGTGGTGGTGACCGTGACGGTGTCTTGCCGCGCGCCGAACTCGATCCATGCGTTGCGGTCGCCCGGCGCGGGCCACCAGGCGGTCTCGTCCAAGCCGTCGAAGGCTGCGGTCAGCGAGTTCGCGGGCACCGGACCACCGAAAGCGCCGGCGTCCGCGCGTGAGGACGACGCCCGCGCGAACCCGTCCATGTCCACCCCGGTGCGGGTGCCGGCGGAGGGGTAGTCCTTGACCCGGTTGCGCACGGTGGCGTCCTCCCACTCGTACTGCAGGGTGCCGGATTGCCCGTGGATCGTGCCGTAGTTGCGCACCGCAAGCGCCGGGGTATCGGTGACGATGTCGGGGTCCTCGCCGGTCAGGCGCGCCGGGAAGTAGCCGAGTTCGCGCCACAACAGCGCGAGGACCTCGCCGCCGCCGTCGACGGCAATCGGCGCGCGGTCGGTGTCCATGATGTCCGCGTGTGGGTCCAGCAGGAAGATATCCACCTCCCCAAAGCTCGCGTCCGGCTCGCCCAGGTTCGGCGTGACGGGCTGGCGCTCCAGGTCGCGGCGCACCACCACCGCGCCCACGCCGATAGAGCGCAGCGCCTGCTGATCTGCGACCGCCACCTGGCCGTCCAGCCCACGAATCGCCTCCGGATCCACCAGCGGCACCGCATCCCTAAAGGCAAAGCGCGTGCTGGTCAGCGCTTGGATCGGCTCGTCGCGCGTCCACCCCCAATGCTGGCGCGCAAAGGACGCGGCGGGCACCACCAACGTGCGCGTGCCTGCGGCGTGCTCCTCCAACCACTCACCGGCCGCCACCCAGTCCTCGGAGACCTCCGACCAGGTGCCCTCCGGCAGCAGGCGCAACGACCACGCGGGCGCGAGCGCCACCGCAGCCGCCAACGCCACCCCAACCACCTGCGGGCGACGCACTTGTGAGGCCACAAACCCCGCCCCGAGCACCAACGGCAGCCGGACCAGCGGGTCGAACTTGTGGAGATTGCGCAGCGGGGCGAGGGTGTCGTCGTAAAGCGGTGCAAGCATTGGCGACGACCCCAACACCACAAAGCCCACCACAAACACCGCAAGCAGCGGCCCGCGCCACGGCATGTCGCACCGGGCCAGGCCCGCCAGGCCGAACGCGGCGATCAGGCAGGTGGCGATGATGAATACCGGCTCCGCGACCAACAGGTGGCCTGCGACGCGCTCCGTGTCCACGAACGGGGTCCAGCTGGTGGTGCCGCGCAGAATCTCCACCGGATTGAGCCACGCGGTGGTCACATGCGCGGACTCGATGAAGTCTGTAAACGGCGGCGAATATATACCCAGCACTAAAAGCGGGCCGATCCACCACGCCGACACCAACACCGCACCCAGCGTGAACCGGGCGGCCTCGCGGAAGCGGCGCAGCGCCACCAGCAGCACAAACGCCGGCAGGCACGCCGCGATGGTCGCCGTCGCGTTGACCGCGCCCATGCACGCCACCGCCACCACAGCCGGCGCCACCTGGGGACGACGCTGCACCAGCGGCACCAACGTCCACGGCACAAGCGCCACCGGCCAGGCCTCCGAAGAAATCGCCGTCAGCGTGGTCAAAATCCTTGGGCTCAACGCGTACAGCAACGCCGCGAGCACCGGCGGCCACGTACCCGTGATCCCGATGCGACGCGCCAGCACCAACGTGCCCGAATACGCCACACCCAGCAACAACGCCCACCACGCGCGCTGCGTCAACCAGTCCGGCAACCACCCAAACAACCAGAAAAACGCGCCCTGCGGAAACAGATACCCGTACGCCTGGTTCTGCACCTGGCCCAGCGGAAACTCATCCGTGTATGCGTGCGTGGCCCGCGCCAAAAACCGCGCCGGGTTGGCAACCAGATCAAACTTGGTGTCGGCCGCCACCTGCCCCGGCGGCTGCGCCAGCGCAAGCAGGGTCAGGACCAGCCACCCAAGAACATGGGCGCTTCTCGACGACCCCACCCAGCCCTACTTCCGCGAACCGTACTCCGGCCCGCCAAGCACCGCATCATCAGCGGAAACAGCCGTATTCTCCGGCACCGTCGATTGGCCCGACGCTGCCGCAATACCGAGCACACCAACCACGCCGAGCACAATGCCAACGACGGCGCTCGCCACGACAGGGGACGCGGCGTGGCGCTTCAGTGGCTCGGGGAGGTCAACGGTATGGGACATGTCGGAAAAGGCTACCAGCAGCGAGTAGAGTAAGGGCGTTTTCACACGCAATACAGGGGTCAATCACATGCGGAATCGAGCCGTCGCCGCACGCGCAGCGCACGCCACGCGCGCCGTTGCGCTCGCGGCGTGCGTTGCGCTTGCCGCGTGTAGCGCCCCCGAGCCCGCGGAGGAAGCCAACCCGACCCCAGAGGTGGTGACGGTGACGTCGACGGCGTCGGAGGGTGGGGTCGTCGATAAGCAAGAAGCTTCTGCGCTGCTCAGCCCCGCGCAACAACGCGTGCCCGAGGACCTGCGGGCACGGGTGGCGTCGCTGATGGTGGTCGGCGTGACTAACTACGAGCAGGCGCGGTTTGCGCTCGACCAGGGTGCCGGCGGGCTGATCATCCCGAGTTGGGCGGACCCGCAGCTGCTCACCGAGTCGGGCCGCAACATCAATGCGCTGCGGGAACAGTACGACAGGCCGTTTGTCGTCGCCATCGATTTTGAGGGCGGCCGGGTGCAGCGCCACACCAACGTGCTCGGCGAGTTCATGCCGCCGCGCGCGCTGGCCGGCACCCCGCCGGAGGTCATCCGCGGCACCGGTTGGGACATCGGCCGCTCCCTGCGCGCGCACGGCATCAACGTGGACTACGCGCCACTGTTGGACCTCGATGTGACCGACCTGGACATCGTCGGCGACCGCGCCTTCCACGGCGACCCGGCCGAAGTCGTGCGGGTGGCCACGCTGTTCTCCCAGGGGCTCACCGACGCCCAGGTCACCCCCACGTTCAAACACTTCCCCGGCCACGGGCGCGCCTCCGGCGACACGCACCACCAACTCGCCGTCACCCCGCCGCTGAACCAGGTCCGCGACCTAGACATGCGCCCCTACGGCCCGCTGCTGACGCAGTTCCCGCGCGCCAGCGTCATGATGGGCCACATGATCGTGCCGGGCCTTGGCCCCGACGGCGTGCCCAGCTCCATGAACCCCGAGGCCTACCGCGTGCTGCGCGAGGGCGACTACCCCGGCGGAGTGCCGTTCAACGGGGTGGTGGTCACCGATGACTTATCCGGCATGCGTGGCATCCTCGACTACGCGCCCACCCGCGACGCCGTTGCCCGCGCCATCGCCTCCGGCGCCGACCAGGCGCTGTGGTCCACGGGTAAGGATCTGCCCGCCATCATCGACCACGTCGTGTGGTGCGTGAACAACGGCTACATCGCGGAAGAGCGCATCAATGAGGCCGCCACCCGCGTGCAGCAATTGCTTATCGACGACAACCTCTAACCCGCTTTTTCAAACATCTGCATTACCCTTGTTTGGGTGACTACGGTGAAGGCAACCTCGCACAAGGCGAGCAGCAAGGGACGCGGCGGCAAGATCGCGCTCGGTGTGCTGCTCGGCATCCTCGCCATCGCGCTTGCTGTGTACCTGGCGGATCTGGCGATGCACCGCGGCAACGTCCCGCGCGGCACCACCGTCGGCGGCGTGAACATCGGTGCGATGAAGCCGGACGAGGCTCGCGCGAAGCTCGAGGGTGAACTCGGCAGCGCTGCTGACACAACCGTCGAGGTTCGCGCCGGCGACAAGACCTCCACCTTCGTGCCTGCGAAGTCCGGCCTGGACATCGATTACCAGGCCACCGTGGACGCCGCCGGCATCGAAACCGCCAACCCGATTTCGCGCCTGCGCGGCCTGTTCACCACCCACGAGGTCGACGCGGTTCCGCTTATCGACGACACCGCCCTGAACCGAACCCTCGACCGCATCAGCGACGAACTGCACTTCGACCCCACCGACGGCACCATCCGCGTCGAAGCCGGCAAGGCCGAGACCACCAAGCCGGTCAACGGCCAGAAGGTGGAGCGCGACCTGCTGCGCGAGGAGACCACCACCGGCTGGCTCAACCCGGACGGCATCGATGTGGATCCGACCTCCGTGCCGCCCGCCATCGACGACGCCGTGATGAGCGCCGCCATGGACGGCCCCGTGCGCGCCGCCTTGGACGGTCCGCTGACCGTCACCGGCACCGACAACCACAAGGCAGCCATCCCGCAGGAGCGGCTTGGCGAGGTGGTTAGCTTCCCCAACGTCGACGGCAAGATCGCCCCGAAAGTGAACGTCGAAGCCGCGCAAGCCATCCTGGCCGAGCAGCTCGCCGAGACCGAAGTGGAGATGCAAAACGCCCGCGTGCTCACCGGCGGCGGCGTCGAACCCTCCGTGGATGGCACCGCTGTGGACTGGGAGAAAACCCTCGCCGGCTTCAACGACCGCGTCCTCGGTTCCAAGGGGCGTTCCTGGGACGCCGACTACAAGCCGGTACCCGCGGACTTCACCACCGAAGAAGCGAACAACGCCACCTTCAACGAAGTGGTCGGCTCGTTTACCACCGGCGGCTACTCGGGTGCTTCGGGCACCAACATCGCCCTGGTGGCCAACACGGTCAACGGCGCGATTGTGAACCCGGGGGAGACGTTCTCCCTCAACGGCTACACCGGCCCCCGCGGCACCGCCCAGGGCTACGTCGAATCCGGCATCATCCTCAACGGGCGTGCCGACACCGCCGTCGGCGGCGGCATCTCCCAGTTCGCCACCACCCTGTACAACGCGGCCTACTTCGCCGGCATGACCGACGTCGCCCACACCCCGCACTCCTACTACATCTCCCGCTACCCGGCCGGCCGCGAAGCCACCGTGTACGAAGGCGCCATCGACCTGCAGTTCCGCAACGACAGCCCCTACCCGGTGCGCATCGCCACCAACGTCGGCGGCGGCCAACTCACCGTCAGCCTCATGGGAGTGAATACGGTCAACGTGCAGTCCATCAACGGCGGCCGCTGGGCCCAGACCAGCCCGCAGCCGGTCAACGTGTCCGGCCCGAACTGCTCGCCGTCCGGCGGCGCACCCGGGTTCACCACCTCGGATACCCGCATTATCTACGACCTCGCCGGCAACGAACTCTCCCGTGAAACCCAGACCACCGTCTACGACCCGCAGCCCATCGTCCGCTGCGGGTAGGGGAGCGGGTGCCGCACCACTTGACACTAGACCGCTTGGTCTATATTGTGTCGTTTTGGATCAAGAAATCTGACGGATAAGGCCCCTCGGCTCGTCGATTAGCAACCGCGCTCATCGCGCACGGTGCTCCCGAGGGAAGATCCGCCGGCACGCGCAACCGCCGCGCCGGAAGAGCGATATTTCAAGGAGCACCATGTCTTTTGGCATGCCCACCGACTGGACCCCAGCCACCCTCAGCAGCATGGACGGGCTGACCTTTGCGTTTACGCTTGATGAGACGGGTGAGGTGGTCGTCGCAAAGTTTGATAGCGCTGCGCAGGGCCACGAATTCGTCGCCAACACCGGCGCGACATTCGAATACTCGCCAAGCGCCGCCGCCGTACGCGTTGGCGACGACGCCGTCCCCTTCCCCAAACGCCCCGCCACCCGCCGCACCTGCACGTACCGCGAATGCGACCAACGCACCCGCGGCCACAACCAGCACTACATCCCAGTGCTGCGCGCCATGAACCAAAAATTCTGCTGGTTCCCCATCGACATCCTCGCCCACGACGGCACCACGCTCACATTCCGCGTGAGCACACCACTTGGCGACGACACCATCACCGCCCACAACCACAACCCCGAAGACCTCGCACTCGCGCAGGAATACAACCCAGACTGGAAGATCCTGCGCTACACGGTTGATGGTGGCGGCTACCGCGCCATCCTGCTGTCGGATAAGCCCGTCACGGTGTGTTTTGTCAAGTTGTTTTAGGCCGTT
>NZ_KV833289.1:0-3308 GCF_001837615.1 Corynebacterium sp. HMSC070H05
TGTGTTGGCATGCTGTTGGGTGTCTGGGGCAACATTGTGTGTTCCTTGTTGTGGCATTCCATTGTTGGTTGATCATCTGTTGTGGTGGTTGGTCTTCGTGGGGTGTGTGTTGTGTGAGAACTGTATAGTGGACGCGAGCATCTTGTTCTTTTTGTGTAATTTTTGTTTGTTGAGTTGTCTGCAGTTTTTGTAGCGGCCGTAATTGTTGTTTTGTGTTACGGGCGTATGGTGGATGCCTTGGCATGCTGGGCCGATGAAGGACGTGTGAGGCTGCGTTAAGCCTCGGGGAGTTGCCAACAGTGCGTTGATCCGAGGATGTCCGAATGGGGAAACCCAACACCAATTGTGTGGTGTTACCTGCAGGTGAATGCATAGCCTGTGTGGAGGTGACGTGGGGAAGTGAAACATCTCAGTACCCACAGGAGAAGAAAACAATTTGTGATTCCGTGTGTAGTGGCGAGCGATAGCGGATGAGGCTAAACCGTGTGCGTGTGATACCTGGGTAGGGGTTGCGTGTGCGGTGTTGTGGGGTGTGATCGTTGCGGGCTACCTGACCGCAAGATGGTGTGTGTGCGTTAGCGGAAACGTCTGGGATGGCGTGCCGGAGCGGGTGATTAGCCCCGTACGTGAAGGCGTTGCATATGTTGTCTGATCATGTTTTCCCCGAGTAGCAGCGGGCTCGTGAAATCTGCTGTGAATCTGCCGGGACCACCCGGTAAGCCTAAATACCCAGTGTGACCGATAGTGAATAGTACCGTGAGGGAATGGTGAAAAGTACCCCGGGAGGGGAGTGAAAGAGTTCCTGAAACCATGCGCTTACAATCCGTCAGAGCACCGTTTGTGTGTGATGGCGTGCCTTTTGAAGAATGAGCCTGCGAGTCAGCGGCATGTCGCGAGGTTAACCCGTTATGTGGGGTAGTCGTAGCGAAAGCGAATCCTAAGAGGGTGTCAAGTGGCATGTCCTGGACCCGAAGCGGGGTGATCTACCCATGGCCAGTGTGAAGCAGCTGTAAGAGGTTGTGGAGGCGCGAACCCACTTAGGTTGAAAACTGAGGGGATGAGCTGTGGGTAGGGGTGAAAGGCCAATCAAACTCCGTGATAGCTGGTTCTCCCCGAAATGCATTTAGGTGCAGCGTGATGTGTGCTTACCGGAGGTAGAGCTACTGGATGGCCGAGCGGGACTATCATCTTAGTGACGTCAGCCAAACTCCGAATGCCGGTGAAGTTTGAGCATTGCAGTGAGACTGTGGGGGATAAGCTTCATAGTCGAGAGGGAAACAGCCCAGATCGCCGGTTAAGGCCCCTAAGGGTGTGCTAAGTGGAAAAGGATGTGGGATCGCGAAGACAGCCAGGAGGTTGGCTTAGAAGCAGCCATCCTTGAAAGAGTGCGTAATAGCTCACTGGTCGAGTGGTTCTGCGCCGACAATGTAGTGGGGCTCAAGCACACCGCCGAAGCCGCGGCATAGTTTTTACTATGGGTAGGGGAGCGTCGTGTGTGGGGTGAAGCCGTATCGGAAGAAGCGGTGGACTGCACGCGAGTGAGAATGCAGGCATGAGTAACGAATGATACGTGAGAATCGTATCCGCCGAATGACTAAGGGTTCCTGGGTCAAGTTCGTCTTCCCAGGGTGAGTCGGGTCCTAAGGCGAGGCCGACAGGCGTAGTCGATGGTCAACGGGTTGATATTCCCGTACCCGTATATACGCGCCCAGTATCGAAGCGGTGATACTAACCACCCAGATCCACCGACATGCACATCTTTGATGTGTGGTTGGTGGTGATGCGTGGGGCCTGATCCGTTGTAGGTCAGTGATGGGGTGACGCAGCAAGGTAGCCAAGCCGCTTATTGGATTGCGGTGCAAGCGTGTGGCACGACAGCATGTCAAATGCGGCTGTCAATAGTGTGAGGCGTGATGCGTAGCCCATATATGGGTGATGTTGGTGATCCTCTACTGCCGAGAAAAGCCTCTAGCGATGTGTGTATACGGCCCGTACCCGAAACCGACACAGGTAGTCAAGTAGAGAATACTCAGGCGGTCGGGAGAACTGTGGTTAAGGAACTCGGCAAATTACCCCCGTAACTTCGGGAGAAGGGGGACCCAAACTGGTGCCCGATCATACGATCGTGGTTGCTGGCGTGGGTCGCAGAGAATAGAGGGGAGCGACTGTTTATCAAAAACACAGGTCCGTGCGAAGACGATGAAGTTGATGTATACGGACTGACGCCTGCCCGGTGCTGGAAGGTTAAGAGGACCTGTTAGGACTTTTTGTCCGAAGCGGAGAATTTAAGCCCCAGTAAACGGCGGTGGTAACTATAACCATCCTAAGGTAGCGAAATTCCTTGTCGGGTAAGTTCCGACCTGCACGAATGGCGTAACGACTCCCCTGCTGTCTCAACCACAGACCCGGTGAAATTGCACTACGAGTAAAGATGCTCGTTACGCGCGGCAGGACGAAAAGACCCCGGGACCTTCACTATAGCTTGGTATTGGCATTCGGTGCGGTTTGTGTAGGATAGGTGGGAGACGTTGAAGCGGCCACGCCAGTGGTTGTGGAGTCGTTGTTGAAATACCACTCTGACCGTAGTGGATATCTAACCTTGGCCCATGATCTGGGTTGGGGACAGTGCCTGGTGGGTAGTTTAACTGGGGCGGTTGCCTCCCAAAATGTAACGGAGGCGCCCAAAGGTTCCCTCAGCCTGGTTGGCAATCAGGTGTTTAGAGTGTAAGTGCACAAGGGAGCTTGACTGCGAGACTTACAAGTCGAGCAGGGACGAAAGTCGGGACTAGTGATCCGGCACCTACTTGTGGATGTGGTGTCGCTCAACGGATAAAAGGTACCCCGGGGATAACAGGCTGATCTTCCCCAAGAGTCCATATCGACGGGATGGTTTGGCACCTCGATGTCGGCTCGTCGCATCCTGGGGCTGGAGTAGGTCCCAAGGGTTGGGCTGTTCGCCCATTAAAGCGGCACGCGAGCTGGGTTCAGAACGTCGTGAGACAGTTCGGTCTCTATCCGCCGCGCGCGTTGAAACTTGAAGAAGGCTGTCCCTAGTACGAGAGGACCGGGACGGACGTACCTCTGGTGTGCCAGTTGTTCCGCCAGGAGCACAGCTGGTTGGCTACGTACGGAAGGGATAACCGCTGAAAGCATCTAAGCGGGAAGCCTGTTTTAAGATGAGGTTTCATTTGAGGTTCCCAGAAGACGACTGGGTTGATAGGCCGGAACTGGAAGCACAGCAATGTGTGGAGGCGACCGGTACTAATACACCAAACAAACCAACACCCGGTTTTTCAACAAACCACACA
>NZ_KV833290.1:0-32229 GCF_001837615.1 Corynebacterium sp. HMSC070H05
AACACCAGCACACCCAACAACCACAACCCTCAAAGGCTACGGCCGTCTAAGCGGCGGAAACAGAGCCTACAACACAACGTAAACCAAAGTCAAACCCAAGTTCAACAACCGTTTACCTTGCACAGCAACCTCATGAAATTAACTCGTTCCCTCTCGCCAGCCCCTCAAGGCCGCTCGAAGCAACGGATGAAGATATAACCACGAACTCACAAACAACACAAATCCGCAGTACAGCGTAGGTTTTAGTGATAACACGCAATAGGTCCATGCGGACCTTCAATAACCTCCACCGGAGTATTGAAGATGGAGCTCAGCAGACTGTCGCGCATGATCTCGTCAACCGCACCAAAGGCGGCAACTTCCCCGTCCTTTACTGCGCAGATGTAATCCGCGTAGCGTGCGGCGAAGTTGATGTCGTGCAGAACGATCACGATGGTTCGGCCAAACTCGCGGGACGCGGAGTGCAGGTGCTTCATCATCTCTACGGAGTGGGAGATGTCGAGGTTGTTCAGGGGCTCGTCGAGAAGCACATAGTTCGTTTCCTGGCTAAGCACCATCGCAACGTAGGCGCGCTGACGCTGACCACCGGAGAGCTGGTCGAGGAAGCGATTCTCCAGCTCGCGCAGGCCGAGGAAGTCGATGTAGCGCGAGACGATCTCTTCATCTTCGGGGGTCAGGCGCCCACCCGAGTACGGGAAGCGGCCGAAGCCGACGAGTTGGCGCACGGTCAGGCGGGTCACAAAGTGGTTTTCCTGACGCAGGATGGACACGACTTTGGCCAGGTCCTTCGAGCGCGCCGAGGTGACGTCCATGCCTGCAACTTCGATGTGACCGGAATCGAGGTCGAGGAGCCTGCCGATCATCGTCAGTAGGGTCGACTTACCTGCACCGTTCGGGCCGACGAGGGCGGTGATGCCGCCTTCGGGGATGTCCAGGGTGACCGGTCCGATGTCAACACTGCTGCTGTAGGCCTTGCGGACTTCTTTGAGTTGAATCACAGGCGTCCCTTTCTCAAAATCACGATTAGGAAGGTCAGGCCACCGACCAGTTCGATGATGATGGAGACCACGCCTTGTGCGTAGAAGATGTGGTTCATCACAAAGTACGCACCCGACAGGATGCAGTATCCGAGCAGCATCGCCATGGGGAAGACGTAGCGGTGGTCGTAGGTATCCGCGGCTTGGTACGCGAGTGTGGCCACGAGGAAGCCGAGGAAGGTCATCGGGCCGACCAGCGCGGTCGATACCGCTATGAGGATGGCCACCAGCACGAGCGTGTAAATCGCGTGCTTTTTATGGTCTACGCCAAGGTTCATCGACACGTCGCGGCCCAGAGACAGGACGTTGAGCGCGCGCGAGTTGAAGATCAGTAGTCCCGCCGCCACGATGACCAGCGGGATTGCCAACGGGTAGTACTCCGGGTCGGCGTTGTTCACGGAGCCAAACAGCCGCGCGGTGAGCACGTCGAACTCGCTGGGTGTGAGCATGCGTTGCATGAACGTGGATACTGCACCCAGTCCCCCGCCGAGCACGATGCCGACCAGCAGCATGGCGTGCATGTCGGGATTGTTGCCGGCGAGCAGCCAGGTGTATAGCACCAGGCTGAGCCCGATCATGAGCACAAGCTGGATGACAAACATCTGCAAGGTGTGGGCGTTAATCAGCCCTGCTGCGCCGAGAAAGTACACGGTTGAGGTGTGGATAGCAACGTAGAGCGATTCGAACCCCATGATGGACGGGGTGAGAATCCTGTTGTTTGTCACCGTTTGAAACGCCACGGTTGCTGTCGCTTGGCACACAGCCACGATTGCCATCGCGATCACCGCGTTCATGCGACGTTGCGCGATCAGCCAGTAGCCGGTGGACCCGAACTCCATCGGGTTGCCGTACGCGAGCAGCCCCGCGGTAAATAGCAGTGCGGCCACCGCAAGCGCGCCGATAATAATCCAGTAGCGCTTTTTGCTTGTCGACGACTGGAACGCCCCGATCTCACGCATTCCGGCTCCGCCTCACAATCATGGCGATAAACACCGCGGCGCCGACAACGCCGAGGATGACGGACACGGGCATTTCGAATGGCGCGATGATCGTGCGGCCGATGAGGTCGCACACCGTTACCACTCCAATGCCGGTAAGGCAGACCCATGGCAGGTTGGAGCGGAGGTCGTCGCCACGCATCATGCTCACAATGTTCGGCACAATCAGCCCCAGAAATGGCAGATTGCCGACGACAACCGTGACCACACCGGCGGCCACTGCGACCAGGCTGGTGCCGACGAGCACGATCCGGTTGTAATTCAGGCCAACGTTGGTGGCCACGTCTTCGCCGAGGCCGGCCACGGTGAGCCGGTCGGCGTAGAAGAACACGGCGATGACCACGAACAGCACGATCCACAGCACCTCGTACTGGCCGGCGATCACACTGGTGAACGAGCCGGCAAACCACACGCCGAGCGATTGCAACAGGTCGGCCTGCAGCGCCCAATAAGTAGAGACTGCGCTGACCACGGCGCCGAGCATGATGCCGACGATCGGCACGATCAGGCTGGAGCGCAGCGTGACCTTGCGCAGGAAGGCGAAAAACACCATCGTGCCCACGAATGCGAAGCCGACGGCGAGCAGCATGCGCGTCATGATCGTGCCGTTTGGAAAGAACACGAACGACGCGAGCAGGCCCAGACCGGCCCATTCTGTGGTGCCGGTGGTGGTCGGCTCGACGAAGCGGTTCTGGGTGAGCATCTGCATGATCAACCCACTCATCGCCATCGCTGCGCCGGCCAACACCAACGCGATGGTGCGCGGGACGCGGGTGGTACGGAACATGGCCCAGCCGTCATCGCTATTCAAAATGTCGTACTGCCCCACCGCAAGCGAGGTCAGCAGCAGTAAAACGACAATGACAACCCCCACCCCAAGCTTCCAATCCAGAAGCTTGGGGCGGGTGGTGGTCGCAGTTGGATGTGTCATTCAGGGGTTACTTTGCAGCCTCGAACTTGTCTGCCAGATCGTTGAGGATCTCGGTGTAGGTGAGGATGGACTCGTTGGTGTAGGTGTCCTTCGGCGCCACGTAGACGTGGTTGTCTTTCACCGCGGTGACGTTCTGCAGCGCAGCGGAGTCGTTGATCACAGACAGCGCCTCCGGGGAATCCTTGGCGGACTTGATCGCTGCATCGCGGTCGAGAGCGAAGATCCAGAACGGGTTCGCGTCAGCGATTGCCTCGACGGAGATGTCATCACCCTTGTGGTCGTTAGAGGCGTTCTCCACCTGAAGCGCCGGAGTGAAGCCGATCAGGTCGAACAGCGGGCCCCACACGCGACCGATGCCCGGTGCGACGTAGCCGATCTCGCCACCAGAAACGTTCACACCCATGACGGTCTGATCCGGGTTGTACGCGTCGCGGGTGCGCTGGACAGCCTCGGTGAACTCCTTGACGGTCTGCTCAGCCTCGGCCTGCTTGCCAAAGATGTCGCCAAGTGCCAAGGTCTGACGGATGAGCTCGCGGTCAAACGGCTCGTCGTCACGCGGCTCGAACTCAACGAGCACGGCGTTCGGGACCAGCTTCTCAATTTCCTCGTCGTACTTACGGAAGCGCTGACCGGAGACAATCACGTCCGGGTCAGCTGCCACGATGGCCTCGAGGTTCGGCTCCTTGTGGTTGCCGATGTTGACGATGTCCTCGTTGTCCGCAATTCCCGGAATCGTGTTCGGGACGAGGTCGCGCGGCGCTGCGACCGGCTTAACACCCCAGGAGTCCAGGAGCTCGAAGGTGCGGTTGTCCAGAGCGACGACGCGCTGCGGGTTGGCCGGCACTTCCTTCTCGCCGTAGTTGTCGGTCACCTTGACGGTGTCACCGTCGGTGGTGGCGGAGGAGGAGGCAGCCTCGGAGGTGGCTACTGCAGAGGTGGTGGTCTCAGCGGCCTGCTCGGAATTGGAGCAAGCGCCGAGGGTCAGCGAGCCTGCGGCTGCGAGGGCGATCAGCGCGGTGCGCGGGAAACGGATCATTGTCGTCCTTCCAGACTTAGGTAAGGGTTACCTGCGCCAGTTTAGGGTACCCATACTTAAAGTCAACCGGCACCCCCGGCTTCCACCCATTTAGACTACAAAACTGTGTTGTAAATGACCGAGGTGGGGTCGTCGCAAAGCAAAAAGCCCCAGGGCGACCTGGAGCTTTGCTGTCTTTCGCGATTGCTAATCGACGACGCGCACCGGCAACTTCACAAACTCAACCGATTGCCCCTGTGCGGCCAGCGCAAGCGTGGACGGATCGACCTGGAACACCGCCGGGCCGGCGCGCAGGATCGTCTTTAGATCATTCGCGGCAACCTCCGCACCCGGAGGGCACGCCATGCGAGTCTCGTTGAGGTCACCGACGCGCAACCTGCCGGTCGTATCCACCTGGTAGGTGGAGTTACCCGTGTTGCAGCCGTCGTTGTAGGTCAGCGTGCCGTCCGGACGGAAATCAACGGTGACCTTGTCGTTGTTCTTGGCGCGCAAGGTGGTGTCCAGCGCGGGCTGGACCTGGTCGTTAGGCAACTGCGTCGCGCCCTCCACAAGCGGAACCATCAGACCAGCGCCAGCGGGCTGCTGCCCCGCCGGGTTAGAAAACAGGGAGGAACTCATCTGGACAAACTGGTCAATGCTGCTCGAGCGCTCCTGCGCGCCAGCCGTGCCGACACCAAGGGTGCCGCCGGCCAGGGCCGCGAGCGCGGTTGCAATGGACAATGTTTTCTGAGTCTTGATACCCATGCCCCACACGGTAGCGGCCGGATTCGCGGGTTCAAGGGGTTTCATGGGATGCCTATGCAACTCCAAGAAACTCAATCATCTTGCCTTGGGCGCCAAGGGCGATGGTGTCGTCGTTAAGTTTGTACACAGCGGGACCCGCTCGCAGGATCGACTTCAGTTCATCGGACTTGTTCATGCGGGTTGGGTCGCAAAGACGCTGGGTCTCAGCGAACGTGCCCACCTTCACCCCACCGCGGGCGTTGACCTTGTAGGTCGCGTTGCCGACGTTGCAGCCGTCGTCGTAATTGAGCCGGCCCTGCGGAGTGAACGTCAGGGTGATCGCGGCATCTTCCTTCGCCTGCAGCGGCTGTGCGAGAGCTTCCTTTGCATCCTTTGCTGCCAGTGGCTTGGCGTCCTTCGGCAGATCCTTCAGCAACATGCCTCCCTTACTGCCCAGCACGGCGCCGGTGTAGGTGTCCCAACCCTTCTGCACCAACTGGTCCAGGTTCGGGTTGGCCGACGAGAGCTGCGCTACCTGTGCGTGCGCGGTGCCAGCACCAATGAAGCCGCCAGCGAGGGCAGCTAGGGCGGTTGCAGCGGACAACGTCTTCGCAGTCTTTAAAATCATGCGCACGACCGTAGCGCCGGGCTGTGGTCGCGCCAAGGGATTTAATAAACCTTTTAAGCTCCTCCAATACAACGTTGAGGCCGTTTTTCGGTTGCGCTGCTCGGCACAGGCTATGATATTTGTTGATATGTCACATAACTGATCTGGAGGACCCCATGAAAGCATTCGGTTTCTTGAGCTTCGGGCACTACGCCTTCGGCGGCCAGCGCGGCCCCTCGGCAGAAAAGGTAGCGAGAATCCACCTCGAGATCGCCAAAGCTGCCGACGAGATCGGCGTCAACAACGCATCCTTCCGCGTCCACCACTTCGTCCCGCAAGCCTCCGCCCCGATGCCGCTGCTCGGTGCAGTTGCAGCCTCCACCGAGCGCATCGAAGTTGGCACCGGCGTGATCGACATGCGCTACGAAAACCCGCTCTACCTCGCCGAAGAAGCCGCCTCCCTCTACCAACTCTCCGGCGGCCGCGTCGCCCTTGGCGTATCCCGCGGCGCCCCCGAGGTCGCCGAGCGCGGCTGGGAAGCATTCGGCTACAAGGACGAAGCGCCGAACGGTGCCGACGTCGCCCGCAACCACCTCGAAACCTTCATGGCCGCCGTCGACGGCCACGGCTTCGCCACCGCCGCGCCCCTCGAGCGCCAGTACCCCAACATGTTCCAGCCCGGCTCCGCCCTGCCGGTCTTCCCCATGGCACCCGAGCTGCGCAAGCACATCTTCTACGGCTCCGGTACCCACGCGTCTGCCGAGCAGACCGCGCGAGACGGCCTGAACCTCATGTCCTCCACCCTGGTCTCCGAGACCACCGCGCAGACACTTGGCGAGATCCAAGTCGACCAAATCAACCGCTACCGCACAGCTTGGAAGGAAGCCGGCCACGACTGGACCCCGCGCGTGTCCGTGTCCCGCTCCATCTTCCCCATCGTCGACGGCGCCGACATGGCACGCTTCGGCATGCAGGCCTCCGGCTCCGACCAGGTCGGCATGCTTCCCGAAGTCGGTGCCTCCACCTTCGGCCGCACCTACGCCGCCGAGCCGGACAAGCTCATCGAGCAGCTCAAGGCCGACCCTGCCGTCATGGCCGCCGACACCCTTCTGCTCACCATCCCGACCGGCATGGGCGTGGACGTAAACGTAAAGATCCTGGAGAACTTTGCCACCCACGTCGCCCCAGCACTCGGTTGGCAGCCGAACACGGAGGGCCCCGTCACCGGCTACGAGATCGTCTAGCTCCCCTTCGGGTGCCGCTAGACGGTCTCGCAGTGGCCTCGACGTTTCCCCAGGTCATATTGGGGACCGTTTTCATTATGGAGCTGATCGTCTGGTTGCCCGCGCGGGGAGCTAGACGATGTCGAGGAACTAGACGATGAGCACCGCAGAGTGAAGGCCGCTCTGGGCGCAAGTTCCCCGACAAATAAAAAGAAACCCCCAGGCCCGTAAGGGTCTGGGGGTCTCTTTCCAGTGGAGCCGCCGGGAATTGAACCCGGGTCCTTCACCACCGCACCAGGGCTTCTCCGTGCGCAGTTCGCACAGAATCTCTGCTCGGCCCTCCGGATCAGGCGAACATGTCCGAATGACGGGCCCAGTCAGTGAAAAATGTCCCTCCCGAGGCCCCACTGACAGGGCCGGAAGGCAAGTCCCCTAAGTCGACGCCAGGTACCGGGTCGGGGACATCCCCGGCCTGACGGACACGCAGGTCGCTGGACCTTTCTAATTAGGCAGCGAGGGCGTAGTCACGCTGAGAGTTCTTCTCTGCGTTTATTAGTTACAGCGACGCTTTCGGTGGTCTCCTGCCTGCACCGGCACGCTTCCCCTGGCTAAGTGATGAAGTCGAAACCAAATCGACCCCTTCAACTACGAAGAAACGTAGGAGAAGAGACGTTACCCGACGCGGCGCACAAGCACAAGGGGCCGAGCGCACCGGAGCCCAAGGAGCCGAGCGCGCCGGAGCACAAGGGGCTGGGCGCGCCGGAGCCTGAGCAACGCCCGCAAGCCCGCCTCAGCCGGCAAGCCCTGCCCCAGCCGGCAACCTACCCCGTGAAGGCTGGCCGGACGCGGAGGAATTCGATGACGGCGTCGGGGCCGGCGTCGACAGCTAGGCGGGCTGCCTTGGCTACTTCGGTGGCGGCCATCTTGGGCAGGCCGTCGTCGCCGGAGAGCATGTCGGTGTCGGTGCGGCCCGGGTGCAGCGAGGTCACACGGACCTTGCCGGCTTCCTCCTGGGCGAGCGAATCAGTAAAGCCGCGCAGCGCGAACTTGGAGGCGCAGTAGGCGGAGTTGTTGGCGATGCCGTGGTAGCCGGCGCCGGAGTTGATGGTGATGATCAGGCCGTTGGATCGTCGTAAAGCAGGAAGCAGCGCGCGGGTAAGCGTCACGGGCGCGTGGAGGTTGACTTCCATCATGTTGCGCCAGGAGGCGTCGCCGACCTCTTCCAGGGAACCGTTTTCCATCACGCCGGCGGCCAGCACGAGGACGTCGAGGTCCTCGATCTTTGAGGCCGCTTCCAAGATGGCTTCGGTGTCCGTCAGGTCCACCTCGAACGGCTCCGCGCTCGGCAGCGCCGAAACAATCTCGGACGCGTCCTGTGACGCGCCCGCGTAAATGTGGTGGTCCTTGCCAAGTTCTTCAGCGATCGCGCGACCGATGCCGCGGGACGCTCCAGTAATCAGTGCCTTTTTCATAGGCCCCCACCGTACTGAAAACGCTACGCCTTGATGCCCTTCAGCTTGCGGCCCAGCTCACGGGTGATTTCGCGGTCCTCGGTGCGTCGCTTGATGGCGCGGCGCTTGTCGTAGTCCTGCTTACCCTGGCCGAGGCCCAACTCGACCTTGGCGCGGCCGTCTTTGAGGTAAAGCGACAGCGGGATGAGGGTGCGGTTGCCGTCGCGGACTTTGCCTTCCAGCGAGTCGATCTCGCGGCGGTGCAGCAGCAGTTTGCGGGTGCGGCGCGGCGGGTGGTTGGTCCAGTGCCCCTTGGAGTATTCGGGGATGTGCATGTTGCGCAGCCAGACTTCGCCGTTGTCGATGGTGGCAAACGCCTCCACCAGCGACACCTTGCCTTCGCGTAGCGCCTTGATCTCGGTGCCTTGCAGGACGATGCCGCACTCCCAGGTGTCCAAGATGGTGTAGTCATGGCGAGCTTTCCGGTTGGTCGCCAGGACGCCGGTGTTGGAAAGCTTCTGCTTTTTGTTCTTCTTGGACATAGGCGCTCGAGTGTACTACTTCCGCACGTAGGAGCGAAGTGCCACCTGGGCTGCGAGGCCGCCGAGCACCATGGCGACGAGCCCGGTCAGTGGCATGACGGCCCACACGGCAGAGTCGGGGACGCGGGCGATGAGTTGGGATGCGTAGAGGTCGCCGAGCAGCGGGTCCACCAGGAACTGCTTGCCGGCCCACACGCCGAAGGTGGCCAGCACCGCGCCGAGCAGCACGGAGATCACGGCCTCGAGCACGAACGGGGCCTGGGTGTACCAGCGCGAGGCGCCGACCATGCGCATGATGCCGATCTGTTCGCGGCGGTTGAACGCAGCCAACTGCACCATGTTCGCGATCAGGAACACGGCAGCCAGCGCCTGTGCTGCGGCGATGACGAAGGCGGCGTTGCGGAAGGTGTTCAGGGTTCCGGCGGCGGAGCGCACGGTGTCGGCCTGGTCGGAAATGACGGTGACCTGCGGCATCTCACGAATCGCGTCGAGCGGTGCCGTGTCAGTCGGGTCCTCCAGGCGCACGTGCAGCGCGGCCGGCAACGCATCCGGGGTGGTTTCGCGCACGAGTTCCGGCTCGGCGTCCTGGAACAGTTCCACAAACCGTTCGTAGGACTGCTCACGGGAGCGGAAGGTGACTTGCTCGACGCGGTCGTCGCCCTGCAGTGTGTCGCGCACCTGCTTGCAGGCGTCGGTGGAGCAGTCCTTGTCGCCCGCGGAGATGTCCTCGTCCAACTCGACCATCACTTCGACGCGGTCGAGGTAGAGCTTCTTCGTATCTGCGGTGGCCTGCGAGATCAAAATGCCCGTGCCGACGAGCGCGAGTGAGAGCGCCGTGGTGATCACCAGCGCGATGGTCATGGTCAGGTTGCGGCCGAGCCCTTTGAAGCCTTCGCGGAAGATGAAATTCCAGTTCATGGTTACTTCCTCACATCCCCGTAGACGCCGTTTTGTTCGTCGCGCACGACCTTGCCCAGTTGCAGTTCGATGACGCGTTTGCGCATGTCATCCACCGCACGCGCGTTGTGCGTGGACATGACCACGGTGGTGCCCATGCGGTTGATGCGCGCAAGCAACGCCATGATTTCGTCGGCGGTGCCTGGGTCGAGGTTGCCCGTGGGCTCGTCGCAAAGCATGAGCTTTGGCTTATCGACGAACGCACGCGCAATCGCAACACGCTGCTGCTCACCACCTGACAACTCGCGCGGCATACGATTCGCCTTCGCGCCGAGGCCGACAAGTTCGAGCGCCTCCGGCACGAGTTTGGCAATGCGGTCCTTCGGCTTGCCGATGACCTCAAGCGCGAACGCCACATTGTCGTACACGTTGAGGCTGGGCAGCAGGCGGAAGTCCTGGAACACGTAGCCGATGGACTGGCGCAGTTTGTTGATCTGCTTGCCAGACAGTGCGTTGACGTGGAAGTCGCCGAAGTAGATGTCGCCGGAGGTGACGTTTTCCTCGCGGATCATCAACTGCAAGAACGACGATTTGCCGGAGCCGGACGCGCCGATCAGGAAGACGAACTCGCCGTCTGGGATCTCCAGGGTGACGTCGTTGAGCGCGGGGCGCGTGGACGTCGGATACGTCTTGGTCACATGGTCGAATCGGATCACGCGACACACCTTACCCGTTACTGGTGTGACTCTTGTTGCTGCTGTGCCATACGCCAGCGGATGCCGGCCTCCAGGAAGCCGTCGATGTCACCGTCGAGCACCTTCTGCGGGTCGCCCACCTCGTAGTCGGTGCGCAGGTCCTTCACCATCTGATACGGGTGCAGAACATAGGAGCGCATCTGGTTGCCCCAGCTGGCGTTACCACCCGCGCCGAGGGCGTCCATCTCCGCCTTTTCCTCCTGGCGCTTCTTCTCCAGAAGCTTGGACTGCAGCACGTTGAGCGCCGACGCCTTGTTCTGAATCTGGGACTTCTCGTTCTGGCAGGTCACCACGATGCCGGTCGGAATGTGGGTGATGCGCACCGCGGAGTCGGTGGTGTTCACGCTCTGTCCGCCCGGGCCAGAGGAACGGTAGACGTCCACGCGGATGTCCGAATCCGGGATGTCGATGTGGTCGGTGTGCTCCACGACGGGCAGCACCTCCACCTCTGCGAACGAAGTCTGGCGACGACCCTGGTTATCAAACGGAGAGATACGCACCAGGCGGTGCGCGCCCTGCTCCACCGACAACTGGCCATAGAGGTAATCGCCGTGCACAACAAACGTGGCGGACTTAATGCCGGCCTCCTCGGCGTAGGAGATGTCGTACACATCCACCTTGTGGCCAGCCTTTTCCGCCCAACGCACGTACATGCGCATGAGCATCTCCGCCCAGTCCGCCGCGTCCACGCCACCGGCGCCAGAGCGGATGTTGACCACGGCCTCGCGCTCGTCGTATTCGCCGGAGAGCATGGTCTGCACCTCAAGCGAATCGATTTGCGCTGCCACGTCCGCCAACTCGTCGTCGGCCATCGAGGGGTCGCCTTCTTCTTCGGCGAGTTCGTACATGACCGGCAGGTCGTCGATACGCGAGCGCAACGACGTGACCTTCTTCAACCGCGACTGCACATTGGAAAGCTCAGTGGTCACCTGCTGTGCGTGCGCCGGATCGTCCCACAGAGACGGGTCGCCGGCTTGGGCCTCGAGTTCGCGGGCGCGCTCGCGGAGCACGTCGAGGTCCATCACCTTCTCGATAGTGGAAAGTGTGGACGAAAGATCCTTAATCCGCGCTTGAGTCTCGGGCTGCATAACCGGGAAGTCTAGCGAACTGCCTGACGCAGCCACCACGACGGGATAGAGTGTGCTGCGACCCCACACGGGCGCCCGAGGCATCGGGCTGAGATCGCGCTACGCCTGCGCGAGCACCGTTCGAACCTGTCTGGTTAGCACCAGCGAAGGAAGTAAGGAGAAGGTCGTGCCTGAAACGCATGCCGATATTTATGCCCAGGAAATCCACCCCAAGCACGCATACGCGCCGATTCTGAAGGACGGGCTGGAGGTTCCGGAAACCGCGATCCACCTGGACGACTCCCCTACCGGCCCCAACGAGCCGTTCAAGATCTACCGCACCCGCGGCCCCTGGGCCGAGCCGGAAGTTGGCCTGCCCAACCTGCGCGGCGAGTGGATCACCGCCCGCGGCGACGTGGAGGAATACGTCGGCCGCGAGCGCAATTTGCTTGACGACGGCCGCGCTGCCGTCCGCCGCGGCTCCGCCAGCGAAGAGTGGCGTGGCGCCTCCCGCAAACCGTTGCGCGCCAAGCCGGGCAAGCGTGTCACCCAGATGGCCTACGCCCGGCGCGGCGAAATCACCCGCGAGATGGAATTCGTGGCGCTGCGTGAACACTGCGACGTAGAGAAGGTCCGCGCGGAGGTTGCCGCCGGCCGCGCGATCATCCCGAACAACGTCAACCACCCGGAAAGCGAGCCGATGATCATCGGCAACGCGTTCCTGACCAAGATCAACGCCAACATCGGTAACTCCGCCGTAACCTCCTCTATCCGCGAAGAGGTAGAGAAACTGCGTTGGGCCACCCGCTGGGGTGCCGACACCGTCATGGATTTATCCACCGGCAACGACATCCACGCCACCCGCGAGTGGATCCTGCGCAACTCCCCCGTGCCCATCGGCACTGTGCCCATCTACCAGGCGCTAGAGAAGGTTGACGGCATCGCCGAGGACCTGACCTGGGAGATCTTCCGTGACACCGTCATCGAACAGTGCGAGCAGGGCGTGGACTACATGACCGTCCACGCCGGCGTGCGCCTGCCTTACGTGTCGCTGACCTCCAAGCGTGTGACCGGCATCGTCTCCCGCGGCGGCTCGATCATGGCCGGCTGGTGCCTCGCCCACCACAAGGAATCCTTCCTGTACGAAAACTTCGACGAGCTCTGTGAGATCTTCTCCCAGTACGACGTCGCATTCTCGCTTGGCGACGGCCTCCGCCCCGGCTCCGTCGCCGACGCCAACGACGCCGCCCAATTCGCCGAACTCAAAACCATCGGCGAACTCTGCCGCCGCGCCTGGGACTTTGACGTCCAGGTCATGATCGAAGGCCCAGGCCACGTGCCCCTCAACATGATCCAGGTGAACAACGAGAAGGAACAAGAATGGTGTGGCGGCGCGCCGTTCTACACCCTCGGCCCCCTGGTCACCGACATCGCCCCTGGCTACGACCACATCACCTCAGCCATCGGCGCCGCCAACATCGCCGCCGGCGGCACCGCCATGCTCTGCTACGTCACCCCGAAGGAACACCTGGGACTTCCCAACCGCGACGACGTGAAAACTGGCGTGATCACCTACAAACTCGCCGCCCACGCCGCCGACGTAGCCAAGGGTCACCCCGGCGCGCGCGACTGGGACGACGCCATGAGCAAGGCACGCTTCGAGTTCCGCTGGCACGACCAGTTCGCCCTCTCCCTCGACCCCGACACCGCGCAGGCCTACCACGACGAAACCCTGCCCGCCGAGCCCGCGAAGACCGCCCACTTCTGCTCCATGTGCGGACCAAAGTTCTGCTCGATGCGCATCAGCCAGGACATTCGCGACGAGTTCGCCGACCAAATCGCAGACCTCGGCATGCCGTCATTCGACTTCTCGGGCGGTGCTGGCGGCGCTGGCGGTGCTGGCGGTGCAGGCCCCGACGCCAAGGCCGGCGAGCGCGAGATGGCTCAGGAGTTCCGCGACTTAGGCTCCAACGTCTACCTCCCCGAGACCCGCGAGGGTGCGCCGACTGCGCCATAATGGCGGCGTGACTGAAGCATTTATCAACGCACACCGTTCCTCCTCCGACGCCGAACTGGCCGCCGCGCTTGTCCAACACGCCGGCGGCCTTGCCCTTCGCATGCGCGCCGAGGGCCTGGGCACGGAGTTCAAAACCTCCGTGTCTGACGTGGTCACGGAGGCGGATCGTGCCGCGGAGCGTTTCGTCGCCAGCGCGCTCGAGGCGCTTCGCCCCAACGACGGCGTCATCGGCGAGGAGGGCGCCAACCGCCCCTCCCGCACCGGCCGCACTTGGGTGATCGACCCCGTCGATGGCACCTACAACTTCTCGCAAGGCTCCGACTACTTCTGTTCGGCGCTCGCTCTTATCGACGACTCCACGTCCCCCACCCCAACCATCTCCGCCATCCACCGCCCCGCCCTGGACACGACCTGGGTCGCCGCCGACGGCGAGGCCACCCGCAACGGCGTTGCCCTGCCCGCCCTTGCCGACGCCCCGCTCGCCGAAAGCGCGGTGGTGACCTACCTCCACCCCACCTTTATGTCGGATGCTGCCGTTCGCGAACCTTGGCTGCGCGTGGTTTCGGAGGCCGCCACGATCCGCATGCTCGGCGCCGGCTCCGTCGACCTTGCCAATATCGCCGCAGGTCAGATGGGTGCGTGGATGCAGCACTCCGTCCCCGACTGGGATTGGCTGCCCGGCAAGGCGCTCGTTGAGGCCGTCGGTGGTCGCTGCGTCAAGGTCGACGCCGGCGGCGTGACCTGGTGCGTGGCGGGCAACCCCCAGGTGGTCGACGAGGTCGCCGTCCGCCTCTGCGCCTAGCGGTCTTTCCCGGCGGACCCGCGCCCCGAGCCCACGAGATCTACGGGAGCCGGAACCCGCCCTTCACGGACGGCAGGACGGAGTCGAGGCGCGCTGATGCGGTCGGCGCGTGGATCGGGCCTTGCAGCGGGCTGTGGCACGCGATGTCGAATGGTGCGCGCCAGGTGCCGCCGTTGACCATGGCGATGACGCGGTCGCCGACCATGAGTGGGGCGCCGGAGTCGCCTTGCATGGCGCAGACGTGGTTGACGTTGTGGGTGTCCCAGTCGGTGAAGGTGGGTGCGCAGGTGTAGCCGGAGGCGACGCCTTTCTTGCACACGGTGCCGCCGGGGCGGACGGGGGCGCCGCCGACGTGGTTGGCGGTGATGCCGTCGTAGGTGCGGGTGACTTCGGTGTTTTTGTCCAGGGTGATCACGGCGAAGTCTTTTTGTTTGTCTACTTGGGTGATTGTGCCGGTGGTGCCGAGTTGGGGTGCGTCGGCGGATTTGACCTTGTCGCCGACGTTGCCGCAGTGGCCGGCGGTGAGGGCGACTTTTTGGCCGCGGTCGTTGTAGCCGGCGACGGTGGCGGTGCACATGAACTCGGAGCCGGGCGTGTTGCCGACGTAGAGCGGGGTGCCGGGTCCGTAGAGGGCGTTGCCGCGGGCGCGGGCTTGGTCGGCTTCGGCGGGGACGCGTGGTGCGTCGTGGAAGGATCCGGGGACGCGGTGGAGGACGCGGTCGGCTCCGGGTTTGCCGGCGAGGGCTTTGGAGATGATGTCGGTGCGCCAGAAGTAGTTGGGGTCGGCGGTGTCGACGGGCGCTGCGTTTTGTGCCATCGCGGGCGCGGCACCTGCGCTAAGAGCAGGCGTGACGACGAGCGCGAGGGCGGAGACGGCGGCAGCGACAATGGTGCGGGCCGATGGGAGGCGGCGCATACTTATCCCCTATCAGTGTTTCGAAGGCGCGTGAAGACAACTTTTGCCACAGTAATCACTTGGGCAACATTGGCACCATTCAACCATACGAAGACCCACCCGGGGGTGCTTTAGGGCACGTAAGGTAGGCCCATGGCTGACTTACCGAAACTCACTGGACGCCTCGCTGGTTTCGAGGACACGATCGACAAGACACGCGACAAGCGCGAAGACCTTTACAAGTGGTTCCACCGGAACCCGGAGCTGTCGATGCAGGAGTTTGCTACCTCGCAACGCATTGAGGAGCTACTCACCGCGATCGGTTACACCGTCACGGCGGTGGGCAAGACGGGCAAGGTCGGCGTGCTGGAAAACGGCGAGGGTCCGGTGGTGTGCTTCCGCGCGGATTTCGATGCCCTGCCGATCAGCGAGGCGACCGGCCTGGAATACTCGGCGGACCCGTCGCTGAACCGGATGCACGCGTGTGGCCACGACATGCACACCACTGCCCTGCTGGGCGCGGCGGAGGCGTTGGCGCAGCACAAGGACCTGTGGTCGGGCACCTTTATCGCCTTGTTCCAGCCGGGCGAGGAGACCGGCGCGGGCGCGGTGGATATGGCGCAGGCGGGGCTTGCGGAGAAGATCGTCAAGCCGGATGTGGTGTTGGGTCAGCATGTGGGCCCGTGGATCGACGATTACGGCGTGGGCGCGCTGTCGGGCCCGGTGTTTTCCACGTGTGTGCAGACCAGGATCACGATTTTCGGCCGCGGCTCGCACGGTTCGATGCCGCAGCATGGCATCGACCCGGTGGTGCTTGCGGCAAAGGTGATCATGAGTCTGCAGACGATCATCTCGCGCAATATCGATCCGCAGGAGATGGGCGTGGTCACGGTCGGCGCGGTCCACGGCGGCGATTCGCCGAATACGATCCCGGATTCGGTGGAGCTCAAGGTCTCCACGCGCGCGTTTACGCAGGAAATTTCGGACAAGCTTAACGACGACATCAAGCGCATCGTCCAAGGAGAATGCGCCATTGCGGGTTGCGATCGGGAGCCCACCTTTGAGGTCATCGGCGGCGCGCCGGTGTTTAGCAACCACGAGGAGCCGACGGAGAAGGTCATGGCGGTGTTCCGCGAGCAGTTTGGTAAGCGCGCGGGCAACTTCGGCCGGTTGTCGGGTTCGGAGGACTTCCCCACCATCGCGGAAGCTTGGGGCGTGCCGTACTTCTACTGGGCGGTAGGCAGCAAGAAGGAAATGGAGGGCGCCCCGGCAAACCACTCGCCGCTGTTCGCGCCGGATCTGGACCCGGTGCTGGATCATTCGACGCGCACGATCTTGGCGGCGGTGTCGCCGTGGCTGATGCCGTAGCGAACATGTCGCGGTAGCCGTGTAGGTTGAGCCGCATGAATTCGCATGCGACCCCGCACCCGAACCAGCAACCCGCGCAACCTCAGCAACCGGCGCAAACCCAAAAGCAGCGCCTGATCGTGCCTGACTTGGCGCGCGGCACCGCACTGCTTGGCATCGCGATGGCCAATGTGGCGCAGACGTGGATCACCAATGATTGGTCGGAGGATCAGTCGCGTGCGGGCTGGTCGGTCGGTGGCGTGCGCCCGGACAGCATCGTCGACCAGGTCAGTGCCGTGTTCGCCGCGATGTTTATCCACGTGCGTGGCCTGCCGATGTTCTCCACTCTGTTGGGGTTCGGCTTCGGGCTGGTGGCGGCCAGTCTCTACCGCAAGCACTATCCGTTGAAGGATGCGCGGCGGGTGTTGGTTCGTCGATACGCAGTGCTCGCGTTGTTTGGTTTGGCGCATATGCTTGGCCTGTTTTATGGCGACATCATGCTCACGTATGGCCTGGTGGGCATCTTGTTGGCGTGGGGGTTGTCGTGGTCGTCGAAGACGTTGCGCATTGTGGCGTATTCGATTCTGGGCCTGTTCACCACGTTCGGGGTGTTAGGTGGCGTCTCGGCGTTTTTCTTCAATTCTTCGGAGGCGATCATACAGCCGGATCCGACGATCACGTTTGATACTCCGGGTGCGTATTTCTCCTCAAACCTGCAGATGGCGGTGGGCATGCTGGCCATGCAGCCTGTTGCGGCGTTGCAGTTGTGGGCGTTGGCGATTATTGGGTTTGTGTGGGCGCGGGAGCGGGTGCTTGTCGACGTCACCACGCACCGCAAAACCCTCATCACCTGGACCGTTATCGCCGCGGTGATCATCGTCGGCATCGGCCTGCCGTGGGGTTTGGCGGCCGCGGGTGTGCTGCCGGCACAGTGGGAGCTGCCGCTGTTCATCCTGAACCAGGCGCTGGGCTACCTCACGGGCCCGGGCATCCTGGCGGCACTCGCGCTGGCCACGCACCGCCTGAATAACAACGTGCCGGGGTGGGCGCGCGCGTTTGTGGCGTTGGGTAAGCGTTCCATGTCGGGGTATCTGGCACAGTCGGTGCTGTTCGTATTGTTGTGCACCCCGGCGTTTCTGGGCATCGGTCTGGACACCACGGTGACCGGCAAGTTGGGCATTGGCTTGCTAGTGTGGGCGATCACGATCGCGCTCGCGATGCTGCTGGAGCGCGCGGGCAAGCAGGGTCCGTTTGAGTGGGCGCACCGCCACCTTTCGTATGGCAAGACAGGAAGGATTGAGCCGAGAAATGATCAGGTTTCTATCGCTGGATGAGATGACGCCGCGTCAGGTCCACCAGTTGTACAAGTTGCGGGTGGATACGTTCGTGGCGGAGCAGCAGTGCCCGTACGCGGAGATCGATGATCAGGATGCCAACCCCGAGACGAAGCACATTCTCGCACTGCTTGACGACGACACCCTCGCCGGCTGCGCCCGCGTCTTCCCCACCGAGACGGGATCGCGCTTTGGGCGTTTCGTGGTCCACCCCAACCACCGCGGATCGGGCCTCGGCCCGGAGATCGTGCGCGCCGGTATCGAATACACCGAGCGTTTCCCCGGGGATTTGGTCATCGAGGCGCAGGCCGGCCTTGTCGGCTACTACGAGCAGTTCGGGCTCGTGGCCGAGGGTGAGGAATTCCTGGATACAGGAGTTCCCCACCGCAAGATGCGAATCAAGCGCTTGGCCTAGCGAGCTAGGCCAAGCGAGCTGGCCCAAGCGCGCTAGTCCTGGCGGCGTTCGTCGACAATAGTGTCGCGGTCGCCGCGCTCGAGTTTGAAGCCTTCGGGGAACTTCCAGGAGTTGTCCTCGGCGTCGTATTCGAGTTCGGGGCGCTCCACCTCGTTGCCTTGCGCGTCGTAGCCCGGCGCGGGTTTATTTTCGCCTTCTTCGAGTTTCTCGGCGGTGTCGGTCTTCTCCCAGGTGCGGGAGCGGGTTTTGCGGGCGGCGGCGGAGTCGTCGCTCATGGCCTTGACCAGGGAGTACATCATGACGAAGTACATGAAGAAGAACGGCAAGGCGATGATGATCACGACTTGTTGGAGGGCGTTAATGCCGGAGTCGTTGATAAACAGCAACGCGCCGGTGACCAGGCCGACGGCGACCACCCAGCCGACGCGGTAGTAGGTGGGTGATTTGTTTTCCTCGCCGGAGGCAAACATGTCCATCACCAGGGCGGCGGAGTCCATGGATGTGACGAAGTACAGCACGATCACAATCAGTGCGACGGTGCCGGTGATGGTGTAGAGCGGGTAGTCCGCAAGCAGGCTGAACAGTGCTTGTGGGGTGTCGCCGTCTTCCACCACGGGTTTGGTCAGCACGCCGGGGTTGTGTTCTTCCATGTCGATGGCGGCGCGGCCGAAGATGGAGAACCAGATCAGGTCGAACGCGGTGGGCAGCAGCAGGGTGCCGCCGATGAACTCGCGGACAGTGCGGCCGCGGGAGATGCGGGCGAAGAACATGCCCACGAATGGCGACCAGCAGATGGTCCAGGCCCAGTAGAAGGCGGTCCAGGTGGCGTGCCAGCCGGGGTTGTCGTTGTAGGAGTCGACCCAGAACATCAGCTCGGGCAGGGATTGTGCGTAGATGCCGAAGGATTCGGTGATCTGGCCGAGCAGTTTCAGGGTGGGGCCGGTGAGCAGCACGAAGAGCATCAGGGCGATGGTGCCGGCGATGTTGAGGTTGGACAGGATCTTCACGCCCTTGTCCAGGCCGGTTGCCACGGAGATGGAGGCGGCGATGGTGATGCCGCAGATGATCGCGATCTGCACCGGGGTGACCAGGGGCACGTCCCAGAGGATGTTCATGCCGGCGGAAATCTGCAGTACGCCCAGGCCGACGGAGACGGCGAGGCCGAAGACGGTGCCGATGATGCCCAGGGCGTCGAGAAGTTTGCCGGGCGCTTCGTACACGCGGCGGCCGAGCAGTGGCGCGAACATGGAGGACATTCGCGCGGGCATTTTGCGCTTATAGACGAAGTACCCCACCGCCAGACCAGGCAACGTGAAAATGACCCACATGTGGATGCCGAAGTGGTAGTAGGTGAACTCGAACGCTTGGATGATGGCGTCGCGGCTCATGGATTCGTAGCCGCCGCGTGGCGGGTTGAAGGCGTGGTTCAGCGGTTCGGCGGCACCCCAGAACAGCAGCGTTGCGCCCATACCGGCGGCAAAGAGCATGCCGAACCAGACGGGGTATGAGTATTCGGGTTCATCGTCGTCGTCGCCAAGCCGCAGGTTGCCGTAGCGGGAGACGAACACGCAGATCAAAAAGACCAGCGTGGCGGAGATACCGCCGACGTAGAGCCACGTGAAGTGGTCCATCAGCCAGCCAGAGACGGCGGCGTAGGACTCGCGGGCGGTATCGCCGAACGCGATGGTGCCCGCAACGAAGATGAGGATGAACCCCAAGGCGGAGAAGAAAATCAAGGGGTCTGACTGGAGACGGCGTGTGCGCGCCATAAGGGGTGTTCCTAACTGGTGGGAAACAACAACGCGCCCGGGTTAACGCCCGGGCTTGATCAGTGCACCGGCGGCAGAGGAGGTCACAGCGGACCCGATAAGTACTCCGACGGTGTAAAGGATGCCGGTGACGCCGAGCATTTGCAGCAGCCAGCCGAAGAACAGCGCGCCCACGACGGCACCTGCGATTGCGACGACCCAACGGCCCATGGTGTGTTCCTTTCAATGAGACAGCATTGACGTGGGCAACCAGCGTACGCAAGTGCTACGATTCGTCCCGCTATGAATACCCAAGAACCCGCCTCTACCAGGGCAGCTGCTGATGAACAAAAACTTTTAGAGCGCTTCATGTGGCTCTCCATCGGCGCTGCCATTGTCACGATTGTGCTGAAGGCAACCGCGGCGTGGGTGACGGGTTCTGTGGGTTTCCTCTCGGACGCGTTGGAGTCCGGAATCAACCTCGTCGCAGCCGCCGTGGGCCTGTGGGCGCTGAAGCTTTCAGCCAAGCCGGCGGACGATAACCACAACTTTGGCCACTCCCGCGCCGAGTACTTCTCCGCCCAGGTGGAGGGCACACTCATCCTGATCGCCTCTGCGGTGATCATTTATACGGCGGTGGATCGCCTGATCAACCCGGTACCGGTGCAGCAGCTCGGCATCGGCCTGGCGTTCTCTATCGTGGCCACGCTGTTGAACCTCGGCGTGGGTGTCGCGCTCATCCGCGCGGGTAAGAAGTACCGCTCCACCACCCTGAATGCGGACGGGCACCACTTAATCACGGACGTGTGGACCACCGTGGGCGTCATCGTCGGCATGGCGTTGGTGTGGCTGACTGGCTGGCAGCCGCTCGACCCGATTGTGGCGCTGCTGGTCGGCCTGAACATCCTGTTCACCGGCTACAAGTTGCTCAAGGGCGCGATCCTTGGGTTGCTGTCGCACACGCTGCCTGAGGATGAGCAGAACGTCGTCCATAACTTTCTGGATGCCTACGCCAAGGACAACGGCGTGACGTTCACGTCCGTGCGCACGGCGGAGGCTGGCCGCGACCGCTTGGTCAACCTGGTTATGCAGGTGCCAGGCTCCTGGACGGTGGATCACTCCCACGATCACGCGGATGCGGTGGAGGAAGGTATCGCCGCAGCGCTTGGTGGCGCGGAGACGATCGTGCACATCGAGCCGCTGGGCCATCCGACGCGTACCGGCCCGCTGCAGATCTAATCCGCATAGGGTGATGTGCATGGATTCGCAGCTTATGGGCAAACCCGAACTCGATTTACGCTGTTATTTTGTCACCGGCCAGGGTGACGACATTGTGGAGCGCGCCCGCGCCGCCGCGGCTGGCGGTGCTGGGGTTGTGCAGGTGCGCTCCAAGCCGATTAGTGCGCGCGACCTGTACACCCTCTCGCGCTATGTGGCCGAGGCCGTGCACGAGGTGAACCCGAAGACGCAGGTGCTTATCGACGACCGCGTCGACGTCGCCTTAGCACTACGCGACCACGGCATCGCCGGCGTGCACGTGGGCCAAGACGACCTGGACGTTAAGGTGGCGCGCGACCTGCTGGGGCCGGACGCAATCATCGGTCTGACCACGGGCACGATGGAACTGGTTCAGGCTGCGAACGCATACAAAGACGTGATCGATTACATCGGCTGCGGGCCCTTCCGCGACACACCGACGAAGGACTCGGGCCGACCTCCCCTGGGCTTCGGCGGCTACCCGCCCCTGGTGGCGGCTGCCCAGGTGCCGCTGGTGGCCATCGGGGACGTGACGGTGGATGACGCGTACCACCTGGCGCTTGCGGGCGTGGACGGGTTGGCCATTGTGCGCGGCATCATGCACGCCGATGATTCCCAGGACTACTGCGAGCGTGTGATCGCGGAGTTTGAAAGGGGCCAAACGGACCGGGCAAAAGCGCTACCCTGATCGCTGTGAATATCTCGGTTGTCGGTGCTGGCATCATCGGTCTGTCTACTGCGCTTACGTTGGCAGATCGCGGCCATGCGGTCACGGTGTACGACCCGGCACCGGTGTCGGGGGCGTCGCATTATGCGGGTGGGATGTTGGCGCCGACGGCGGAGGTCGTCTATAAGCAAGACCCGCTCTTTCCGCTGATGACGGCGTCTGCGGAGCTCTACCCGGATCTGATCAAGCTGACCGCAAAATATTCGGATTTGCCCACGGGCTATCGCACGGAGGGCACGCTGGTGGTCGCGCGCGATGTGGCGGACAAGACGCACCTGGCCGAACTCAGCGAGTACCAGGAAAAGCACGGTATGGCGGTGGAGAAAGTCACCACTCGTCAGGCGCGCGGCCTTGAGCCGGCGCTCTCCCCTGCCATTAATGGTGCGGTGCGGATTGCGGGGGATCACCAGGTGCAGCCGCGGCTGTTCACTGCAGCGCTCATGGATGCCTGCGCGAATGCCGGGGTGACGTTCATACACAAGCGCGTGGATAGTACGGACGAGCTGGACGGGGATCAGGTGGTCGTCGCTAATGGTCTGGGCGCGCGCGAGCTGGTCCCGTTTCTGGATCTGCGCCCGGTGTACGGCGACGTGCTGCACGTGCGTGTGCCGGACCATCAGTACCCGCTGCTGAACCATGTGGTGCGCGGGTTTGTGGAGGACCGCCCGATCTACCTCATTCCGCGCGAGGACCACACGCTGACTATCGGCGCGACTACACGCGAGGACGGCCGCGACCAGCCGCAGGTGCAGGGCGTTCACCAGCTGCTGCGGGATGCGATTGAGGTGGTGCCGGCGGTTGAGGAGTGCGATTTCCTCGAGGCCGGCGCCGGTGCGCGCCCGGGCACGCCGGATGATTTGCCGTACATCGGTCGTATCGACGAGCGCACCGTGGTGTCCACCGGTTACTTCCGGCACGGGATTTTGCTGGCGGCGTTGGGGGCTCGGTGTGGTGCTGGGGTCGTCGAAAAGCAAGCACCATTCATAAACTTATCCGCATGCGACCCGAGGAGGCACGAATGCAACTAACGCTCAACGGTGAAAGGACCACCACCCAAGCCACGACTGTGCAGGAGTTGGTGGCGGAGGTCGGCGCGCCTGAGGCCGGCACTGCCGTAGCGGTGAACGGTGAGGTCGTGCCGCGCTCGCAGTGGGGGCAGGCGCTTATCGACGACGCAGAGGTGGACATCCTCACCGCCGTCCAAGGAGGCTAGACGTGCTTGAAATTGCTGGTCAGCGGTTTGAATCCCACCTGATTATGGGCACGGGTGGGGCGAGTTCTTTTGACATGCTGGAGCGCGCCCTGGTGGCAAGTGGAACGGAGATGACCACGGTGGCGATGCGCCGCCACTCCGCGACCACCGGCGCGGGCGAGAGCGTGTTTGACCTGCTGGGGCGCCTAAATATCCGTCCGCTGCCGAACACTGCGGGGTGTCGCACGGCGCGCGACGCGGTAATCACGGCGAAACTTGCGCGTGAGGCGCTGGGCACGGACTGGGTGAAACTGGAAGTCATCGCGGACGACCGCACACTGCTGCCCGATGTGGTGGAGACCGTCGACGCCTGCGAGATGCTCGTGGACGAGGGCTTTACGGTGCTGGCGTACACCTCCGACGACCCGGTGGCGGCGAAGCGCCTGGAGGATCTCGGTGCTGCGGCGGTGATGCCGTTGGGCTCCCCGATTGGCACTGGACTTGGAATCCTCAACCCGCACAACATTGAGTTGATCTGCTCGCGCGCGCAGGTGCCGGTGCTTATCGACGCCGGCCTGGGCACCGCATCCGACGCCTCCCTTGCCATGGAACTCGGGTGTTCTGGCGTGCTGCTCGCCAGCGCGGTGAACCGTTGCCAGGACCCGGTGGCCATGGCGCACGCGATGCGCCACGCGGTGGAGGCCGGCCGCCTGGCCCGCGCTGCTGGGCGCATCCCGAAGCGCGAGCACGCCGTGGCGTCGTCCACCTTCGACGGTTTGGCCAGCTGGGCCGACTGGGAAGACGCGGTGCTGTAGGGCCGTGCTGCCGGAAAACGAACTCAAGCGCACCGCGCGCCAGATGAACCTGCCCGGATTCGGCCCGGAGCAGCAAGAACGCCTATACGACGCGCACGTGTTGGTCATCGGCGCCGGTGGCCTGGGCTGCCCCGTCATGCAGACGCTGGCCGCCACGGGCGTTGGCAACATTACGGTGTGGGATGACGACCACGTGGACATCACCAACATCCACCGCCAGATCCTCTTCGGCGCCGAGGACGTCGGCCGCAGCAAGGTGGAGGTGGCCGCAGAGCGCCTGCGCGCGCTCCAGCCCGGCATCACTGTCACGCCGGTGAAGGATCGCCTGACCGCCGACAACTTCATCGAGGCCCTTGACGGCATCGACTTACTTATCGACGGCTCAGATACCTTTGCCACCAAATTCCTCGCCGCCGACGCCGCCGAAATCACCGGCACGCCGCTGCTGTGGGGTTCGGTGCTGCGCTACCGCGGCGACATCGCTCTGTGGCACTCCGGCCCCGGCGCGCCAGAGGGTGGCGTGGGCATGCGGGACCTCTACCCCACCCAGCCGGATGCGGATTCCGTGCCGGATTGTGCCACCGCGGGTGTGCTCGGCGTGACCACCTCCGTGGTGGGTGGGCTGATGTCCACCGAGGCCGTGAAGTTCCTCGCGAGCATCGGCGAGGCGGAGATCGGCCGGCTGCACATGTACGACGCGCTGACCACCACCATCCGCCGCTTCACCGTCCCCCGCGACCCGGCGCGCCCTCTGGTCACGCACTTGGCCACCTACACCGACGCCTGCGCCGTGAGCACTGAGGGGCAGTTGCTTTTCGACGACATCACCACCGGCACCGCCCACGCCCTGGACATCCGCGAACCCCACGAGCGGGCGATCGCGGACCTGCCGGTTAACTCCGCCCACCTGCCACTGAGCCAGATCGAGCACAACCCCGATGCCGTTGACCTTGCCTTGGCCGAGTACGTCGAAGGCGACGAGGTGGTGGTCTACTGCGCGGGCGGGGTGCGTTCTGAAAAATTTGTAGAAACCTACGCAGAGCAGGCGAAACAACTCGGAATTGTGCTGAAATCGCTGCCAGGAGGCGTGCAACGCTGGGGATAGCCTGGAATACTTCTGTTATGCAGATCACACGTACAGCCCCAGTAACCGTCGCTGCCGTCGCGATCCTTACCGCCACCGCAGCCCTCGCCCCCTCCGCCGCCGCACAAAACAACGTCGGTACCTACTCCAACCAGAACGGCAACGTGCGTTGCGAGTCCTACCAAGTCGGCGGCGAAACCAAAACCATTTGCGTCTCCGACACCGCCCGCAAAACCCAGCCGGAGTGCAACCCTCCAGAGCAGCTCATCCCCGCAGTGTCCATCAGCCGAGGCTTTACCGGTGAGCTCTACGTCTTCGACACCGCCAACATCGCGCTCGTGCGCGCAGGTTCCACGAACTCCGTGATCTGGAAGTTGCAGCGCTAACCACAAACCACACATCCGTTCGAGAATCCGCCTCCCGGTGTCGGAGGCGGATTTATAATGTCTCCTTGTCCGAACACAACCGAATAAGGAGGCGTTGTTGGGCGAACTGCTCAAAGCCGCAGTGGGGTGCATTGAAGCCCCGTCCCTATTTCCCCGAGAACTGAAAATTTTGATGCAGGTGGCGTTGCTTGCAGACGACACCACTGGCCCCACCCTCACCCCCACCGGCACCGTCCGCCAAGCAACAGCGGGCCGGGTGGAAAACTTCGGTGGGCCCCGCATGACCAACTGGCTGAAGCGCGACATCATCGATGCGACACTGCCCACCTTCACCGGCACGGGTTGGCTCCAGGAGGTCCCCGGCCCCGAAAACGACGGTGCTTACCAACTCAACCTGACACGGTTGAAGCGGCTTCTCGACGAGGCGGAGGCGCACCTTGCCACCGGCGAGCACGACCAGGAAGCGCTCGAGCAGGCGGATCGGGAACTGCCCGGCGACTTCGACACCGCGCCGGAAGATTTGGCCGAGCAGGTGGATCGGATCTTGGTCAGCAACCCGGCGCGGTAGGACGCCGGGTCGGGCACGGCAGGGCGCGACTCCTAGGCCGCAGTCCCCTCCTGACGGCGGATGCGGCCCCGGCGCCCAAACCACGCCGCCACGAAGGAGAGTACGAGTGCGACGAGCACACCGAGGTTCGCGTCCGCCCAGTGCTCCCCAACCAGTGGCAGGAAGTATCCCTGCCAGTTGTTCCAGGAAGCTTCCTCCGCAAACATGTTGGCCACAAGACCCCAACCGATCACCGAGGACACGGCAAGGATCCCGATCGAGGTCCAGTCCACGGCGCCGTAGCGACCTGCCGAATCGTACAACGCCGGCTCGTCGTAATCCTTAGTGCGGGCGAAGATGTCCGCAACGAGAATGCCTGCCCAGCTAGCCAGCGGCACGCCGAGGGTGATCAGGAACGACTGGAACGGCCCAAGGAAGCTTTGGGAGACGAAGACGACCCAGATGGTGCCGATGGTCAAAATGACGCCGTCGATAGCTGCAGCCGCCGGACGCGAGATCTTAATCCCAAGGGTGAGCAGCGTCAGGCCCGAAGAGTAGATGCCCAGCACCCCCCGACGGCGGCAAGCCGTAGATGGGGGTCTCCCCTGCCCTGTATGGCCCTGTAGCGACCTAACAGGATGTCGCCAGGGTCAGTGTCCAGCGACAGCGCTAAAACCGCTCTAATTCAGCGAAAATCGAAGAATTAGAGCGGTGTTTTTTGAAGCGTCCTGGGTTCAGATTCAGGTAACTCAAGGATGAGTGTGAATCCGGGGTTTGTGTCTTTGAGAAGGCCCTTTAGAAGCCTTCAAGTACTTCGTAGAGGGCGGTGGCTAGGGTTAGTCGCCGTCGCTAGCTGTGCTTGGCTGTTAATGTCATGTCGACCAACTGCAGGAAGCGTATAACGTAGTCTTTGACAAAGCCTGCGGTGCCTTCATTGAGATGGCCGGAGTCTTCGAAGAGGGTGGGGGATTGGCCAAGGAATACCTCGGGCTGACCAGGAAGCGGCATATCGAAGTAGGACAGGGCGAGCCGGAGGTTCTTCTGTGAACTGTAGCCGCCCATGCGGCCTACAGAGTGACTGATGATACCTGCGGGAAGGTTCTTCCAAGCCACATCCGAGTTGGGCTTGGAACCGATGTCCACTGCATTCTTGAGACAGGCAGGGATAGTACGGTTATTTTCCGGGGTAACAAAGAGGACGCCGCTCGAGTTCTTGATGGTGTCGCGGAAAGTGGTGTACTCAGCTGGAATGGGCTTGTCCGTGACCGAGGGGTCATCGTAGTCGAAGTCATAGAGCGGCAAGTCACGGATTTCAACGATGTCTGCCTGGTAGTTTTCAGGGATCATTGTGAGCACTTCGTGTGCAATCTTGCGCGCAAATGAGCCGCGGCGCAGGCTGCCGACGATAACACTAATGCGTGGGGTGGTCATAGGAAGTCCTTTCTTCTTAGTTGGGCGTAGGTACGTGCGATCAAGGGAGAAAAGGCTTGCAGCCAAAGGCAGGCGGTGGCCCGGCGGCGTGGGCGGCAGTAAGAAAGTTATCCACTTTGTCTTCTTCATGGCGGAAGTACAGTTCGATGAGTCCTAACAGTCCCCCGAGGACGGCCTCCCGTGCGGCGGACGTATCCAAAAGCCGCATGGCTGCTGGTTGGTTTCCTTCGCGGATGGCTTCAAACAGCGCGATGGTCTCAAGCCAGCTTCCTTGGTCTGGTCGTGGAAACGGTTTAGAAATCCCAGTCATCATCACTCGTTTCTTCAGCGGTGCCAATGACATAGGAGGAACCGGAGCCGGAGAAGAAGTCATGGTTTTCATCTGCTCCAGGTGCTAGGGCAGCGAGGATTTCCGGGTTCACTTCCGTTTCTTCAGGTGGGAAGTAGTCCGGGTAGCCCAAATTCATGAGCGCCTTATTGGCGTTATAGCGAACGAATACAGCTACATCATCCATGAGCCCCAACGGCTCATATAGCTCGCCGGAATAATCCAGCTCTAGGGCATAAAGCTCTTCGAGCAAGGAAATAGTGAAATCATGCATCTCCTGTTGCCGTTGTGGAGCAGACGTTTCCAGTCCGCGCTGGTACTTGTAGCCTGAGTAGTAACCGTGCACTGCCTTGTCACGCAGAATGAGGCGAATCATGTCTGCCGTATTTGTCAGGGTGGCGTGGACGGAAAAATGCAGGGGAAGATAGAAACCCGCGTAGAGAAGCAGCGAGGAAAGCAGCGTCGATGACACTTTGCGCTTGAGTGGATCGGGTCCAAAATAATGAGTGAGCACTTTTTTGGCGCGTGCCTGGAGAAGGTCATTATTCACCGCCCAGCGGTATGCCTCATCAATTTCTTTCGTACTGCTCAAAGTAGAAAACACTGAAGAGTAAGAACGGGCATGGACTGATTGCATGAAGGCGATGTTGGTATACACGGCCTCCTCGTGCTCGGTGCGGGCATCTTGGATCTGACAGATTTCGCCCACAGTGGCCTGGACGGTGTCCAGGGTGGTGAGTCCCGTGAACACCCGCATGGTGAGGTTGCGTTCCTCCGGTGTCATCCTCTGCCACGCCGGGAGATCGTTTGAAAGTGGAACCTTTTCTGGCAACCAAAAGTTGGCGGTGAGGCGGTTCCACACTTCAAGATCCTTCTCATCGCTCACCCGATTCCAATTGATGGCGCGGATGCGGGCTGAAGGGTCATGCCGGTAACTTGGCGGCGTAACTGAGATGCTGGTTAGCTCAGCAGTGTTTGATGTTGAAGACATAGCTTCTTTCTTTCTTGATGGATGGTTGTGAATGAAGGAAGGACCGTGTTCCTACAGAGCACAGGAAACGCAGCCTTCGACCTCGGTTCCCTGGAGTGCAGGTTGGCGTAAACGGATGTAGTACAAGGTCTTGATTCCGGCTTTCCAGGCATAGATTTGTGCCTTGTTGATGTCCCGCGTAGTGGTGTCAGCGGTGAAGAACAAAGTCAGGGAAAGCCCTTGGTCCACGTGTTGGGTGGCCATAGCGTAGGTGTCGATGATTTTTTTGTACCCCACGGTGTAGGAGTCATCGAAATACTCCAAGTTGTCGTTGGTCATTTCCGGTGCGGGGTAGTACACGCGCCCCAAGCGGCCTTCCTTGCGTATTTCAATCTTGGAGGCAATCGGGTGTATGGACGCGGTGGAGTCATTGATGTAGGAAATTGATCCAGTGGGTGGAACTGCCTGCAAGTAGGCGTTGTAGATGCCGTCTTGCATCACTTGGTTCTTGAGCCGTAGCCAATCCTCGCGTTGAGGAATCTGCACGCCAGCCTCATGGAATAGCTGTTTTACGTGGTCAGTGGCCGGCGCCCAGTCTTGGTCGATGTACTTGTCGAAGTAGACGCCAGTGGCATAGGTGGATTCTTCAAAGCCAGTGAATCGTTGACCTTTCTCAACCGCTAGCGCATGGGATGCACGGAGCGCATGATAGGTCACGGTCAGGAAATAGATATTTGTAAAGTCCAGTGCTTCGGCGCAGCCATAAGGAATACGCTTGGAAGCCAGGAAACCGTGGAGATTCATTTGGCCCAACCCGATGGCATGCATGGATGCATTACCGTGAGCGATGGAAGGAACAGCTTCGATATTTGTTAGGTCTGAGACCTTCGTGAGAGCGCGCACCGCGGTTTCAACAGTTTCCCCAAAGTCCGGTGATTCAAAAGCTTTAGCGATGTTGAGCGACCCTAGATTGCAGGAAATGTCCTGGCCAACGGTGGTGTAGTTACCTGAGGCGCCGTAGGTGGATGGCGTGTTGACCTGGAGGATCTCACTACACAGATTGGACATATTGATATGTCCTTTGAGGGGATTAGCGCGGTTGACCGTATCCTCAAAGAGTATGTAGGGGTATCCAGATTCAAACTGAAGCTCAGCCAGCGTGGTGAAAAACTCGCGGGCCTTGATAGTCGTATGAGAAATTCGCGGATTGGAAACCAGCTCGTCGTAATACTCGGTGATAGACATGTCAGACATGGCTACGCCGTACTCGCGAGCGATGTCATACGGGCTAAAAAGATGCATATCCTTGTTCTCTTTGGCCAGCTGGAAGGTTATATCTGGAATAACAACTCCCAGCGAAAGAGTCTTAATGCGGACTTTCTCATCGGCATTTTCCCGCTTGGTATCCAGGAAACGAAGAATATCTGGATGGTGCGCATGTAGGTAGACGGCTCCAGCGCCCTGTCGAGCGCCCAATTGGTTGGCATAGCTGAAGCTATCTTCCAGAATTTTCATGACTGGGACTACGCCGGAAGCTTGGTTCTCAATCTTTTTGATTGGGGCTCCGGATTCGCGCAGATTGCTCAGTAACAAGGCCACACCACCGCCGCGTTTTGAAAGCTGCAGTGCAGAGTTCACGCTGCGGCCAATGCTTTCCAAATTGTCTTCGATGCGAAGGAGGAAGCAGGAGACCATTTCGCCACGCTGGGCTTTTCCTGCGTTGAGAAAAGTAGGGGTGGCGGGCTGGAAGCGTCCGGTCATGATGTCATCCACCAGCTTCTCCGCAAGCTCTTCATCGCCCTGTGCAAGGTACAAAGCTGTGGTGGCGACGCGTTCTTCGTAGCCTTCCAGAAATCGCGAGCCATCAAAGGTTTTCAGTGCGTATGAAGTAAAGAACTTAAATGCGCCGAGGAAAGTGCGGAACTGATGCTTGGCTCGGTGGGCTCTGTCGTACATAGTGCACAGAAAATCGTCATCATAAAGCTCAAGGAATTCCCGCTCGTAGTATTCGTTATCAACCAACCACTCCAAGCGCTGCTTGGTGGATTCAAACTGATGCATGCGGGGAGTGACATGGTGCGCTAAAAAGTCTTGTGTTGCCTCAATGTCCTTGTCGAACTGGATTCTTCCCGAATCGTCGAATAGGTTCAGCTGCGCGTTGAGTGCATGGTAGCTCTTGCGCTTACCGACACCGCCGGCATCGTCTGCTGAAGCGGTGCGGGGCGTAGGGCCAATGGGCTGTGTGGGGGTGGCCTTAAGTGGCGGCATTGTGGTTTCCAATCTGTGTGTTGCGGATGTGGTCTTCATTTTGTGGGAAATCAATGGGGTGTAATTGTTAGTTGCTTTGCTGCTCCCAAAACTTGTGAAGGCCCTGCTTTACAGCGGCAACGTCCTTCTGCGTGCCGAGTAGCTCGAAGTGATACAGCTCTGGAACGTGGCACTTAGCGGAAATGATGCGGCCGGCGACGCAGTAAGCGCTTCCGAAGTTGGTATTGCCTGAGGTAATCACGCCCCGGATAAAGGAACGGTTGATTGGGTCATTGAGGAAGTCGATGACCTGTTTGGGGACTGCGCGTTTGAGCGAGCCACCGCCGTAGGTTGGAACGATGAGTACGTACGGGTGTGAAACCTGGATCATTCCGGTTTTCTTGGGCCGCAGTGGAATGCGCACTGCGGGTCTATCTAAGCGTTCGACGAATCTTTTTGTGTTTTCAGAAACGCTAGAAAAGTACACCAAATCTGGTGAGTCTGACATGACAATCCTGCTCATCCTGGCCTTAGCCATAAGTGGGATAGGTGATGATCGAAAAGATTAACTACGTACTACCGTAGTTGCAAACTACGCCGCACCGTAGTTTTTAAAAGGGCAGGTAGGGACCGGATTAATGAGAAAGGGAAAGACTACAGGCTGTGGTGTGCTACAAACACTGCGTCCGTAGCTGGGCGCCCAAGTACTACCCACTGAGTACTGTCGGCTACCTGTACTTCGAGCGATTCTGAAAAGGGCGTTCCTTCGCGCGTGGTAAGAACAGCCCCAATGACGATGCCTTGCTCTTTGAGGAAGGCCAGCAGTTGTGGGTCGGAATCAGAAATGCGTTCCACGGTCACCTGCGGTTGTGCGCCGCTGTCGGTGAGACGGTGCGCACTGGGGATAGTGACCTGTCCATCAACCGTAGGGATAGGGTCGCCGTGTGGATCCCTAGTGGGGTAATTGAGGAACTTATCCACGCGCTCTATGAGCATGTCAGACACCGCGTGTTCAAGATTTTCGGCTTCATCATGGACCTCGTCCCACGTATAATCCAATGCTTGAACCAAAAAAGACTCAAGCAATCGGTGGCGGCGCACCATGACCAATGCGTACTGCCTGCCAAGTTCGGTTAACTCCACAGAGCCATAGGGCGTGTGTGACACGAGCCCTTGCTTCGACATTTTGCGCACTGCATCGGAGACCGAGGAGAGCTTGAGTCCCAGCTGTTTCGCTATAAGTGTGGCGGTAACGGGCTCGGATGACCATTCCTTTAGCCCCCAGATAGCTTTCAAATAGTTCTGGGTACTGGTGGACAGCTCAGAAACAGACATGAGTAAATGCTAACCCAGCTTCCGTATGCGCCTTAGGCGCTGTGCCCCAACGCTCAGGTTGCGTCCCTTAGTGTGGTGTAACGCT
>NZ_KV833291.1:0-403 GCF_001837615.1 Corynebacterium sp. HMSC070H05
GATCGACGAGGACGGCAACGTTGTTGTCACCCCGGGTGAGAACGTTGATGGTCCGATCGACGTGACTATCACCGATCCGGATCTGCCGGATGGCAAGGTCGAGGTTGAGGTTCCGGTTAAGGACCACGAGAAGGGCAAGGACGACAACGGTTCCGAGGCTTCCGACGACAAGACCACCGTTGACGAGACTGGCAAGAACCCAGTTGAGCCGACGGATGAGAAGCAGGGCACTGGCGTCGTCGTCGAGAATGAAGACGACGAGACCAAGGTCACCGCGAAGGATGAAGACGGCAAGGATATCCCTGTCGTCATCAATCCGGAGACTGGTGAAGTTGAGGTCACCCCGGGTGAGGACGTCGATGGTCCGATCAACGTGACCATCGAAGACCCAGACCTGCCGAAC
>NZ_KV833291.1:503-19939 GCF_001837615.1 Corynebacterium sp. HMSC070H05
TCGAAGACCCAGACCTGCCGAACAGCAAGGTCGAGGTCGAGATCGACGTCAACGGCCACGAGAAGAACCGCGACGACAACGGTTCGGATCCTGCCAACGAGGACGGCACCAAGGTTGATGGTTCCAACATCACCCCGGTGGACCCGACTGACGAACAGCAGGACACCGGCATCAAGGTCACCAACCCGGATGAGGACACCAAGGTCACGGCCAAGGATGAGGACGGCAACGACGTCCCGGTCAAGATCGACGAGGATGGCAAGGTTGTCGTCACCCCGGGTGAGAAGGTTGACGGCCCGATCACGGTGACCATCGAAGACCCAGACCTGCCGAACAGCAAGGCTGAATTCGAGGTCCCGGTCAACGGCCACGAGAAGGGTCGCGACGACAACGGTTCCGACGCTTCCGACAAGACCACGGTTGATCAGAACGACAAGAAGTCTGTTGATCCGACCGATGAGAAGCAGGGCACTGGCGTCAAGGTCACCAACCCGGACAATGACACCAAGGTCTCCGCGAAGGATGAGGACGGCAAGGACATCCCTGTCGAAATCAATCCGAACACCGGCGAGATCGTTGTCACCCCGGGCACGGACGTCGATGGTCCGATCACGGTCACCATCGAGGATCCGGATCTGGACGGCGGCAAGACCGAGGTCGAGATCGACGTCAACGGCCACAAGAAGGGTCGCGACGACAACGGTTCCGGCGCGTCCGACGACAAGACCACTGTCTCCCCGGGCAAGAGCACGGTCACGCCGAACGGCAAGGGCCAGAACGTCGGCAAGGTCGATCAGGGTAACTCTGACAAGAAGGGTGAACTGACTGGCGAGCTCGTCGATAAGGATGGCAACCCGATCAAGGACGCCAAGGTCACCATTGACAAGGATGGCAACATCATTGTCTCCGTCCCGGAGGGCACCCCGGCCGGCGAGGCTTGGGTCGTCGTTAAGGAAGACGGCAAGGAGATCCACCGCTTCAAGATCCAGATCGGTGAAACCATCGACACCGGCAAGTGTGTCGCAACCTCTGTCGGGTTCGGCCTGCCGCTGATCGCACTGCTGCCGCTTGGTCTGGCAACCCAGATCGAGATCCCGGGTCTGTCCGACTTCGCCGCACAGGCGAACGCACAGATCCAGAACGTCAACACGCAGCTGCAACAGCAGCTGGGCATCTTCAACCCGCAGCTCGCTGCACAGGTTGAGGGTCTGAACAAGCAGCTGGGGCAGTACGGCACCGACATTGCGACGGTCGCCGGTGGTCTGGCTCTGATCGCCGCTGGCATCCTCGCCGGCACGATCATCTACGACAACTGCACCCCAGGTGGTGGCTCTTCCGTGAAGGACCTGGAACTGAAGGGTTCTTCCGGCAAGACCTACGCCGGCTCTTCCAAGGAGGAGAAGGCACAGCCGAAGAAGTAATTCGGTAGCCCAACGCCTTCAATGAAGGCGCCTTCCTCGAAACGCCGTTGCCCCGCTCACCAACCCGGTGGGCGGGGCAACGGCGTTTGGTGCTGTGATTGTCCTTACTTTAATTAAGCGGGTGTCCGATTGGTCGTGTATCGCAAGGCAACTGAGCGAGCTAGGAAATGACAGAAAAGCGTGACATTGGACAACTTGCACTGCCTGTAGGCTATCTAGCCAATAAATCTAGAAGTAAGATAACAAGGATGTCCCGTGGAGAAACGTGCCCTCGAGGCTGCCTACAGAAACCTCAATGAGGATCATTACGTCCTCTATGTGGATGAAACATATAACCGGCCAGAAGAAAACCTCGGCCGTTCCTTTTATTTGATTTGCGGGGTCCTAATTAGTGCCAGGTTCTTGGATGCCACTCGAGAGGACATACGTGAGATTGTTGATGGAGGATACTGGCACACTACGGAAGCATTGCAGAGTGCCGAGGGGCGGCAAAAGGCTGAGGGGCTGCTCACATACTGCAATGATGTCGGCGACCAACATATTTTTGCCTACAAAAAGGACTTGACTCAAATAGGTGAGGAAAATGAGGTGTCGGTTGCTCAAGCGCGTGATGATTGCTTAAAGGCGTTGTTAGTAGCCGTCCAGCAGAATTACCCTGGAACCCGGCTTGTCGTGATGGAAAAACGACAAAGGCACACGGAAAATGATGCTGACCGTCGTCTGATAAAACACTTACGCTCTGTCGGTGCAATATCGCGCTATACGCAGGTTCTTCATGAATCGCCCAAGGAAGAACATCTGCTGTGGCTCCCCGACCTTTCGGCCATGGCCCTCCGGCGTTCAAAAACGCACCATGACCGGACCGGGCTTTATTTCAAGCTTTATCTTGAAGACCATTCGTTCGTTATTGATCTAGATAAGAAAGTTGAAAATGAATGATCCCGCCGGCCAGCAGCTCGACGGGATCTGGGCGGTTCGCTGTCCCCAGAAACTTCTGGCGAGGGCGTCGCCTCTGTCTAGAGGATAGCCTGACGCTATATGTATTTTCTATTACGGACGCAAGGGTCGTTTGACCAGTGCGAACGATCGACTAAGGCGGTTTTCGTACCCCATGTTGGGGGTGGATAATGTCTTGGGGGCTCAGTGGGGACTCAGTCGTGAAGTGTCGAGCGGATTTATTGAGCCTCTTTTTGCACGTGCTCTCGGCTACCTGCGCGACATATAAGTGTGGGACAATCTGGCGTTATGACTGTTCCATCTTCTGCACAGCGTCGCGCGCTGATCCTTGGCACGTCGCCGATGGCCCGCGAGCTTGAGCAGGCTTACCAGCGCCTCGGGTTTGAGACTCAGATTGGTGCTGTGTCGCTGGCTGATCAGTTCCACCCGGACATCATTGTGACCACGGGGGATTCGCCGGACACGCTCGAAGAGGTTGAGGTGGCGGCGGAGGCTGCCGGGGCGGCGGTGGCGCCGTCGACAAGCGCATGCCGCCGTACTGCGGACCGCATGGCGGTGCGCACCCAGGCGAGCGAGGAACTGGGCTTGCCCACGCTGGATTGTGAGTTTGTGACCACGCCGCAGGGAATGCAGGACGCGGTGGAGCGCCTCGGGTTTCCGTGTGTGGTGAAGTCGCCGACATCCCGCGACGGGCAGGGGTTTTCCACGGTGCACAGCAACGCCGACCTTGCGGAGGCCTGGAGTATCGCCTCGGAAGGGGAGGGTGACGGTGTGGTGGTGGAGCGCTACATCGACTTTGATTTCGAGGCCACGATCCTCGCGGCGCGCTCCATCGACCCGAACACGGGCGAGTTGGCTACGTGGTTCTGCGAGCCGATCGGCACCCGCCACCGCGAGGGCAAACTGGTGGAGGCGTGGCAGCCTGCGCCGATGCCGGAGGCCGCGATGGACAACGCGCGCTCGATTGCCGCGCGCATCATGGGTGGGCTTGCAAGTTGCGGCGTGTACTCCATTGAGCTGTTTGTCTCTGGCGACGATGTCTATTTCTCCCAAGTCACCCCACGCCCGAGCCGTGATGGGTTGGTCACGCTTGCCACGCAACGCGTCAACCAGTTTGATCTGCAGGCGCGTGCGACGCAGGAGTTGCCCATCGATTCGACGCTGGTCAGCCCCGGTGCCGTGCGCTTCCTGCCGGGCGTGACACTCTCGCTGGAGGCTATCGCCGCCGCGATGGAGGTGGAGGAGACCACGGTGCGCATGTTCGGCCCGGATGTGTTGATTCTTTCCACCGCGGATTCGGCCGCGGAGGCGCGTGTGCGTACCGACGACGCGGCGCGCGCCATGAAGAAGATGTAGGTCACACCATATAGTGTCTCGCCGTGTCGGCGGTGCCGGTAAACTATGCACTGTTTGCCCCACAACGAAAGGTGAGACAATGTCCCAGACCCTGCTTGTAACCCTTGCAAACCGCACCTTCGAGGGTGTGGATCTGCAACAGCTCGCCGGCCGTCTCGGCCTCGAACTGGTGCGCGCCGAAGGCGACAGCGTGGCGGAGATCTTCAACTCCGGCGCACTGTTTGGCGACGCGAAACTGATCCAGGGCACTGGTGACTACAACTTTGACGGCGAGCTCGCCGCAGCGCTCGGGGTGCCCGTGGTGCTCATTACTAGCGACGACACCACCGCACCCCTGGCCAAGCGCCGCGTGGAGGAGTTCGGGGCGGTTGTGGTGTCGTCGATTAGCGGTGGCGAGGTGGAGACCTTCCAGCCCACCGCAGTCGAGGCCAAGCCGGTCATGAGCCCGATCGTGTTCGAACATCAGCTGCTGGAGCAGGCCAAGGCCGCCGGCTCGCACGTGGTGCTGCCGGAGGGCGAGGACGACCGCATTCTGCAGGCCGCGGATCAGCTGCTGCGCCAGGGGATTGCACAGATCACGATTCTTGGCGATGTCGCCGACATGAACCGCCGCGCCACCGACCTCGGCCTGGACCTGAGCGGCGCGAACCTGCTCAACCATCTCGAATCCGACCTGCTTGAGGAGTTCGCCGCCGACTTTGCGGAGCTGCGCAAGAAGAAGGGCGTGACGCTCGAGGAGGCCCGCGAGACCATGAAGGACGTCTCCTACTTTGGCACCATGATGGTGCACAAGGGCCTGGCAGACGGCATGGTCTCCGGTGCGGCGCACACCACCGCGCACACGATTAAGCCGTCGTTCCAGATCATCAAAACCGCCCCGGGTGCGTCCGTGGTGTCCTCGATCTTCCTCATGGTCATGCAGGACCGCCTCTGGGCATTCGGCGATTGCGCCGTGAACCCGAATCCGACCGCCGAGCAGATCGGCGAGATCGCCGCCGTGTCCGCCAAGACCGCCGCCCAGTTCGGCATTGATCCGAAGGTGGCCATCCTGTCGTACTCCACCGGCTCCTCCGGTGCGGGCCCGGACGTGGAGCGCGCCGTCGAGGCCACCGCGAAGGCGAAGGAACTCGCCCCGGACGTTGCCATCGACGGCCCGCTGCAGTTCGACGCCGCCTGCGACCCGGGCGTGGGCGCGAAGAAGGCCCCCGACTCCCCGGTGGCGGGCCAGGCCAACGTGTTCATCTTCCCCGACCTGGAGGCCGGCAACGCGGGCTACAAGATCGCTCAGCGCACCGCAGGCGCCCTCGCAGTTGGTCCGGTGCTGCAGGGCCTGAATAAACCGGTCAATGATTTGTCCCGCGGCGCCACCGTGCCAGATATCGTGAACACCGTAGCTATTACCGCGATTCAGGCAGGGGCGAAGTAAATGTCTTACGTACTGGTTATCAACTCCGGCTCGTCCTCGATCAAGTTCCAGATCGTCGACCCGACCTCCGACGCGTCGGCGGACCCGTTCGTCTCGGGTCTTGTCGAGCAGATCGGTGAGCCCCAGGGCCGCATCACCATCAAGTACGACGGCCAGAAGCACGTCGTGCAAAAGGCCGTGCCCTCTCACGCGTCCGGTTTGCAGGAGACGTTCAAGCTTCTCGACGCCAAAGGCGTCGGCCCGACCCAACTCGACATCGTCGCCGCAGGCCACCGTGTTGTCCACGGCGGCATGGTGTTCTCCGAGCCGGAGCTGATCCTGGACCCGGTCGTGGACATGATCCGGGACCTCATCCCGCTGGCGCCGCTGCACAACCCGGCCAACATCGACGGCATCGAGGTCGCCCGCGAGTTGCTGCCGGACATCCCGCACGTCGCCGTGTTCGACACCGGCTTCTTCCGCGACCTGCCCCCGGCCGCCGCGCTGTATGCCATTAACGCTGAGGTCTCCGAGCGCAACCTGATCCGTCGCTACGGCTTCCACGGCACCTCACACGAGTTCGTGTCTTCCCAGGTGCCGGAACTCATCGGCCGCGACCCGGCGCACACCCGTCAGATCGTGCTCCACCTGGGCAACGGCGCTTCCGCTTCCGCGGTTGCCAACGGCCACCCGATCGACACCTCCATGGGCATGACGCCGCTGGCAGGTTTGGTCATGGGTACCCGCTCCGGCGATATCGACCCGGGCATCATCTTCCACCTGGTGCGTCAAAGTGGCATGACTATCGACGAGATCGACAACCTCCTCAACCGCCAATCCGGCGTCAAGGGCCTGTCGGGTGTGAACGACTTCCGCGAACTGCGCGCCATGATCGAAAACGAGGACGAAAACGCCTGGTTGGCCTACAACGTGTATCTCAACCAGCTGCGCCGCTTCATCGGTTCCTACATGATCGCGCTTGGCCGCGTGGACGCCATTACGTTCACCGCCGGCGTTGGCGAGAACGATAAGTTTGTTCGCATGGATTCGCTGGACAACCTGAAGCACTACGGCATCGAGATCGATCCGGCGAAGAACGATTTGCCTAACGACGGCCCACGTATCATCTCCACCGACGACTCCACCGTGAAGGTTCTCGTCGTGCCTACCAACGAGGAGTTGGCCATCGCGCAGAAGGCCGCCGCCGTCGCCGCACGGGTATAAAAGCAAAATGTTGTAACAACTTACCCTAAGCCGATATATTGACGTGTAGTAACAACGCCCGCATTGCGGGCTGAACATACCGTCAAAGGGGATGGGCAGATGGCCGAGCAGCACCGCAACGTTTCCAGTGTGCGCCGACGTGGAACCTCAATCGCAGCATGTGCCATCGGCCTGTCGCTCATCGCAGGCGCGGTGCAGCCGGTGCAGGCGGCCGAAACTACGAAACCCACGGAGACCACGGAACCCACGGAAGCCGCACCGGAGCCGGTTGCAGACCCGGTGAATCCCCCCGAGGTCGACGAGGGCTGGTCCGGCGTCTCCTACCCAGCGGCTAAGGTGCGCCTTGGCCAAACCACCTCCACGGAGGTGGTGCTCGGTTTCCTCGAGTCGTACATCAACAAGCCGGTCCACTACCGCTTTGAACATCCCGATGCCGTCAACCCAGCCTGGGGTGCTGAGATCGACGGCGATTCGGGCACCGTGACCATCACCCCGGATCCGTCCAAGGCCGAAGAGCTGCCGGATGAAGAGACCATCAACATCATGGCGGTGTACAAGGACGGCGACCACAAGATCGTCCCGTTCGACATCGTGCTTTCTGCGGACCCGTACTTCATGCGGGTCGAGGACCGCACCTTCTGGGCGCACAAGCGCATCAAGCCGGTTCCCGTTCGCGCACTGCGGGTTCCCGATGGCGCCACATTGACTATCGACGACTCCACCCTCCCCGAAGGCATCACCGCCGACACCTCCCGCGCGAAGGGCCGTTTCCAGCACGTGTACCTCAAGGGCGCCCCGACCACCCCGGGCACCTACAACGTCACTGCGCGTGTGCTGGGCGAAGACGGCAGCCCGCTCGTCGATACCGCAGGCAACGTCGTCACCTCCATGTTCACCATCACCGTCAAGGACACCTCGGAGCTTCCTGAGCCTGTCCGAGAGAAGCTGACCACCCCGCCGGACGGCACCGTCCGGCCCGGTGAGAAGTTGGAGATCCCCGTCGACACCGAAAACGCCTCCTCCGTGGACGTCCAGGGCCTGCCGGACGGTGTGATTTACGACGAGGAAAACAGCGTCATCACCGGTACCCCCAAGGAGCCGGGCGACTACGACGTGGTCGTGGAGGTCATCACCGAAGACGACAGGTTGTTGGAGGAGCACCTTGAGATCTCGGTGTCCGTGGCCGACGGCTTCGCGTGGCATCCAATCACGGTGCGCGCTGGTGAGGATGTGGAGGCTGCGCCGTCGAGGGTGCCGTCGACAAGCATGGGCATCCGCGCCGCCGACGATGCGCCCGAGTGGGTTACCGTTGGCGTCGACGGCGTGATCAAGGCAGTCCCGCCGCGCGACCTGGCGCCGGGGGAGTACAAGTTTGGCGTGATTACCGACGACGGCACGCGCAACACCGTCACCATCGACGTCCAACCCCCCAACACCGACGCCTCCCGCTACTGGCCCGAGTACCGCCCGGGCTACCTGCGCTACGGCGAGACCGGCAACAACAGCGCGCCGACCGCGACGCTGAACGAGGGCGGCCGCAGCTACCGCAACCAGCCGCTGCCTGCCGGCACGAAGTTCGAGATTCTGGGTGATTCCACGGGCCTTGAAATGGACAAGGCCACCGGCGTGATCACGGTGACAAAGCCACGCACCGAAAACTTCGACGTCCGCGTGCGGATCACATTCCCGGATGACACCATCGCGGAGCGTTATGCGAAATTCATCGTGGACCCCGCCCCGCACAACGTCACCTACCAACCCGCCTACGAGCAGAACAAGGGCGCGCAGCCGGGTAAGACGGTGCTCATCCGCCAGATTGGCAAGATGCCTGAGGATGCGGAGTACGTGCTGGCCACCCCGCACACCGAACTCAACGGCTGGGATGTTGCCGTCGACCTGGGTTCCGGCCTGATTCGCGCGACCGCGCCGAAGGACAACGCCAAGCCGATCGAGGTGCAGGTCCGCGCGCTGTACTCGGACGGCACCATCGACGACGTGCCGCCGAGCGAAGACGAGCCCAGCGCCAACCGCAAAGGCGGCGAGGCTGCCGCCGTGCGTATCGACGCCCTCACCGGCGACACCCTCGCCGACGGCGTCCGCAGCCTGGAGTACAAGCCGGTATTCGACGCCGAAGGCAACATCAGGATCACCCCCACCGGCTCCGTGCCGGAAGGCACGAAGTTCGAGGCAGACGGCCTGACCACCCTGCCGGTAGAGCTTGACGAGAACACCGGTGAGATCACGATCAAGGTGCCAACCGACGCACCGGCCGACGCACCCTTCGACGTACCGATCAAACTGACACTGCCGGACGGCTCCACCCAGGAGATCGTCGTACCGGTGACCACCCGCTCCGAAGCCAAAGGCAAGGCCGTGTCGTGGGCGCCGCTGAAACTCACCGAGGGCGGCGACCCGACCACCAAACTGCCCACCGCTGCACCGGAGGGGGCGCGGTACGGACTGGCGGCGTCGTTTAGCGAGCCCGGCTGGCGCGTCCATGTCGACGAAACCACCGGCGCCATCACCGCCGCCATCGACGGCGGCATGGCGGCGAGGAGCAACGCGCTGGCCACCCTGATCCCGATCGTGGTCACGTTCACCGACGGCTCCCAACGCATCGTCGAGGTCCCGGCGACCGCCGTGCGTGGCGAGGCCGCCCTCACCGGCATCGAATACCTCGGCGGCAACGTCCGCGCAGGCGCGGAACGTGTACTGACCCCCACCAAGCACAAGGGATCCTTCTCCCTGGTCACCCCGGTGGAGGGGCTGCACACCGCCATCGACCCGGAAAACGGCGTGCTCACCGTCAAGGCCACCCCAGATACCCTGCCCGGCATCCGCGAGGTGCCCGTGCGTATTAGCTTCAGCGACGGCTCGGAACTGTTCACCTCCGCGCCCGTCCAGGTGCTCACCGCCAACGGCGCGACCACCCTGGCCAAAGACGCGAAGCTGGAGAACATGCTGGTCAAGGGAACCGCTGGCGAGACCTCCCGCTTCGCCCTGACGCGCCCGGAGACCGCCATCGACCACCCGTTCTCGCTCGCCCAAACCGAATCCGACGGCTGGACCTTCGGCATCGACCACGCCACCGGCGAACTCACCGCCAGCATCCCCACAGGTGCGGAGGGCCATGCGAAGGCCGTGCCGGTGTTCGTCGAATACCTCGACGGGTCCCGTGGCAAGTTCACGGTGACGGTGGAGGCGACACGGGCGGTGGAGTCGTCGACAAGCAGTAGCTCCGTAGACACCCACGCGATAGGCTGGATCGCCGGGCTGCTTGCCATCCTTGGCCTCATCGGGGCAGCCAACTACGCCCTGTACGAAAACCGAGAGTTTTACCAACAATTCCTAGTCTGGTGGAAGTAGGAGAACATGCGAGTACACAAGAAAGTCGCCGCCGCCGCGGTTGCCGCGAGCCTCGGTGCAGGGCTCGTAGTGCCAATACAGGCAGGCGCCGTCATTGAGCAGACGCGTCCGTTCTCCGTCGACGCGAAAACCGGTGCGTTCGAAGGCTTCCAAACCGTCGAAGCCAACAAAGGCCGCGTCAGCTGGCTGACCTACAACAACCCCACCTACGGCAGCCTGCCCACCGCCCTCTACATCGACGCGTTTAACGACGGCACCCGCGTCCAATACGTCGGCAACGACACCGACGTCAAAACCTCCAGCAAAAACGGCGTAGACACCATCACGCTCACGCACACCAAAAACGGCGTCGAGCTCACCCGCACCTTCACCGTCACCGCCAAAGAAGTCACCGTCAACGTCGTCGCACGCAACGTCACCGACGCACCGAGCCCCCTGGCCATCGACCTCACCGCAGGCATGATGTCCTACGACTACGAACTCACCGTCACCCCCAAAAACAACGGGTACGAGGTCTCCGTCGGCGGACGCTACAACGTGCACACGCTTTTCGACGACGCCACCACCACCGCAACCGGCGACACCCTCAACAACGCGCTCGCCGGCGCCAACAACGCCAGCCGCTTCCAAACCGGCAAATGGGAAAACACCGTCGCACCAGGCGAAACCCTCGAAGCCACCGTCACCTTCCAAGGCACCGCCAGCGAAGCGCTAAAAGACACCGACGGCGACGGCTTCCCCGACGAATGGGAACGCAACGGCTTCACCTCCGCCGACGGCAAAGAATTCCCACTCCACCGCTGGGGCGCCGACCCCACGCGCCCAGACCTGTTCCTCCAACTCAACTGGATGAAATCCGAATGGGAATCCCTGGGCTGCTCCGACAAGCGCAAGTACGCGCCCACCGAAGAAGACTTTGACAAGTTCCAGGAATGCGCCAATGCGAACACCAACGTGTACCGCCCCTCGCGCCAAACGCTGAACGACCTCGTCGACCTCTTCGACAAAGAGGGCTACAACCTGCACATCGACGCCGGCGTCTACTACAACAACATCCCCGGCCTCGAACCCCACGGCGGGCCAACCGAGGACTACGCGGAGTACTACTTCGCCGGCGAAAACCCGGCAGTCAGGATGATCAAGGACCGCGACCGCCTGCTCGGCGACCGCAAAAACATCTTCCGCGTCGGTGTCATCGGCGACAGCCAAGCCGCAGACAACCCGTCCTCCGGCAACGCCCTACTTGCCGACGGCGCCTTCTACATCGCCAAAAACGAACGCATGACCTCGCAGGAACAACTCCGCAACACCATCCTGCACGAGTTCGGCCACAACCTCGGCCTGACCCACTCGGGCTCGTCGAAAGTAAAGCGCCCCGACAGCGAGTACGTCCCGCACTACGAATCGGTCATGAACTACCTCTACCAGTTCAGCGTGTTCAACTACTCCAAAGAAACCGCCACGCCCGACAGCACAAAGCCGCTGCCGGCCAAGTGCACCGACGGCTCCGTCGAATGCTTCAAGGGCAACTACAGCATCGCCCCCGACTGGGACAACCTCGACCTGGTCAACGGCGAAATCCGCAAGGCCACCGGCACCTCCGGCGTCGCCGACGAGGACCCCGACGAATCCGGCCACACCCACCCCTCCGTGAGCCAACTCGTCGCCCTGTCCGCCGAACGCAACAACGGCAAGGCGGGCCTGCGCATGCTCAACCTGAAGGACAACCCGTCCTACATCGTGGCTAATCGTTACGACTCCCGCGTCAACGTCGAACTCTCCAACCTCGGCATCGACCTGCACAAATTCACCCTCCAGGTGAACTACCCCGGCGGCGACTTCCGCAGGGAATACCCAGTCGAAGGCGCCCTGACCGAAAACGCCGCCCTGCCCATCGAAGTACCGATCACCAACACCATCGGCTACGACGAAGCCGAAATGCCGATCCAGTTCCGCGTCTTCAACGAGGAAGGCCTGCTTGTCGAGGACCAAACCGTCAACTTCTCCGTCCTCAACTACTCCGCCAAGGACATGCAAGACCTCATCGCCGACCTGGAGAAAACCAACCCAGAGAAGGCCGACCAGGTCCGTGACATCCTGGCCAAGCCCGACCCGTCCAAGCCGACCCTGACCCAGGCCCCGCCCATCCCAACCGCCACCAACCTGCCGGTCCTGCCCGGCCAGCGCGACCCGGCGATCACCTCCCTGGGCCCGAAGCCGACCACGCCGCGGCCAACCAAGCCTTCCAAGACGGTCTACACCACCCCGACCGGGACCAAACCGACCTCCACCGTCGAGCCGCAGGCCTCCGGCAGCTCCGGCAGCTCCGGCAGTGCCGATGGCTCGTCCTCGCCGGGTGCGATCGTCGGCATCATCATCGCGATCCTGGCGGTGCTGGGCCTCGGCGGTGCCGCGGCCGCGTACATGAACCGCTAGCCACGCGCCGGGGCGCCCGGCCCCCGGCCTCGCGCCCTGGCCCCCGGCCCGTGGACCCAAACGGCGCATCCTACACGGTGCATTTCGTCGAAAATCAGCGAAATATGCCGTGTAGGATGCGCCGTTTAGCTTTTGACCGGCCCCACCGGCCCCACCGGCCCCACCGGCCCCACCAGCCACCACCCTCAGAACCAGGTGGCGGGGCGGACCTTGTTCGCCATGTCCACAAGCGCGTAGCGGTGCTGGGCGTAGGGGGCGACGCGGGCCTGGGCACGCAGGGTTTGGGCGAGGCCGTGGCGGATTTCGCGTTCGGTGAAGGAGTATTCGAAAAGGGTGGGGGTGTTGGCGGAGCCTTCGGTGACCAGGTAGTGCAGGGCGGCGTCGAGGACGGCGGTCTTGATCTGCAGGAAGCGTGGCTCGGTGGTGGGGATCTGGTCGAGGCGGGCGGCGGCCTCCCGGATTTGCGCTTCGGTGGGGTCGGCGCCGGTGCCTGCGACGGGCAGGACCAGGTAGAGGATGGCGGTGAGTTGGGCCATGCGGGAGTGGCGCGAGGCGTTGGGCACCTTGTCCAGGGCCCGCAACGCCAAATCGGTTTCCCCTTCGCGCATGAGCATGCGGGCGAGTCCGAAGGCGGAGGAGACGGTGGTGGGGTTAGTGAGCCACACCAGGGAGTACAGCCGGATCGCGTGGAAGCGTAGCGCGCCGGGTTCGAGGGCGGTGACGGTCCAGGTGGGGTCCATTTGGCCGTTTTCCACCATGGCGCGAAGCACGGTGGTGGGGACGTTGGAGAGGGGGTGTTCGAGGTTGGTGGCGGTGCGGGCGAGGGAGTCGTCGATAAGCGATTGCTCTTGGAGGCCTCGCTCTTGCAGCAACAACTCGGAGACGGCGGCGAGTGCGAGTTTGGGGGCGGCCTCGCCGGGGAGTTGGTTGAGCACTTCGGAGAAGGAGCGGGTGGCGGTGGGGAAGTCGCCGAGCAGCATTTCTACGACGCCGGAGTACCACGAGAAGCGCCAGGTGTCTCCGAAGCGGTCCTGGAGGGTGAGCAGCCAGGAGCGGGCTTGGGAGGTGAGGCCGAGGTCGATCATGGTGCGCACCACGCCGAAGGGGATTTCCACCGAGTGTTCGTATTGCGGGGTGGTCATGGCTTGGCGCAGGGTTTCCAGGGTTTCGCGGGGTTCGGCGTAGGAGGAGCCTTGGAGCATGGCGGCGCCGACGTCGTCACGGTTGATCAGTGGTGAGGGCAGGGCGGCGACGACTTCTTGTGGGGTGATGTCGACGGTGCGGGAGATGCCGTCGATGAGTTGGTCGGTGCGGAACACCAGGTGTTTGGTGCCAAAGGTGCGGCGCTGCGGGGAGAAGAGGGAGTGTTGGGCAGGGTAGGTGCGGCCGTCGCGAACTGCTACCACCTCGCGCAGCACGCCGAGGAGTTGGCTTTCCAGTTCGGAGACGCTATCAAACCTCCGCGCGGGGTTTTCGTTGCAGCACCGCGCGAGCAGCCGGTACAGGGAGGTGTATTGGCGGAAGAGTGGCTCGTCGGTGGGCGTGGGTAGGCCGGGGTCGTAGATGCCGTCGGTTTGCGGCAGGTCCACCACGAGCGAGGCGAGTGTGCGCCCCACCGTGTAAATATCGGACGCGATCGACGGGCCCTCCGTGGCCACTTCGGGCGCCTGGAACCCCTTCGTGCCGTAAATGAACCCGTAGGCGCCGATGCCGGACACCGCGCCCATGTCGATGAGTTTCACCTGGTCTTCGGTGACAATGATGTTGTCGGGTTTCAGGTCGTTGTACACCACCCCGCGCGAGTGCAGATAATCCAGCGCGGGCAGTACTTCCAGGATGTATGCGATGGCGATGTCGGGTTCGAGCACTCCGCTTAGCGACGAATTCCTTCTCGCCCTGAGCGACGGCCCACCCACGTACTCCATGACGGTGAAGCCTCCGGGGACGCGGGGGTCGTCGATAAAGTTGAAGATTTTCACGATCCCGGGGTGGGTGATGTCCGCCAGGAACTCGCGCTCCGCCTCGGCGGCTGCGGCCTCGTCGGGGTTGTCGGTGGAGTGCAGGCCCTTGAGCACCACCACGCGCCCGGCCACGTAGTGGTCTTGGGCGAGGTAGATCCAGCCCATGCCGCCGTGGGCGATCACGCCGGTGATCTCGTACTGGCCAGCCACGATGTCGCCGGGGTGCAGCACCGGCGGCGCGATGCCCTTCTTCACCACGGCTGGCTCCGGGTCGATCAGCGCCTCGCGCGGTTCGGTTGGCTCCACCCACGGCAGTTCCACCATGCCGTCGGCGATGATGCGGCTGGCGCGCCGGGTGCCGCGGCGTTCGCGGAAGGTGTCCAGCGCAGCTTGGCGCGAGCGTTGCGACGTATCCTCGCGCCCCGAACCCTTACGCAACTTGTCCAGGTCTTTGAGCAGCCCGGCCATTTCGCCGAGGCCGGCGTATTCGGCGTCGGAGTCGTCGTCAAGATCATCATCGTCGGTGAAGGGGTCGAAGGCGACGGCTTCGGTGCCTGGTTCATCATCCGCGAAGGGGTCGAAGGCGACCGCTTCGGTGGGCTGGACGTCGTCGTGGTCGTGTGGCTTAGCCATCGTTGTCCTCCTTCCGGTACCGCAGCGGCGGCGGTGAGGATTCAGCTATAGACCCGCCGAGCCAGGTGTTGTAGAGGGTGTACCAGGAGCCGTCGTTACGCATCCGCTCCAGGGTGGCGTTGACCTGCCGCACCAGATCGTCCTGACCCTTGGCCACGCCGACGCCGTAGTACTGGGTGGCAAACGCGCCGTCCAGAATGGTCGTGTGCGGGTCCTGCGCGGCCAGGCCGGCGAGGATCGCATCATCCGCCACGATCGCCTCCGCCCTAAACTGCTGCACCGCCATCAGGCAATCCGACCAGGAGCGGGTGCGCAAAATGTTCGAGTCCGGCACGTAGGTTTTGGCGATACGCAGCAGGTTTGTCCCGTCGACGATGCAGGCGGTGCGCCCCGCGAGGTCCTCCAAGCTATTCACGTCGCGGTCCTTGGGCACGAGCACTCTTACCGACGACGTCAGGTACGGCGTAGAAAACTCAATCACCTCAGTCCGCTCGGGCGTAATCGACATCGTCCGGATAATGATGTCCACCTCACCCGAGTTAAGCGCCTCCGTGCGCGCTGCCGAATCGACGAAGCGGAAATCGACCCGGAGGTCCTGGTCATCCTCGAAGATGTCGTGGGCGATCGCCCGGGCCAGGTCCACCTCGAGCCCGCGCAACTTGCCGGAGTCCGTGTCGCGGTAGGACAGCAGGTACAAAGACTGGTCGATGCCGACGATGATGCGGCCGCGCTGGCGGATGCGCTCCACGTTCGGCTTCGGGGCCTCCTCCTCGGCACCGTCCGCTTCACTTCCAGCGCCCCCGCGCGGGTCCAACGACCCCTCCCACTCGAACTCGTCCGGCGTGAACGGATCCGCCGGGGGACCGGCCGCCGGATCCAACTGGGCGCCCGGCGGCAGCGGCACCATCTCGCGGGTCGGCGACGGCGTTTCGATCGTCGCCGATACCTTCCCCTCATGCCCCTCACCGCCGGCGCACGCCACCAACGACGGCACCGCAAGCGCCGCCACCGCACATGCCGCAACCACACGCGAGCCGAACCGAGCGCGCATCATAGGTACTCACCCAACCTGCGGCGGATGCCCCACCAGATACACACCACTGCCAGCACAGACAGTAGCGCCACGGCGGCGGAGACGCGCCGGGTCGCGTCCAACGACTCCGCAATGTAGAGCCGCGTGTTCTCCCTCGAGGACGCAATCAGTTCCGCCAGGGACCCGTCGAGGCCACGGAAGGAGGCCTCCCCGTCGGCGTCGCTACGCGTGCTCAGCAGTGCCGCGGCCTGGTCGTAACTGCCGGAGTTCAGCGCCCCGACCAGTTCGGCGTGTTCGTTGGACCAAGCGTTGAGGTGGGAGCGGGAGTCGTCGATAAGCTGCTCGCTCATGCCGTAATCCTCCGCCGTATGCACCGCGCCGGCGACCGACGAGTAGGTCTCGGTGAAGTCGCGGGCGGACTGGGCGGCGGTTTCGCGGCGCAGCAGCGCGAAGGTTTCGTCGGTGCGGGTCTCCAGGGCGTCGATGCGCGCCGCCGTGAGTTCCTCCCAGGGCTGCGCCGCCCGCGCGTACGCCACGGAACCGGAGCGCCAGGACTGGAAGTTAGACACCCCGGCCCAACTGATCGCGATGAGCAGCGCCAGCGTGGCGGCGAGGAAGCCACGGTTGAAACGGCGGCGGAACGTCAGCCACAGCCACCACTGCGCCAGCAACAGGAACCCCAGCGCCGCCAGGAAGCCGGACAGGGTCACCCACTGCGGTTGGGACAGTCGGCGCATCTCGTCGGCAACGTCCTGGCGGGTGAGCGTATTAATCTCTTGTGCCGCCGACAGCATCCGCGTACGCATAATCGCGCTGGCCTGCGACATGTACGCCACGCCCACCGGGTTGCCCATGCGCTGGTTCACCTGCGCCCGCGCGTTCAGGCCGCTGTAGACGGGCAGGTCGCGCTGGATGTTAATCACCAGGTCCTCGATCTCCCGGCTCGAGGCAGAATCGGCCTCCACCGCGCCCTTATAAATCTCGGAGGCGGAACTGACCGCCTGGTCCAGCGCCGCCGTATACGTGCGCATGTCGTCCTCCGACATAGGCCCCGCCTGCACGTAGGACCCCGCGGCGATCGTATCCGCCCGCAGCAGCGACGTGGACAGCACGTGCGCCGCCGCACTCATCGGCTCCGTGGCATTCAGCACCGTGTCCAGCGACTGGTTGCGCAGCGACATGGACTGGCTCATGGACAGCCCGGCCGCCAGCATCGAGGTGGTCAGCACCACCATCACCACGATCAACTTGCCGGGCGTGGTCTGCAGAAACGCCTTCCCCCGGCGCCCCATCGCCATCGGCCGCACAAGCCGCCCTTGCAAGAAGCGGGCACGTTCGCGGCGCGGCTCCAGCTCATCGAGCCATGCGTCCGCGCTCGTCTCCTCCAGCCCCGCAGCCGAGGCCGTCGCCCGCATTACCATTCCGCAATAATAACCGCTTCCACCTACAGTGGGGGCATGCTTGGCGACGGAAACGGCTGGGTCACCGCACCCAACGGCACAAAATTCTGGGGTCTTCACGGGGCCGCTGGCCTCTTCCTTATCGCGGGGACCGGCGAAAACGCGCGTGTGCTGCTGCAACACCGCGCCGCCTGGACCGCTCAGGGCGACACGTGGGGTATCCCCGGCGGCGCGATCGATTCGCACGAAACCCCCGCCGAGGCCGCCATCCGCGAGTCGGTGGAGGAGTGTGCGATTGACCCCGGGGAGGTGGCGGTCGTCGATACGCTGCGCACTGCGGAGTTCCCCAACTGGTCCTACACAACAGTGCTCGCGCTTTGCGACGAGCCCCTGCCCACCACCCCCAACGAAGAATCCGAAGAACTGCGCTGGGTTCCCCTGGACACCCTGCGCGATTTTCCGCTGCACCCCGCCTTCGCCGCCTCCCTAGACACAGTGCTTGCGCGCGCGATGGTGCATACTAAACCGCATGATTGAAGTCCAAGGACTGACGAAACGCTACGGCTCCGTCCAAGCCGTCGATGACCTCACCTTCACGGTCAAACCCGGTGTGGTCACCGGCTTCCTCGGCCCCAACGGCGCCGGCAAATCCACCACCATGCGCATGATCCTGGGGTTGGATAAACCCACCTCGGGCCATTCGCTTATCGACGGCACCCCCTACCGCAACATCCCCAACCCCACCCGCAAAGTCGGCGCCCTCCTCGACGCCAAAGGGGTCCACCCCAACCGCTCCGCACGCGCCACCCTGCTCTGGCAAGCCCAGGCAGCCGGCATTGCGCGCAAGCGTGTCGACGAAGTCCTCGACCTCGTCGGCCTCACCGACGCCGCCGGCAAGCGCGTCGGCGGATTCTCCCTCGGCATGGGCCAGCGCCTCGGCATCGCCGCCGCACTGCTCGGCGACCCCGAATACCTCATCCTCGACGAACCCGTCAACGGCCTCGACCCCGCCGGCATCCGCTGGGTCCGCGGCCTACTGAAGTCCCTCGCCGCCGAGGGCCGCACCGTGCTCGTGTCCTCCCACCTCCTCGCCGAGATGGCCCAAACCGCCGACAACCTCATCATCATCGGCCGCGGCCGCCTCGTCGCCGACACCTCCGTCGCCGAATTCATCCGTAACAACTCCGGCGTGACCACCGTGGTGCGCGCCGCAGACACGCAGGCGCTCGAAGCGGCGTTGGGTGGGGTGCCGTTTAGGCGCGTCGTCGATAGTGAAGGGCGCGCGACACTCGAAATCGCCGACCGCACCTCCGACGACATCGGCGCCCTCGCCTTCGCCGCCGGCATCCAACTCGCCGAACTCACCGAACGCCGCGCCTCCCTCGAAGAGGCCTACATGCACAGCACCCAAGACCAAGCCCAGTACGTATCCGCGGAGGCCCCCAATGCATAACCTCATCCAAGCCGAGTGGACCAAACTGCGCACCACCGCATCCTTCTTCTGGACCACCGGCATCACCCTGGTCATCTCCGCCCTCTACGGCCTCCTATTCGGCTACGCCTCCCGCACCAGCGGCATGCCCTACGCGCCCCTGACCGTCATCGCATCCGTGGCCACCACCATCGCCATCATCGTGATCGTGCAGGCCGCCATGACCGTCACCACCGAATACCGCTACGGCATCCCCGCCACCAACTTCCGCGTCGTCGCCCAACGCTGGCAACTCGCCGTAGCGAAGGTGCTGCTCGGGGCCGTATTGGCCGCTATCGTGGCGCTGGTCGCGCTGGTGCTCGCCTTCATTCTTGGCGACCTCACCGCCTCCGTCCCCGCCAACTGGACCACCAACCCCGCCACCCAACGCGCCCTCTGGGCCGTCCCCCTCGGCATGGCGCTGATCACCATGTTCACCCAGGGCGTCGGCTGGCTGGTGCGCAACACCTCCGGCACCATCGTGGCCTGCATCAGCATGATGCTGCTGGTAGAAACCATCGTCGGCTTCATCCCGCGCTTCGGTGCCGACGTGGCCAAGTTCCTGCCCTTCGGCAACCTCACCTCCTTCATGGTCAACCAGCCCAACGGCCACTGGGGCCTCGGCGTATCGCTGCTGGTCTTCGCCGTGTGGGCGGTGGGGCTCTGGATCGCGGGCGTGGTGGCGCTCGAGTCCCGCGACGCGTAGGGGCTTGCGGGGCGGGTGCCGCCGGTGCCGCGTTGGCGCCGCCACCCTGGTGCCGCGCTGGTGCCGC
>NZ_KV833291.1:20039-40266 GCF_001837615.1 Corynebacterium sp. HMSC070H05
CACCCTGGTGCCGCGCTGGTGCCGCCACCCCGGCGCGCCACCTCCCGCAAACGGCGCATCCTACACGGCGCATTTCGTCGAAAATTAGCGAAATGTACCGTGCAGGATGCGCCGTTTAGCTTTGAGACACCCCGCGCCGCACCCTACTGCGCTACACTCAAGCGCGTCTCGGGGAGGGGGCAACATGATTAGACAAGATTTGGTGGGGAAACTAGTTGGACGCGGCAAGGCTGCTGAACAAGTTTGTGTGAAGCTGTCGTCGACAAGGTTTATCGCGCGCACGGAATGGGTAAAACTGAAGCCCCACGAACAACAGTTCCTACGGTGCTGGGCAGCGGGGGCGGCGGCACACACGTCGATACTGGTGGGGCGTGCTGCGGCGTCGGCGCACGGAATGTGGGTCCTGCCTCGCACGTTTGAGGTGGAAATGGCAAACCCGAAAGGGCGCGTTCCTCGACATTCGCAGCGTCCTTCGGGCGTTACCTATCGACGAATCGTCGTACCCGGCATGGACATCACCGCGTTAGGGGAGAACAACGAGGTGAAACTCACCACCGAGGTGCGCACAGCAGTCGACATTGCTCGGTGGCACGGCGTGAAAGAAGGCGTGGTCGCGATGGACAGTCTGTTCAGGGGGAAGCTCAACGAGTTCAAGGGCGGCGTCCACACTGAGCTGGAGGAGACAATCCACCGCCTTAGCGGTAACCGCGGCATTGAACAGGCACGAGAGGCGTTTAGGCAATTGTCGATGCTGTCGGAGTCTCCGTATGAGACGCTCGTTCGCCTTCTGCTTCGGCGCGTCGGTGTCGTGGCGCAGGAGCAGATGCGCATCGGCAAATACCGGGTGGATTTGCTGTGGGGCCAGCTGGTCATTGAGGTCGACGGTGCCATCAAGTTTGAGGAGGATGCGTCACGTGCCGCTCAACAGCACATTCATCGTGAAAATCAGCTTCGGGAGGCCGGCTACTGGATCATCCGCATCACGCCTAAAGAAATATGGGCGGATGAGGAAAAGGTGCTTCACCGCATTGTTGCGGCAAAGCGTCGTTCGGAGAAGATCGGCCCGGCGTCGGTTGAGGCTCTGCCCGCGTGGTGAGGCACCAAACTTAGCCAAACGGCACATCTAACACGGCGCATTCCGCGGAAAATTAGCGAAATGTACCGTGCAGGATATGCCGTTTGCGTTAAAGGGGCCGGGCGGACGGCAAGGTCCGGGCTGGGGCAGGCCGCCCAGCCACGCACCCGCACCCCACGCACCCAGCCCACACACCCCTACTGCAGGGCGGAGGTCAGTTTCATCACGTTGTCGATGTAGCGCCTGTACCAGGGCCGCTGCTCCCACCGCTCCAAAGTAAGCTCCCGCGACACGGCTAGATAACACGTGCCGAGTTCGGACAGCATGTGCAGCAGCGTCCCGGAGGCGACGAAGAGGGAGGATTCGTAGTTGAGGCTGAAGGAGCGGATGTCCATGTTGGAGGATCCGACGACGGCGGAGGAGCCGGGGAGGCCGTCGTCGATAAGTACGAACTTGGTGTGGAGCACGAATGGCGCGGGGAATTCCCAGATACGCACGCCGGCTTTGAGGAGTTGTTCGTAGTAGGCGGATTGGGCGTGTTGGACCATGAATTGGTCGGATTTGGCGCTGACGAGGAGGTCGACGTGTACGCCGCGGTAGCAGGCGGAGGTGATGGCTTCCAGCAGCGAGTCGTCGGGTACGAAGTAGGGCGAACAGAGCGTGACGTGCGTTTTTGCGTTGTGGATCATGGACACGAACATGCGCAGGTTCGGCTCGGTGAGGTATCCGGGTCCCGATGGGACGAGTTGGAGCACGCCATTGCTTGTCGACGACTCCCTCACCGGCGCCTGCTCAATCACCTCACCAGATTCTGTGTACCAGTCTGTGGCGAACATGGAGTCGGCGGACGCGACGATGGGGCCTTCGAGTTCGACAAACGCGTCGACCCATTGGCGGCCGGCGCGGCGGTGTTGGCGGACGAGGTAGGAGCGGTCGATGAGGTTGAAGGATCCGAGCATGGCTACGCGTGAGTCGACGACGAGGAGTTTGCGGTGGTTGCGTAGGTCGGGGCGGCGCCAGCGGCCGCGGAGTGGGGCGAGTGGCAGCATCATGTGCCAGTCGACGCCGATTTCGGTCAGTCGGCGTTTCAGTTTCCGGAACCCGGGGTATTTTTGGCTGCCGATGTGGTCGAAGAGGAGGCGGACGTGGACGCCGCGGACGACGGCTCGTTCGATGGCGCGGAAGACGACGTCGGTGGTGTCGTCCCAGGCTACGGCGTAGATTTCGATGTTGACGTGGGAGGTGGCGTCGTCGATGAGCGATGCCATGCGGTGCATCGTTTTGTGGTAGTCGGTCCAGAGTGCGCGCACGTCGGCGTGGACGGCGGGGTAGCCGGTGAGGGTGCGGTTGAGGCGCACGATGGAGGTGGTGACGTCGGGCAGTTCTTCGTCGGCGGGGAAGTCGGCGACGTTGAGGTTGGAGTCGTCGATGTGTCGGCGTGCTTCAACTTGGATGCGGTGGCGGCGTCGCGACACGAACGTGGAGCCCATGAGGAGGTACAGCGGCAGCCCGACGACGGGCAGCAGCAGGATGAGCAGGAGCCACGCGTTTGCCGACGACGGCTTGCGGCCGCCTGGGACCACACCGATCATGACGAATTTGATGGCGTAGTCGAGGACCATTGCGGCGAATTGCCACCATCCGAGGTCGATATTCATCGGACCTCATTATAGGAGAGGCCGCGCGTGTCGTAATCGACGATCACGGGTGCGTGGTCGGATGCGCCTTTACCGCGGCGTTCGTCGACGTCCACCCAGGCGCGTTTGACTAGGTCGCGCATGGGGGCAGTGGCGAGTTGGAAGTCGATGAGCATGCCTTCGTTGTGTTGGAAGCGCGCGGATTTGTAGTCCCAGAACGTGTAGGGGTTGTCGTGACGAATTTCGTACAACCCCGCCTCCAGCAGCATCTGGAACGCGGCGCGCTCGGGTTCGGTGACGTGGGTTTTGCCTTCGAACCAGGCGACGTCCCACACGTCTTCGTCGCGGGGTGCGACGTTGAAGTCTCCCATGAATACCTGCAGGTCGCCGGGCCGCACCGATTCCGCCAGGGACCACAGGAATTGCAGTTTGTAGTCGTAGTGCGGGTCGCCGATCTCGCGGCCGTTGGGCACGTACAGGCTCCACACTTCCACGCCGCCGCACTCGGCGCCGACCGCGCGCGCTTCCACCTCGGGCTCGCCCTTCTTCGCAAATGCGGGTTGGCCGTCGAAGTGGTCGCGCACGTTGTCCAACCCCACTCGGGAGGCGATGGCCACGCCGTTCCACTGGTTCACGCCCACGTGCGCAACCTCGTAGCCTGCGGCTTCGAAGGTGGCGTAGGGGAATGTCGCGTCTGCGGTTTTGGTTTCTTGCATCGCGAGTACGTCCACGTCGTTGCGTTCGAGGAATGCGGCGATGCGTTCCGCGCGGGTGCGCACGGAGTTGACGTTCCAGGTGGCGATTCGCATGCGCCTAGCCTAGCGCCAGCCGCCGACGGTGGTGCTCGAGTGCTCCCTCGGGCACATTGCTAATCGACGACACCCCGTACCCCTCACCGTCCACCCACGCCACCTGCTCTTCCGCAAGCGTCCATTCGTCGGTGAGAAGTTTCAGTGCGGGTTTGCCGATCCGCTCCGGGATCATGAGGCGTACTGGCAGGTTGCGTTCGCGGTAGAAGGCACGGATGGCGTCGATAGGCACTGGCTGTAGGCCCGCCGACGGCCCGAGCGGCACGGCCGAGTTCGCCTCGTCGGTCTTGCCGGTGCGGATGAGCCAGCCTTCGGCCCAGGCTTCTTCGGTGGTGGGGATGCCCTCGGCAATGCGGCGTTCCAGCGCGCGGATTTCGGAGTTGCGCACCGTCCTCGCCGACAGTTTCTTGATGATGTGCACGTTGGCTACCTCGATCGCCTCCTTCGACGACGGGAAGCCACCCACCTCCTGCGGCCGCACCACCAGCGGGTCGAGCGACACGACGTGCCCGATGATGTCGCTGGCGTGCTCGCCGCGCCGCTGCCTGACCACGACGCGGTCCCCCACCACGACGTCATCCGAGCGGAAAATACGCGACATATGCTGTGCTTCTCGCGCGCTTCTTATCGACGAGCCCTACCCGCACCCGGCAACACAAACGCCATACCGGCCAGCAGCGCAAGCGCGCCCAGGCCGATCAGCCCGCGCATCGGGGTGCCGGTGTCGGCGAGGTCGCCGTCGCGCTCATCTTCGGTGCTGGTCGTGGTGCGCGAGGTGCTCGAGGAGGACGTGGTCGAACGCGTCGTGCTCGACGTTGCCGAGGTGGTGCGGTTCTGCAGCACCGACGCCGACGTCGTCGACGAAGAGGAAGACGAAGACGACGAGGTCGTGGCGGTCGCGCTGGACGTCGTGCTCGACGAAGTGCCGGAGGTTGTGGTCTGCCCGGTAGTCGTACTGGTGGTGGTCTCGGTGCCGGACGACGTGTTCGTCGTGGTCGTCTCGCTGGTGGTGGACTCAGTGGTCTCCGAGGTGGTGGTCTCGTCCTGCATCCGCTCGGCGCGCAGGCTCAGCGACTCGCTGACCTCCGGTGCAGTGGTTTTCGGCGCAGTAGTCTTCGGTGTCGCCGTGACCGTGGTCTTCGGGGTGGTCGACACCGTGGTTGCCGGAACAGCAGCCTTCTCCGAAGCCTTCTCGCCAGCCTTCTCCGCAGTCGCATCCTCCGACGCGGCAGCCTCTTCCTTGCCGCCCGGGATGCCGTAGATGATGCGGGCGTCGCCGTTGTCAGAGCGCTCGAAGGCGTCGAAGGCGGTGGTGCCCAAGATGCCGTCGAGGTCCTTGAGGGCGGAGGGGAGGACCACGGTGTCGTCGTTAAGCAAAAGCTCCGAGCGCAACTTACGCACACCGGCGCGCTCGGCCTTGAGGGCGTCGGCTGCCTCGTCGAACTCGGCTTCTTCCTCGTCGGTCAGGTCGCCGGCGTCCTCGCGAAGCTCCTCGAGGTCGTCAGCGGCCTCGATGAGGTTCTTGCGCCAATCGGTGAGGATCTCGCGGACCTCGTCCTCCCCATCCGCTTCCTTAAGTGCGGTGAGGGAGGTGGTGCGGGTCTCGGTGACGTCGCTAAGCAGCTGCTCGAGCGGCGTTTCGGGCGCAGCGGGAGTGGTCAGCGTGATCGCAGTCGCGGCGATGACGGCGGGGATGCGCATGGGTGCCTCCGGAAAAATAGACAGTCCCGCACATCATACCGCGTTAGTGGCCGAACGGATCCTCGTCGGTGCCTGGAAGCCACGTGTTGCCCGGCTCGCGCCAGCCCTTGTCGCGGATTTCGCGCTTCGCTTCCTTCTTGTAACGGCCGGTGAGCACGTCGGTGTACAGGAAGCCGTCCAGGTGGCCGACCTCGTGCTGCAGGCAGCGGGCGAAGAAGCCGGTGCCCTCCACCTCGATCTGGTTGCCGTTCTCGTCCAGGCCGGTGACTTTGGCCCAGTCCGCGCGGCCGGTCGGCCAGGAGTAGCCAGGGACGGAGAGGCAGCCTTCGTCGTCCTCGCCGTCGTCGCTAGGCATTGTCTTCGGAATCTCGGAGGTTTCCAGCACCGGGTTGATCACGGTGCCGCGGCGCATGGTGTCGCCGTCGGGGCAGTGGTAGACGAACAGGCGCAGCGGCACACCAATCTGGTTGGCGGCCAGGCCCACACCGTGGGCGGCGTCCATGGTTTCGTGCATGTCGGCGATGAGTTCCTGCAGTTCCTCAACGGGCTGCGTGACCTGTTTGGTTGGTTCGTGCAGCACAGGGTCGCCGTGGATAACGATGGGTCGGATGGTCATGCCAATATATTAGGCATGCTTTCCGACACCGACCTCGCCGTGCTCCGTTTCGCCGCGCGCGCCCCGCGGTCCCTCGGCAAGCGCGAGGACGCTATCCGTGCCGAACTTGGCATGACGCCGATCCGCTACTACCAGCGCTTGAACGTGCTTCTGGATAATCCGGATGCGCTCGCGGCGGAGCCTCAGTTGGTGCGGCGGTTGCAAAGGCTTCGCGACGCCTAACCCGGTGTGTTGCCTCCCTTCCCCCACCAGGTGTGGCTATTGTTGCTGCTGTGACTAAAGATCAGTATGGCAACGACCCCCGCTACGACAACGTGGGCGACGAGCCCCTCGACGCCGAAATTATCGACGACACCCCCACCGACGCACCCGCCGAGGAATACCGCGGCGCGCACCGTCGCGACGACGACGCCGACTACGACTATGACGAGGCCTACGACGAGGCGTACGCAGGCTACGCCGCCGGTGCCGGTGCCGGTGCCGGTGCTGGTGCAGGTGCTGGTGCAGGTGCTGGTGCCGGCTCGACCGCCGTCACCGCTGGCGGCGCCGCTGCTGGAGCCGGTGCTGGGGCGGGCGCCGCCGCCCAAGGCGGCCTGCCCCGCCGTGGCCTCGCCATGATCCTTATCGCCGTCGCCGCGTTGCTGCTGCTCTGGGCCCTGTGGGCGATGACTCAGAAGGGTGACGACAACAACGCCGCATCCTCCGCCTCGTCCGAAACCTCCACCTCCGCTACCTCCGAGGCCGCCCCATCCACGGCCCAGCCTGGCGAGGGCCAGGGCCAGGGCCAGGGCACCCAGGATCCCAACGCCTCCCAGGACCCGAACGCCGAACAGCGCGAAGGCGACCAGGCCCAGGACCCCAACGCGCAAGACCCCAACGCGCAAGACCCGAACGCCGAGACCCCGGCTCCGGCCCCGCAGGGCGCGCAGCTCGACAATGCGAGCGCGCAGGTCTTCGTCTACAACAACTCCGGCATCGCTGACCTGGCTAATCGCACGGCGGACCAGCTCAAGGGCCAGTTCAACGTCGCTAATCAGTCCCAGGACGCTGCGACGATGAACATGCCTGAGCAGCAGTACGGCATCTTCCCGGAGACCTACGTGTTCTTCGACCCGGCCACCCCGGGTGCTGAGCAGGTCGCTGCCGACATCGCCCGCCGCGTCGGTGGCACCGCCCGCGCCAAGAATGACATCCCGGAGGGCGCCGTCGGCCTTCCGGAGCAGGCCGCGAATAACCGCAGCGCGGTCGCGGTCGTCCTCGCCGGCTAGTTTTAGCCTCCAAACGGCGCCTCCTACACGGTGCATTTCGTCGAAAATTAGCGAAATATGCCGTGTAGGAGACGCCGTTTAGCTTTGCGACGACACCACACCGGCACCACCCCAACACATGGTGAGAATGCAAGGGTGAAGATGGCCAAAAATCGGCAAGCTCTCCGTTGCGTCCTCACCATCTGTGTGGAAGGCGGAACCCCAACAGCACCGCCCCGCATATAAACCGCTTCGCCATGCCAGTCCCGGGAACCGAAGCGGTTAGGCTGGCTGACTATGGATCCGTTTCGCGATTTTGCCAGGTCGGCCGCCCCTACCCTCGGTGTCGAGTGGGAGATTTGTCTCGTCGACCCGGAAACGCGCGACCTTGTGCCGCGTGCGGCTGAGGTGATCGAGGAGGTGCAGAAGCGCAATCCGGACGTGCACCTGGAGCCGGAGTTTCTACAGAACACGATCGAGCTTGTCACGCCGATCTGCACGAATACCAGGGAGGCGGTCGACGCCCTCCAGCGCGACCTCAAAGCGATCAAGGAGGTCGCGGATGAGAAGAACCTCCGCCTGTGGGCGAGCGGCGGCCACCCGTTTTCGGATTTCCGCACGAATCCGTTGAGTCCGAAGAACACGTATCAGGAGATCGCGGATCGCACCCAGTATTGGGGTCAGCACATGTTGTTGTGGGGTATCCACTGCCACGTGGGCATCAGTCATGAGGACAAGGTGTGGCCGATCATTAATGCGGTGATGACGAAGTACCCGCACCTGCTCGCGATAAGCGCCTCGAGCCCGGGTTGGGACGGCATCGATACGGGTTACGCTTCGAACCGCACGATGCTTTACCAGCAGCTTCCCACCGCGGGTATGCCGTATCAGTTCCAGGATTGGGATGAGTGGGTTGCATTTATGCGCGATCAGCAGACTTCGGGCGTGATTAATCACACGGGTTCGATGCATTTCGATGTCCGTCCGGCCGCGAAGTGGGGCACGATCGAGGTTCGCATTTCGGATGCGACGTCCAACCTGCGCGAACTTGCGGCGGTCGTGGCGCTCACGCACTGTCTCGTGGTCCACTACGACCGGATGCTCGATCGCGGCGAGTCCCTGCCCACCCTGCAGCAGTGGCACGTCGCGGAGAATAAGTGGCGCGGCGCTCGCTATGGCATGGACGCGCTCGTGATCACTAGCCGCGATACGGACGAGGATTGGATTAAGCACGAGTTGCAAGTGCTTATCGACGAACTCACGCCCACGGCCCAAGACCTCAACTGCCTCGACGAGCTACGGCTGGTCGGCGAGATCGTCGAGCGTGGCGCCGGCTACCAGCGCCAGCGGGAGATTTACCAGCGCACGGGTGATTGGAAGGCGGTTGTGGACGCGACCTGCGACGAAATGTGGGAAATCACGCCGTAGCGCCGTAGCAGCCAGCCCTTAGCCCGCCGGCCGTTCGGTTTCGGTGGGCTTGTTGGGGTTGATGCGCTTGGGGTGGTAGCTGGCGGGGCGGTCGTTGCGGGTGAGCTGGCCGTCCTCGCCGTAGAGGCCCTCGCGTCGGGCGATGCGGCCGAGGCGCTGGCCGGTGACGGGGTTGGTCATTAGGGCGAAGATGACCAGCAGGATCATGATGCCGATGTCGCCTTTTTCGTGGACGCCGAAGTCTTCGGCGGTGGTGACTCGGATGATGGTGCCGATCATGAACAGCACGAGCCCGGTGGTTTGGGGTTTGGTGATGGCGTGGACGCGCGCGAGGGTGGAGTTGAAGCGTGCGGTGCCGACGGCGGCGGAGAAGACCATGAACGCGCCGGGCAGGATGAAGATCAGGGAGATGATGTCGGTGATCATAGGGAACCATCCCTCTTGCGGAAGCGGGCGACGGACAGGGAGGCGATGAAGCCGAGGAGTGCGATGACGATCATCACGTTGACCACGGTGGTGTCTAACGTCCAGCAGATGTAGAGGGCGAGGGCGCACTGGAGGGAGGCGGTGATGCCGTCGTTAGCTAGGACGCGGTCGAGGGAGTCGGGGCCGACGATGACTCGCCAGGCGAGGATGAAGAAGCCGGCGAAGATGAAGATGGCGGCTATGGCGAGGAAGACGTTGTAGATCGTTTCGTTCATTTGCTCCTGCTTTCGAAGATCCCGATCATTTGGCGTTCCAGGGTGGCTACGTTGGCAATTTCGCGTTCGATGTCGGCCGGGGTGGACGCGTCGAGGACGTGGATGGTCCATTCGCGGTTGGCCAGGTCGATGTCGGTGACGGTGCCGCCGGGCTGCAGGTTGTAGGCGCAGGTGGCCAGGTAGAACACCAATTCGTTGCTGACGCGCATGGGCACACGCAGGATCGCGTTTTTGGGTTGGGGTTGGGGCCGCAGCGAGAGCCAGGCCACTTTGGCGGAGGCGACGATGAGGTCCCACAGCCAGATACCGACGAAGGCGATCAGGCGTGGCCAGTGGATGCGGTTGCCGCTGCGGGGGACGCGTGGCAGGGGTAGGGCCAGCACGATGACGACGCCTAAGGCGAGGCCGGCGGCGACGTTGCCCCAGGACACTTCGCCCATGAGCAGGACCCACATGAAGGTCAGCCACGCAATGTAGGCGGGGCGCATGCGGTTTTTTATACTGGTGAGCAGGCTCATCAGTTACGCACCTCCTGGTTGCGACGGTTCATCAGCGAGTCGTGCCCGCCTTGGGAGTCGGTGGGTTCGGTGAAGGCGTCGAGGTTGCGGGTGGCTTGGGTGGGGTCGTCGATAAGTACTGCGCTGCGGTAGATGGTGACGTCTTGGGCGGATTGGGCGGCGCGGTCGGTGATGTTGGAGATCGGACCGGCCAGGAACGTGATCGACGTGGAGGTGAGTACCAGCAGTGCGGTGGAGAGGAACATGCCGACGGGGATGCGGCCGACGTCGTCGCGTTCGCCGGCAGAGACGGTTTCGCCGCGCTCGGCAAGGTTGGCGGGGCGGGCGAGGACGACGTCGCCTTCGGGGGCGTCGGCGCGATCTCGCAGGAAGCCTTTGGACCAGACGTTCATCATGGCGTACAGGGTGAGCAGCGAGGTGACCACGGCGCCGCCGATGAGGGTCCAGGCGAGCCAGGAGCCGTCTTCGGCACCGGCTTGGATGAGCATGACTTTGCCCAGGAAGCCGGATAGGGGTGGGATGCCGCCGAGGTTGAGCGCCGGGATGAGGTACAGCACGCCGATGACGGGTGCGGTGTACAGCAGGGAGCCCAGGCGGCGCAGTTGGGCGGAGCCTGCTTGCCTTTCGACGAGCCCAATCACCAGGAACAGCGACGTCTGCACCAGAATGTGGTGGACGGCGTAGAAGATCGCGCCGGATAGGCCTGCGACGGAGCCGAGGGCCACGCCGAAGATCATGTAGCCGATGTGGCTGACCAGGGTAAACGACATGAGACGTTTGATGTCGTTTTGGGCGATTGCGCCCATCACGCCGACGATCATGGTCAACAGGGCGACCCACATGAGCATGTTGTCGAGCGAGCCGTCGGTGAACACGGTGGAGCGCATGCGGATGATCGCGTACACGCCAACTTTGGTGAGGAGGCCTGCGAACACGGCGGTCACGATGGAGGCGGCGGTGGGGTAGGAGTCCGGCAGCCAGGCGTCGAGGGGGAAGACGGCGGCTTTGATGCTGAAGGCGACGAGGATCGTCGCAAAGATTGCGGCGCGCGTACCGGTGGGTAGTTCGGCCATGCGGATTCCGACTTGTGCCATGTTCACCGTGCCCACGGACGCGTACACGAGCGCAAGCGCAAACAGGAACACCATCGACGACGCCATGGACACCATCACGTAACCGATGCCGGCGCGCACACGCTGCGGCGACGCGCCCAGGGTGAGCAGCACGTAGGAGGCGACGAGGAAGATCTCAAACCCGACGTACAGGTTGAACAGGTCACCTGCCAGGAATGATAGGTTCACGCCCATGCTCAGCAGCATGTAGGTGGGGAGGAAGACGGCGACTGGGTCGTCGTCGTCACCATCGCGCAGACCTTGGGAGATGCCGTACCACATCACCGCGAACAGCACGATCGAGGAGACGAACAACATTATCGACGACAACCTGTCCGCCACCAACGTAATCCCGATCGGCGCCTCCCAGCCGCCCATTTGCACCGTTTGGATGCCGTGGATGTCGGCGACGATGATCAGCACCGCCGACATGACCGTCAGTGTGGCCAGGGTCAGCAGGGCAATGAAGCGCTGCAGGTTCACGCCGCGGAACACCAGGATGAACGCCGCGGAGATGAGCGGCAGCAGAATCATCAGCACCGTCAGGTACGGCACTGCGGGCAGGGCCCAGTCGGCGAGGGCTAACATACTACTTCTCACGCTCCGCCCCCTTTACTGGCTCTTCGAACGATGCCGACGCAGCAGCCTTGCCGGCCGCTTCCTCTTCGTCGCGGTCGCCCGTCGGCGTGGTTGGGCGCACCGCAATTGCGCGGTCCTCTTCGTCGCGTTCGACCACGTCGTCGCTGCGGTAGCGGTACTGGCGGTAGGCGAGCGCGAGCATGAATCCGACCATCGCCATCGAGATGACAATGGCGGTCAGGATCATCGCCTGCGCGAGCGGATCGGCGGCGTCGGCTGCTGCTACGGAGTCGCGTCCGAGGATCGGCGGCGAGCCCGCGCGACCGCCCGACTGCAGCAGGAGCAGGTTCGCGCCGTTGCCGATGAGCAGCACGCCCATGATCATGCGCGTCATCACTTTGTCCAGCATGAGGTATACACCGGCCGCGATGAGTACGCCTGAGCCGATGAGTAAGAACAGGTTCGCTTCCATTTACTTCTCCGAGCTCTTGCTAATCGACGGTGAAACTGAGGACCTTGCCGTCACCGTGGACCCTGTCGACGACACCGCCGCCCGCTCATCAAACCGCTGCCGGCGATCACGCTCTTGCTGTTCGCGGCGGCGACGGTTTTTCTCTTGCAGTTCGATGGCGCGGTCGCGGGCGCGCTGCTTACGGGACTCTTCTTCGAGGTCGATGTGGGCGCCCATGGAGGCCAGTACGTGCATGATGAGGCCGACGACGATGGCGTAGACGCCGGCGTCGAAAAGCAGGGCGGATGGGACGTCGAACTCGCCGATGAGCGGCAGACTGAACGTGGCGTATCCAGAGGTCAGTGGCGGGTTGCCGAAGAACATGGGCACGACCGCTGCGGTGGCGGACAGCAGCAGGCCGGTTGCGAGCACCTTGCTTGGGTGCACCGGCAGGGTTGCTTCGATCTCCTTGCGGCCGCCCGCCAGGTAGCGCAGCGTGAGCGCGAGCGCGGCGACAAGGCCGCCTGCGAACCCGCCGCCGGGGGCGTTGTGGCCGGAGAAGAAGAAGTACGCCGACAGCAGCATCATCGACGGGAACAGGATGCGGGTGGCAACCTCCACCATCAGGGAACGGTTCTGCGCCGTCTCGTCGTTGACGCCGGATGCGAGCCAGCGTGCCTTTGTGGTCTGCAGGGTTGGGCGGCGTGACTGGGTTTCAAACTTGCCGGTGCCGAAGATCAGGCTGGCCACGCCAACTGCGGCGATGACCAGCACGGTGATCTCACCGAGCGTATCGGCGGCGCGCAGGTCCACCAGCAGCACGTTGACGGTGTTGCGGCCGTGGCCGATCTCGTAGGCCAACTCCGGCATGGTTGTGGAGATCGGATCGGTCACGCGCGCGGACATCGCCGTCATCGCCACGACCACCACCGACACACCGGTGCCGATGGCGAGCCAGGCGCGGAGACGGTTGTCGTCGTTACGCGGCTCGACCTCTGTGGGCATCTTGCGCAGCACCAGCATGAACACGACCATCACAATGGTCTCCACCAGTGCCTGCGTGAGCGCCAAGTCCGGTGCGCCGTGCAGCGCGAAGATCATGGCCAGGCAGTAGCCGGTCATGCCGACCATGACCACGGCCGACAGGCGGTTGCGCTGCAGGGTGGCAAAGAACGCCATGCCCGCCATGATGATCACGATCAGGCCTTGCCAGACGTTTTCCCACACGATCATGCGGATGTTGTTCGACGCGCCCAGGATCAGCGCAGCCAACGGCACAACCATGAGGGTGGCGAAGATGACACCCAGGTTGATCGCCAACGAACCACGCTGGGTAGACGCGGTCAGACGCATCGACCAGTGGTGCAGCTTGGCCAGGATGGTGTCGTAGACGGCGTTGGCGTTACCAAGCGCTGGCTGCTCGAACTGGGCCTTTGCCACCAGGTCGCGCTGCCAGAACATGATCGCACCTGCGGTGATGATCACAGCCGACAGCATCAGTGGCACGTTGATGCCGTGCCACAGCGCGAGCGTTTCGCCCTCCACGTCCGGGAAGCGAGCGTCGAGGTGGTTGTTGATCGGGTCCGACAGCAGCGCCGGCACCAGACCAAACACGATCGTGCCCGCAGTCAGGATGGCTGGGGAGAGCCAAAGGGTCGGGCCCACCCGGTGCATGTCGCGCACTGCTTCGGAGGGCTTGCGGTCGTGCTCTGGTTTCGTCGCAAAGGCACCGTGCAGGAAGTACAGCGAGTACGCCATGGTCAGGATGGAACCCGCGACCATCACTACCAGCGTGATCCTGCCCGGCATACCGGTGAGCAACTCCTCGTGCAGGATCATCTCCAGCGCGGCTTCCTTGGCCACAAACCCGAACAGCGGCGGGATGCCAGCCATGGACGCAGCCGACACAATGGCCAACCCCGCCAACAATGGCTGCTTCTTGCCCAGCCCTGATAGTTCGTGGATGTCGCGCGTGCCGGTGGCGTGGTCGATCGTGCCCACAATCATGAACAGCGCGGCCTTAAACAGCGAGTGCGCGAACGTGATCGCAAGCCCCGCCATCGCGGCCTCACGCGAACCCACGCCGATCACCGTGATGATGAAGCCCAGCTGGCTCACCGTGCCGTACGCCAGCACCAGCTTCAGGTCGCGCTGCTTCAGCGCCATCCAGCCGCCCAGCAGCATGGTGAACCCACCCGTGGACAGCACCAGCAGGTGCCACGTGGTCACCGCCGACATGTCGGGCGCAAGCCTAGCGACGAGATAGATACCCGCCTTGACCATCGCCGCCGAGTGCAGATACGCCGACACCGGCGTCGGAGCAGCCATCGCGCCGGGCAACCAGAAGTGCCACGGAGCCTGCGCGGACTTGGTTAGCGCGCCCAGCATGATCAGCACAATTGCCGTGGAGATCGCCGGAGTGCCCTCGATGTCGGCGATCTGGGACACCTCGGACAGGCGCCAGATGCCGGCGTTGAAGCCGAGCAGGTTGATGCCAACCAGCATGGCCAGGCCACCCATCGTGGTGACCATCAGCGCCTGCATGGCTGCGCGTCTGGAGGTCGCCCGCTCCCCGTAATACGACACCAACATGTACGACAGGATCGAGGTCAACTCCCAGAACACGTACATGAGCAGGAAGTTGTCCGAGATGACCAAGCCGTACATGGCCATGGCGAAGGCGCTGAGCTCAAACCCGAACTTGGCCAGCCTGCGCGGGTTCGAGTCGAAGTAGCCCCAGCAGTAGAACAACACAAGCGCCCCGACACCCAGGATGATCAGGCTAAAAAGCGCTGCGAGGGCGTCGAGGCGAAACTCTAAGTTGAGGTTGGTCGATGGCATCCACGTGAACGTGGAAACGATCTCCCCGCCGTCGCGGAACACCCCGTCGGCGAAGAGTTTGACCACCCACACGAAGCCGGCCAGCGGCACCAACGCCAAGATGGCGAAGGCCGAGCGGCCGACGCTGCGCAGCAGCACCGGGGCGATGGCGCTGGCAGCCATGAGCGCAAGAAGTAACGTGAGCACCTTTCTGGCAGCCCTCCTTTGAGGTCAGTCGTACCGTTGGCGCGCCTAACCTCAGGGGCTTTCCAGTTCACACAGAAATAACTTGCTCATTGTGGCAACAAGATACAACGCGTCAACACCAGTGGCGCGGCCATCTTTGTTCCACTGTAGCGAATTTTTCTTACTTCCCGTATTGCTGCAGGAACATCGCCTCTGCGATGGCCACGTGTTCGATCTCGGTCGGGTCAACGGATTCGTCGACACCGTGAATGCCACACAGCGGCTCCTCCACGCCGTACAGTGCGATCTCCGCGTTGGGGAACTGCTCCTGCAGGGTGATGGTCAGTGGGATCGAGCCGCCGGTGCCTACGACAGCCAGCTCGTCTGCGCCGTATGCGTCCTTCAGGCACTGCCCAAGCTTTGCGACGGCCTCCGCTTCCACATCCGTAGAAAATGGCTGATTCACGCCACTGACCTGGACGTCCACCTTGGCGCCCCACGGGGTGTGGGCCTTGATGTGCTCGACCATCTTCTCTGCCACCTCGGCGGAATCTTGGCCAGCCGGGACGCGCAGGTTGAACTGTGCTTCCGCGCGCGGGTTGACGGCGTTCATCGCCTCTGCAACCGGGGTGGAGGTAAAGCCGATCATGGTCACGGCCGGGCGCGCCCACACCAGGTCGGCCGGGTTGTCGTCGGCGGTGCCCAGCAGTTCCACGCCGTCCAGGACGGTCGCGTCGCCGCGGAAGGTTTCCGGATCGTACGGGTCGCCGTCCCACTTCGCGGTGGTGTCCACGCCGTCGATGGTGGTGCGGCCGTGCTCGTCGAAAAGCGATGTTGCAATGACCATCAGTGCGTGCGCCGCATCCGGAGCCGCGCCGCCGAAACCGCCGGAGTGGATCGCGCCCTTGAGTGTTTCCACCGTCACGTTGATCTGGGCGCCGCCGCGCAGGGAAGTGGTCAGCGTTGGCACACCGACAGCGACGTTGCCGGAGTCCGCGATCAGGATCGCGTCCGCCTCAAACACCTCAGGCTTGTCGACGATCAACTTACCCAGACCGTCATCCCCACCGAGCTCCTCGGAGCCCTCGACGACAACCTTCAGCCCCAGGTCCGTGCCGCCGTTTTCCTCGACGAGGCGCAGTGCCTCCAGGTGCATGGCCAGGTTGCCCTTGCAGTCCGCGGCGCCGCGCCCGTACCAGCGGCCGTCACGCTCGGTGAGTTCGAACGGGTTGTTCGTCCAAGCCTCTGGATCGTTCGCCGGGACGACGTCGTAGTGCGAGTACAGCAGCACCGTCGGCATGCCGTTCTTCGCTGGCTTCGTAGCGACGATCGTGTCCGCGTCGTCCACCGTCGGGTAGCGGGTGACTTCAAAGCCGAGGTCCTTGAGCGCCTCGACCGTCCACACACACGCTGCCTCGTGCTCGTCCTTCAGGGCCGGGGTGGAGTGCGGGGAGTTAAAGGACACCAACTTGGACAGATCCGCGAAGATCCGGTCGCGCTGTGGTGCGTAGGTTGCTGTGCTGTTGCTTGTGCTGTTCTGTGCGTCTGTCATGGCACTACGCTAGCAGCAACCGAGCCAGCCCCTGCGTCTCTTGCACTCAACCCCCGAGAGTGCTAAAAATGTGGCTGGCACTCATCTCAACCGAGTGCCAAATAAACGAAGAAGAGCGGGTGAGGCTGAGACCACTCGTCAGCCGTGCCGTCGCGGGCGCCTGCTTGCACCGACGAACTGAGTGATCGTCCACGTACGCCTATATATAAGGAGTGACACACTCACATGGCAAAGATGATTGCATTTGATGAGGAAGCACGTCGCGGCCTCGAGACCGGTCTGAACACCCTGGCTGATGCTGTGAAGGTCACGTTGGGCCCGAAGGGCCGCAACGTGGTGTTGGAGAAGTCTTGGGGCGCTCCGATGATTACCAACGACGGCGTGAGCATCGCTCGCGAGATTGACCTCGAGGATCCGTACGAGAAGATCGGTGCGGAACTGGTCAAGGAAGTCGCCAAGAAGACTGACGACGTCGCCGGTGATGGCACCACCACCGCTACCGTCCTCGCCCAGGCACTCGTGCGCGAGGGCCTGCGCAACGTTGCTGCGGGTTCCAACCCGATGGGTATCAAGCGCGGCATTCAGGCTGCCACCGACAAGGTATCCAAGTACCTGCTGGACCAGGCGAAGGAAGTTGAGACCCAGGAGGAGATCGCTTCCACCGCTGGTATTTCGGCTTCCGACCCGGAGATCGGCAAGAAGATTGCTGAGGCGATGTACGCCGTCGGCAACGGTGCGGTGAACAAGGAGTCCGTGATCACGGTCGAGGAGTCCAACACGTTTGGTGTGGACCTCGAGGTTACGGAAGGTATGCGCTTTGACAAGGGCTTCATCTCCGCTTACTTCGCCACCGACATGGAGCGCGGCGAGGCCGTGCTCGAGGACCCGTACATCCTGCTGGTGTCCGGCAAGATCTCCAACGTCAAGGAGCTTGTGCCGGTGCTGGAGCAGGTTATGCAGTCCGGCAAGCCGCTGCTGATTATCGCCGAGGATGTTGAGGGCGAGGCCCTGTCCACACTGGTTGTGAACAAGATCCGCGGCACCTTCAAGTCTGTGGCTGTGAAGGCTCCGGGCTTCGGCGATCGTCGCAAGGCAATGCTGCAGGATCTGGCGATCCTGACTGGTGGCCAGGTCATCTCCGAAGAGGTCGGCCTGTCCCTGGAGACCGCTGGCGTTGAGCTGCTGGGTCAGGCTCGCAAGGTTGTGGTGACCAAGGATGAGACCACGATCGTGCAGGGCGCTGGTCAGCAGGAGCAGATCGACGGCCGTGTGAAGCAGATCCGCGCTGAGATCGAGAACTCCGACTCCGATTACGACCGCGAGAAGCTGCAGGAGCGCCTGGCCAAGCTGGCCGGCGGTGTTGCGGTGCTCAAGGTTGGCGCTGCTACTGAGGTGGAGCTCAAGGAGCAGAAGCTGCGCATTGAGGATGCTGTGCGTAACGCGAAGGCTGCTGTGGAGGAGGGCATCGTCGCTGGTGGCGGTGTGGCTCTGCTGCAGGCTGCCAACGAGCTCGAGGGCGACCTCGGCCTTGAGGGCGACGAGGCTACGGGCGTGAAGATCGTCCGCGAGGCCCTGTCCGCTCCGCTGAAGCAGATCGCGCTGAACGCTGGCCTGGAGCCGGGCGTGGTGGCTGACAAGGTTGCCAACCTCCCGGATGGCGAGGGTCTGAACGCTGCGACCGGCGAGTACGTCGACATGCTGGCTAACGGCATTGCGGATCCGGCGAAGGTGACCCGTTCTGCGCTGCAGAACGCTGCGTCCATCGCTGCGCTGTTCTTGACCACTGAGGCGGTTGTGGCTGATAAGCCGGAGCCGGCTGGTGCAAACCCGGGCATGGACCCGGAAGCAATGGGCATGATGTAATGCCCGCCTAATGAGCAACGCGTCCTTCGGGGCGCGTTTTTCTTTTGCGCAATTGCTTGTCGACGACCCCCTGAATAGGTGTAGTCCCTCACATCCATTTCCGGTTTGTGGAGTTTCCGTCGCGAGTTTCGGCGCTGAATGGTCTATACAGTCGTCATCGAATTCATATGACGTTTACTTCTTTTATTGAATTTGGGCAGGTAGTCGATAGAGCTGAAATATGGTTACGTTTTGGTAAACGTGAGGTGTTGAAAAATATCTGTCAGCATTGAAAACAATTCTGTAGTTCCCCTTGACGTAATCGTTACCTATGGCAAAATAACTCCCTGACGCCCGATGGGTGTCAGTACCTGTCAGTAAAGCCAGACACAGACTGGCACCTAACTTTTAGGAGCATGTAATGCCTGTAGATCTCAAGGTCATCCAGAAGGCGCTCAAGGACTTCAAGACGTTCGCAACCGCGATCGAGAAGATCTTCACCAAGACCCCGGAGTCTCTGCTGACGTTCGCTGAGAAGGCGACCGGCAAGAAGGTCACCCCGAAGCCGGCTGCAGAAGCTAAGTAAGCACACCTCTTAACTAGGAGAAAAACATCATGGAAGCACTGTACAACTGGGTTGCACTTTCCTCCGGCACCGGTCTCGGCGTTGAGAACGGTAACGCTACCGAGGTTACCCGTATCCCGGGCGCTCTCGTTGAGCTGCTTGGCAACTTCGGCGTCCTCGCAGGCGCTCTCGCCGACCTCGTTGGTCTGGTTGCATAAGACCGACCTGTAAGGTGCCTCGTCGCTACGTGCGACGGGGCATTTTTCTGTTAGTGGGGGGCTTTCCCAGCGCAGCGAGGCAAAGCGGAATAGAATGAGTGGTATGGCTGACCACAAGGATGACGAACTGCCGATGATCGACCTCGCCCAGACCGAAGGCTGGGTTGTGGACGACACCGATGAAGACGATCCGGTGCTGCTGATGCCGGATGGCACTGCGATCCAGACGTGGCGCGAGAATTACCCGTACGATGAGCGCCTCTCCCGCGATGAGTATGAGCATGAGAAGCGCGCGCTCCAGATTGAGCTGCTGAAGTGGCAGAACTGGACGAAGGATACTGGTCAGCGCCACATCATTATTTTCGAGGGCCGCGATGCCGCCGGTAAGGGTGGCACCATCAAGCGCTTTAACGAGCACCTCAACCCGCGTGGTGCTCGTACCGTTGCGTTGGAGAAGCCTTCGCCACGCGAGAGCACGTCGTGGTACTTCCAGCGCTACATTGAGCACTTCCCGGCTGCGGGCGAGATCGTGTTCTTCGACCGTTCCTGGTACAACCGTTCCGGTGTTGAGCGTGTGATGGGTTTCTGCACCGAGTCGCAGCACGCCGAGTTCCTGCGTGAGGTGCCGATGCTGGAGAACATGATCCTCGGCTCCGGCATTTCGCTGACCAAGTTCTGGTTCTCCGTGACCCAGAAGGAGCAGCGCACCCGCTTTGCTATCCGCCAGGTGGACCCGGTGCGTCAGTGGAAGCTGTCGCCGATGGACTTGGCGTCGCTGGATAAGTGGGAGGACTACACCCGCGCGAAGGAGGAGCAGTTCCGCTACACGGATACTGACGAGTCCCCCTGGATCACCATCAAGTCCAACGACAAGAAGCGCGCTCGCCTGAATGCGATGCGCTACATCCTGTCCAAGTTTGAGTACACGAACAAGGACCACGACGTGGTTGGCGAGCCCGACCCGTTGATCGTTAAGCGCGGCCGCGACCAGATCGGCGACTAAAGCCCCTGCTTAGCGACGACCCTCTGCCCCGGAATCGAACCACCTCCCGGGTGCAGGGGGTCGTTTTTGTGTGCAGGTTGCCCTAAAAGGTGCGTTGTGGGGGTGTTTCTCAGGAAACATTTGGGCCTGTGACGGCAATATGTGACAAAAACCTCCCCCCCCCCCCC